>JAAZUU010000042.1 GCA_018624035.1 Rhodobiaceae bacterium | reverse complement strand
CCGGTTTTATGAGGGTCGTTATGTTCAGGGAATCGTCGCCGGCATGATGACGAAGACGAACAAGATCGGCTATATCGCGCCGTTCCCGATCCCCGAGGCCTATCAGGGCCTGAACGCATTCGCCATCGGCATGCGCGAGGCCAATCCTGACGCCGAGATCATGGTCATCTGGGCCAATACCTGGGAAGATCCGGTCAAGGAAGCTGACGCGGCGAAGGTTCTTGTCGCGCAGGGTGCCGACGTGATGGCACAGCATACCGATACGCCGGCGATGCTGCAGATTGCTGAAAAGGCGGGCCTGCACGGCTTCGGTCAGGCCAGCGACATGAAGAAATTCGCACCAAACGCGCAATTGTTCTCGTCAGTGAATGACTGGTCGCACTATTACATTGAGAAGATCCAGCAGGTCATGGACGGTACATGGTCGACCGGTGATGGCCCGAAACATTGGGCAGGCAACACCTGGAAAGGTATGGCTGACGACTATCTCGTCCTGTCCCCGTTCGAGAACATGCCGGCCGACGTCAAGGCGGCTGCCGAGAAGGCAGCTGCCAAGGTCGAGGGTGGCTACAATATCTTCACCGGCCCGATCAAGGACAATAAGGGCAATGTGGTGGTCAAGGCCGGCGAGGCGCTGAATGATGGCACGCTGTGGAGCGACATCTTCTTTTACGCCGAGGGTATCCAGGGCGAAATGCCGGGCTAACCCCGCTGATAAAAGACAAAATTCGGGGAGGGCATCGCCTTGGCGATGCCCTTCTGCTATTTAGGCTGGGCTGACTGGCAGGAGCCTTGGCCCATGCCGGGGCAATGTGAGGGCCTGAAATGAGGACCTGAAATGAGGACCTGAAATGAGGGCCCGGCATGAATTCCGGAAGATTTGACAGGTAACGACAGATGACAAGACCCAGTATTTTTGTGACACGCCGCTGGCCACAAGCCGCCGAAGAGGCGCTTGCCGCGCATTTCGATGTCACCTTCAACAAGGATGACGCGCCGCTGTCGCAGGACGCGCTTGCCGAGGGGTTCGCCGCCCACGATATCGCCGCGCCGACCGTCTCGGACAGCATCGGTGCCGATATCGTCAATGCAGGTGCGGCCGGGAAATGCCGGATGATTGCCAATTACGGGGTGGGGGTGAACCATATCGACCTCGCCGCGGCGGCGGCGCATGGCATCCCGGTATCGAACACCCCGGGTGTTTTGACCGACGCCACCGCCGATCTGGCGCTGACACTCATGCTGATGTTGTGCCGCCGCGCCGGTGAGGGCGAGCGCGAGGTACGCGCCGGCGCGTGGAGTGGCTGGCGTCCCACTCATCTTGTTGGCCAGGCTATGACGGGCAAGCGACTCGGGATCATCGGCATGGGCCGGATTGGCAAGGCCGTCGCCCACCGGGCGCATTTCGGCTTCGGCATGGAGGTCGGGTTCCATAACCGCTCGGCGATTCCTGATGGCGGCGGGGTGAACGGCACCCAATATGCCAGCGTCGCCGAACTTTGCGCCGCCAGCGATTTTGTCAGCCTGCATTGCGCGGCGACGCCGGACACCTTCCAGATCCTTGATGAAGCCGCGCTTGGCGCGATGTCGCCTGACGCCTATGTCGTCAACACCGCGCGTGGGGATGTCGTCGACGAGGCGGCGCTTGTAGCGGCGCTTGAGACCGGCGGCATCGCCGGTGCCGGCCTTGACGTCTATCAGGGTGAGCCGGCCATCAACCCGGCCATCATGGCCGCGCCGAACACGGTGCTGCTGCCGCATCTTGGCTCGGCAACGCGCGAGGCGCGTGTCGCTATGGGGATGAAGGTTGTTGCGAACGCCCGCGCCTTTGCCGCCGGTGACCCGCTTCCCGACCCGGTGGGGTAATCCCGATGACGGCGGCGGCATGGGCCGAACTGGCCAAGGTTGGTTTCAATTCGGCGCTGACAGCAGGGCATCCCGGCGCGGTGACGCGTGCCGCGGTGGCACAGCTCGACACCCCGCCCAGTTTCGTCATCGCCGTTGGCAAGGCGGCGATCAGTATGGCCGCCGCGGTTCGCGAGGCCGGCTGCGATGCGCCGGGTATCATCGTCACGACCGATGAAAGCCTTACCGAAATCAACGGCATGACATCATTCGCCAGCGCCCACCCTGTGCCCGATGAACGCGGGCTTGCGGCCAGTGCCGCGGTCACCGCCATGGCCGACTCGCTGGGTGTGGATGACCATCTGCTGCTGCTGATCAGTGGCGGCGGCTCGGCGTTGTTGCCGGCCCCGGCCGAGGGGGTGAGCCTTGCCGACAAGCAGGCTCTGAACGAGGCGCTTCTCGCCAGTGGTCTCGACATCCATGACATGAACGCGGTGCGGCGGCTGTTCTCATCGCTGAAGGGCGGGCGGCTGGCGCGCCTTGCCGCGCCGGCGCGGATCACCCAGTTCCTTCTGTCCGATGTGCCCGGTGACAGGCTTGAATCCATTGCCAGCGGCCCGGCCATCGCCGACCCGGTGCCGCTTAACGAGACGCTGTCCCTGATTCGTGGCAGCGGCTTGGACAGGCTGGATTTCGTGAAGGCGCATCTGGCACGAATCGAGGACGGACGTGCCGATCTGCCGGTACGGCCTGGTGATCCGGTAACGACGAATGTCACCTCGCACCTCCTGGCAAGCAATGATCTGTGCCGGGCGGCGGCGCGCGACCGGCTTGTCGGTGGCATGGACGGGTTGCGGGAACTCGCCCTGCCGGCACTGACCGGCGAGGCGGCCGACTGTGCGCGGTTGCTGGCGCATCAGCTTGTCGCCGCAAGTACGCCTGCCGGCGTCTGGGGCGTGACCGGCGGTGAGACGACGGTGCGGCTTGACGGCAGCGGCGGCGTCGGTGGCCGGGCACAGGAAATGGGTGTGGCCTTCGCCAGCGCGATGCACGAATTGGCGCCAAAGCGCCGCTGGGCGGCGCTGATCGGCGGCACCGATGGGCGTGACGGACCAACCGACGCTGCCGGGGCGATGATCACTTCCGATCACGCCTTCGATGCCAACGCGGCGGCGGCCGCGCTGAAAGCGCATGATTGCCATCCTTTTCTTGACTCCTGCCGGCTTGGGTCCGGCGGGGCGTTGTTGCGGGTCGCGCCAACCGGTACCAACCTTGGCGACATCGCCATTTTCATCGTTGGCGGGGAAGTCTGAATGAAGAATCGTGATCTTGAATATTGGGGGCGCCGCGCCGCCGAATGGTCGGCTGATTATCTCGACTCGCTTGGCGAGCGGCCGGTGCGTCCACAAACCCGCCCGGGCGAAGTGATGGCAAACCTTCCTCCCACCCCGCCGCATGAGGGTGAGGCTGTCGAGGATGTCTTTGCAGATTTTGAATCGCTTGTCGTGCCGCATGTCACGAACTGGCAGCATCCGCGGTTCTTTGCCTATTTTCCGGCGAACAGCAGCCCGCCCTCGATCCTCGCCGAGTGGCTGACCGCGACGATGGCGGCGAATTGCCTGCTGTGGCAGACCTCGCCGGCAGGCACCGAGATGGAAATTCATGTTCTTGACTGGCTTCGTCAGATGACCGGCATCGGCGAGGGCTGGCACGGCATCATCCAGACCGGTGCCGGCATGGCGACGCTGTCGGCCATCCTGACGGCGCGCGAGAAGGCACTTGACTGGGCCGGCAAGGAGACCGGTCTGTCCGGTCAGCCTGTCCTTCGTGTCTATGTCACGGATGAAGCGCATTCCTCGGTCGAAAAAGCGGTCTTCCTGTCCGGCATCGGGCGTGAGAATCTGGTTACTGTGGCGACGGATGATGATGGCGCGATGAACCCTGTTGCCTTGCGCGCCGCCATTGCCGCCGATCGCGATGCCGGTTTTGTGCCCTGCGCTCTGTGCTGCGTGGTTGGCGGCACCGGCGTTGGCGCCAGTGACCGGCTGGAGACCATCCTGCCAATCGCCAGAGACGAGGGGCTGTTCTCGCATGTCGATGCCGCCTGGGCCGGCTCGGCCCTGATCTGTCCGGAATTCCGTGACATCGCGCGCGGTGTGGAGATGGCGGATTCGCTGGTCATGAACCCGCATAAATGGCTGATGACGAATTTCGACTGTTCGGCGCATTTCATCAAGTCGGTCGAGGATTTCCAGAAGACGATGTCGATCACGCCGGCCTATCTGGTGACACAGGATGCCGAGGGGATCACCGATTATTCGCAACTGACGCTGGAGCTTGGTCGCCGGTTCCGGGCGCTGAAACTGTGGTTCGTGATCCGTTGCTACGGCGTTGCCGGCCTGCAGCAGATCATCCGCAACCATGTCGCCTGGACCGACGATCTGGCGGCGCGGATCGGCGCCACGACCGGCTTCGAGATCACCAGCGCGCCGCGACTGGGGCTGTTCAGCTTCAGATTGCGGCCGGATGGCATGGATGACGGGGCGGCGCTGGATGCGCTGAACGCGCGGCTTGTCGATGCGGTGAATGGTGATGGCACGCTCTATCTCACCCAGACCATTCATCGCGGCCGTTATGTGATCCGGATCAGCATCGGTACCACCGCGACCACGGCGGCTGATATCGATATTGTGTATGACCGGATCGTGGCGCTGGCAGCGCCGATTCTGGCCACGGCTGACAGCAGCCGCTGAGTGCAGATATGAAGCTGAGTGCAGACATGAAAAGGGAGCCGGACGGCAAAGCAAGAAACCCGTCCGGCCCCCAAAACCGGTTGATGCTGTTTGGTGCGCTGCTCCCCCAAGCCCGCTGCCAGTGCCAGTCGCACCAACCGGTGGAGGTTGTCGTTATTCGGCCGCCATGCTGTCCTCGGCGGCGGTGAACTGCGCCTCCTCGGTGGAGTCGGCCATCGCCGTGGTTGCCGACTGGCCACCCTTGACGGCAACCGAGATGGCGTCGAACCAGCCGGCCCCGACCTCGCGCTGGTGGCGGGTCGCGGTATAGCCTGATTCCTCGGCGTCGAATTCGGCATTCTGCAGCTCGCAATAGGCTTCCATGCCGCGGTCGCGATAGCCGCTGGCAAGCTGGAACATCGAGAAGTTCATTGAATGGAAGCCGGCCAGGGTGATGAACTGGTATTTGTAGCCCATGGCACCGATCTCGCGCTGGAACCGCTCGATATCCTCCGGTGACAGATTGGCCGACCAGTTGAAACTCGGCGAGCAGTTATAGGCCAGCATCTTGTTCGGGAATCGGCTGTGGATGGCGTCGGCAAATCGCTTTGCCTGCTCAAGGTTGGGGGTAGAGGTTTCCATCCACAGCAGATCCGCATATTCGGCGAAGGCGAGTCCGCGGACAACGCAACGCTCGAATGAATCCTTGGGATCGAGGCGGAAGAATCCTTCCTCGGTACGCTCACCGGTCAGGAACGGCCGGTCACGCTCGTCAACATCCGAGGTGATCAGCTTCGCGCTCTCGGCATCGGTCCTGGCGACAATCAGCGTCGGCACGCCGGCGGTGTCGGCGGCAAGCCGCGCGGCGTTCAGATTGGCGACATGCTGCTGGACCGGGATCAGCACCTTGCCGCCCATGTGGCCGCATTTCTTTTCCGAGGCAAGCTGGTCCTCGAAATGCACGCCGGCGGTACCGGCCTCGATATAGTTGCGGGTCAGTTCGAACGCGTTCAGCGCGCCACCGAAACCGGCCTCGGCATCGGCCACGATGGGGGCGAACCAGTCAATGTCACCATCGCCCTCCAGCCTCTGGATCTGATCGGCGCGCTGCAAAGTGCGGTTGATCTTGCGCGCAAGTTCAGGACCGGAATTGGCCGGATAGAGCGACTGGTCGGGATACATGCCGCCGGCGGTGTTGGCGTCCGCGGCGACCTGCCATCCGGACAGATAGATGGCCTTGAGGCCGGCGCGCACCATCTGCATGGCCTGGTTGCCGGTCATGGCACCGAGCGAATGGACATAATCCTCGGTATGAAGGCGATCCCAGAGCTTGTTCGCGCCGTTGCGCGCCAGCGTATATTCGATCTGCACGGAGCCTGACAGGCGCTCCACATCCGCCATGCTGTAATCGCGCTTGATGCCGTCAAAGCGGTTCGGCGCGGCCCCGGTGCGGGTTTCGAAATCATCCTGTGGTGTGCGGGTCATCGGTCTCTCCTCGGTCATATGGTGCCCTGGTCGACATGGCCGTCATGGCCGTTGGTTGGCACGGTCAATGGTCGGCACGGTCAGTATCAGCGCGCCTGATCGTGGCGCGTCGCGTACAATCTGCGTCTGTTTACCGCAGGGAAGGGTCGGTACCGAGGAAAAAAGTGCAAATATGAAAACAGTAACAACTTTACAATTTCTTTTTACAAATTTACCTTCGGGCGTTGTTACCGCACGGATACGGACCGCGTCATGCAGGAAAAGATACTTGTCGGGCACAAGCTGCGCCGGTTTCGGCAGGCTGCCGGGCTGTCACAGACGGCGATGGCAGAGGCGCTGGATATCAGCCCGTCCTATCTCAACCTGCTGGAACATAACCAGCGGCCGCTGACAGTCAGCCTGCTGCTGAAGCTTGGCAACTCCTTCGACATCGATCTGAAGAGCTTCGCCGAGGATGACAGCCCGGCATTGCTGACCGACCTTGCCGAGGTGTTCGCCGACCCGTTGCTGTCGGGTGACCGGGTGTCACGCCGCGAATTGCAGGATCTGGCGACGGCGGCACCGGCGGCGGCGCGCGGCATGCTCAGCCTGTTCCAGGCCTATCGCAAGGTCAGGGACCAGCTAGAGACGTCATCCGGCGACGGGCGCCAGGACGGTGTTGGCAACAGCCCGGTGGAGCAGGTTCGCGCGGTTCTCCAGCAGGCCAATAACTACTTCGCCAAACTCGAGACGGCAGCCGAGGCCTGCCGCGCCAGCATCCTTGGCAAGGAAAATGATGCCGGCATGCTGCTTGAGAGGCTGATCCTCTATTCGCGTGACAGGCTTGGTCTGCGCGTGCGGGTGATCCCGGCGGCGGTCATGGGTACACAATTGCGGCGCTATGACCAGCATCGAAGAGAAATTCTTGTCAGCGAGGCGCTCCGCCGCCCGCAACGGGTCTTTCATCTTCTCATGCAGACAGCGTTGATCGAGCAGACCGAACTTATAGCCTCTCTGTCCGAGGAATATGGTGTCGCGGATGAATCGGCGCGCTCGCTGTTCCGCACCACACTGGCAGGATATTTCGCCGCCGCGGTGATGATGCCCTATACGTCATTTCATGAATCGGCGCGCGAGCTGCGCCACGACCTTGATCTTCTGGGCCGCCGGTTCGGTGCCAGTTTTGAACAGGTCTGCCATCGGCTGACAAGCCTGAACGCCCCGAATGCGCGCGGCATTCCGTTCTTCTTCCTGCGCGTCGATGATGCCGGCAATATCTCCAAGCGACTTGCCGCCGGTGGCATGCAGTTCGCCAAGAATGGCGGCACCTGTCCGCGCTGGGATGTTCACAAGGCCTTCCGGACACCTGACCGGATGCTGTTTCAGGCGGCCGAACTGCCGAACGGGCAGAAATTCTTCACAATCGCGCGAACCGTGCCGCGTCCCTGGGCGCCACGCGGAGAGGCACCTCCCGAGTTCGCCGTGGCGCTTGGCTGCGAGATTCATCATGCCCGAGATCTTGTCTATGCCGACGAGTTTGACGCCTCACGTCGGCGCAGGCATGAACCGATCGGCATTGGATGCGCGGTCTGCGAACGTATGGAATGCGCGCAACGGGCCCATCCGCCGGTCGGGCATGAGGTAAGGTTCGACGGCCATTCACGGCGCATCGGACTGTATGATCTCGACAGCTAGAATTGTCGCTTGCCGATAGAATTGTCACGTGCCGGGCATTGTAATTTTATTTCAAGAGACCCCCTGATCGCCTTCGCGCAACAAAATTTCAGCCCCGGCTGCGCTTTTCCATTGGCCGGTGATCTGTTAGTCTTCGCGCCGCGTTAGACCTGCCGGAGCAGGCCGTCCCGCGCAGGCTGTGCCGCACAGGCTGAAGGCCGTCCCGCACAGGCGGAAGGCCGCCCCCCGCAGGCGGAAGGCTGCCCCGCGCAGGCGGAAGGCCGCCCCGCGCAGGCGGAAGGATAGTGTGAATGGCATCCGGACATAAACAACAGACACCGCGCCACGGCGAGACTTCCGAGGCCGCAGATACGCCGGATCGCCGCGATGATGGTGACCGGCTCGCCGCGCTCTACGGGCTGACGCCAAAGGTTGAGTCGGCGATTGTCGCCGCCATCAATAACGGGGCAGATGACCGCGCGCGCGCTCTTGTTGCGCCGCTTCACCCGGCTGACCAGGCCGATCTGCTGGAACGGCTTCCCGCACCACAGGCCGCAGCGCTTGTGCGAACGCTTGGTGACGGGCTGGATGCGGAAACGCTCGCCTTCCTTGACGAGAACACCCGTAACGAGATTGTCGATGTGATGGGCGTCGCGGCGCTGGCGCGTCAGCTTCACGACCTCGACACCGATGACGCGTTGAACATCATCGAGGAGCTGGAGGAGGACGAGATCGAGGATGTTCTGGCGGCGCTGCCTGCCGAGGACCGCGTTCTTGTCGAGGAGGGTCTTGCCTATCCCGAGGATTCCGCCGGCCGGATGATGCAGCGCGAGATTGTGACCGTGCCATCATTCTGGACGGTCGGGCAGACCATCGATTTCCTGCGCAGCTCGCAATTCGGCGATACGGATTTCTATCTCATCTTCGTTGTCGACCCCGCACGAAGCCCGATTGGCGAGGTCAGCCTTGGCAAGCTTCTGTGCACGCCGCGGCCGCGCCGTGTCGGCGAGATCATGCAGGGCGATTTTCGCAAGATCCCGGCGGATATGGACCAGGAGGAGGTGGCGATTCTGTTCCGTCGCTATGGCATGGTCAGCGCGCCGGTTGTTGACGAACATGGACGCCTGATCGGGGTCATTACCATCGATGATGTGATCGGCGTCATTGACGAGGAAGCCGAGGAGGACCTCATGGCGCTGGCCGGGGTTGGCGATTCGAATGTCCGTTCCAGCCTGTGGGGGACGTTTCAGGGCCGCGGTTCCTGGCTGCTGATCAATCTGCTGACGGCGATTGTCGCCTCGGCGGTGATCAGCCTGTTCGATGCCACCATCGAACGTCTTGTTGCGCTCGCGGTGCTGATGCCGATCGTCGCTTCAATGGGTGGCAATGCCGGAACCCAGACCGTGACCGTCGCCGTGCGTGCGTTGGCGCTGCGCCAGATCGACCGTGATGCGGCCGCCAGCTTCGTGCGGCGCGAGCTGATCGTGGCTGTGCTGAACGGCATTGTCTTCGCCATTCTTGCCGCCAGCATTTCCTTTCTCTGGTTCCGTGACCAGGATATCGCGGCGGTGATGGCGGTGGCGATGTTTGCCAATCTGGTAGTGGCCGGCCTCAGTGGGACGCTGGTGCCGCTAGGGCTTGTGCGGGTTGGTGTCGATCCGGCGGTGGCATCCAGTGTTTTCATCACGACAATCACCGACGTTGTCGGTTTTTTCGTGTTTCTGGGTCTCGCCGCCCTATATTTAATCCCGTAACGCATCTGCTTTCATTCACCTTACCAGCCGCCCGGCGGCTTTCTGTTGCGCAAGGATGATCCGGCATGACCGTGCATCTGAAGAAATTGTCTGTTGGATCGGAATCGCTTGCCAGCCTGCGGCAATGGCAGGTGATGCGGCGCGAGGCCGGGCAGGAGCTGATGCATGTCACCCGCAACACACCGCGCCGGGCCGAAGAGGTTCTTGATGGCGGCAGCATGTTCTGGGTGATCAAGGGGGTGATGTGCGCGCGCCAGCCCATTCGGGAGTTGCGGAGCATGCAGCGGGCCGATGGCAAGCCGGCATGCGGCATCGTGCTGGCCCCGGAACTTGTCGCGGTCGAACCGATACGGGTACGCATCTTTCAGGGCTGGCGCTATCTCGAGGCGAAAGACGCGCCGAAGGATCTGCCGGTGACCGATGAGGGCGACGAGACAATGCCGCCCGAACTCGTCGCCGAGCTGCGCGATCTGGGACTGTTATAGAGCTGGCCCTGCTTCAGGAATGGGCCTGCTTCTGGAATGGGACTGCCTCGGGTGAGATGGCGTCAGTTGCCTTCCTTGGCGAAGGTCACCGCGAACATCGGATTGCCGTCAAACAGCACTTCCCGCTTCGGGCCGTTCATCCGCTCGAACCGCTGCATGCTGATCGGACCGACCATGCGGTAGCCTTCCGAGGCCAGGTTGCGGCGGTGAAATTCGAGCGCTGCAGCTTCGAAACTTTCGGCGATGATGGTAATGCGGTCGTCTTCGCTCATGGTCGTCCTCTCGGTGGAGTGATCTGTTTCCACGCGCCGAATATGGCAGAGCCGCGCCGGTTTGTCAGTCCCTTTGTCACTGTCATGGTCAGAAGCACGTCAATGGCGGCGACGCCAGTCCCAGGGTGCCTCGAAGGTGCCGGCCCAGACCCCGAGCCCGCGGTCGCGCGCGATTGTCTCGGCGGCAACATAATCGGTGCTGTAACGCCGATAGGCAAGGGCGAGACCGTTCTCGACAAGATGTTCGGCGATGTCGGTGCCGCCGGCGAAACAGCGCATGATCAACCTGCCATAGCGGTCGACATCCATCAGAGCGCAGCGCAGTGGCGCCGCTTTGGTGATCTCGCTCACCGCATCTCGGGCGGCGTGGCCACAGGCCCAGGTGGCGCCGGTGCTGTCGGTGCAGGTCTGTTTCAACTCCGGAGCGTCGATCCCGTGAAGGCGTATCTTCAGCGGACCGCTTCGCAGTGAATCACCGTCGCTGACGCGGGTGACAGACAATTCACCCTGTATCGAGAATGGCTGGTCCGCGGCGGCGACAGGCTGGATGACCGGCTGCAACAACAGGGCGGCGATGATCAGAACCGGTTTTTTCATAAGAAAAAACTAATGTAAGAGATGAACTCCATCCAGACATAAAAGCAGATCGCGCGCCATCGCGCGTCCTGCCAAGGGATGGTCGACAAGGATCAGTTGATATGGGGCCGTCAGTCGATATAGGGCCGTCAGTCGATATAGGGATTGTCGTGGAACGGGTCGTCTTCCTCGGCCTCCTCGTCGCTGCCCGGTATCCATTCCGCTTCCGGATTCAGTGTCGCGGCGATGGCGCTTGAGGATTCGGGAATGGCGACGAACGGGCCCTGCGCCAGGTTCGGCACGGCGGCGCGGCGGGTCATCCGGAACAGCGCGAAGCCGGCGATCATCAGCTGAATGGCTGTCACAAGGATGAAAAAGCTGGTGACGCCGAAATATTCCAGCGACAGCGCCGCCAGCGGTGATCCGATGACCGCACCGGCACCGTTGATCATGACAAGACCCGACGCGGCGGCGACCATCTGGCTTGGTGTCAGAAAGTCGTTGCCATGCGCGATGCACAGTGAATAGAGCGGGAACAGCGAGCCGCCATAGACAAGCATGCAGACGAGAAGCAATGTGAAATCGGCACGGCCGAACAAGGTTGCCATGGCCGCGGCGCAGGCGCCCATCACCGCGACGCCGAAGATCACCATCCGGCGGTCAAACCGGTCCGACAGCCGGCCCACCGGATATTGCAGGATCAACGCGCCGATCACCGGCGCCGTCATGAAATAGCCGACCTCGGCGTTACTGAGACCGATCGACAGGCCATAGACAGCCCCCATGCCGAACAGCATCGAAACGGCCACCCCGTTGATGCCAAGCCCGACAACGGCCAGCGGCGAGACCTGCAACAGGCGGCGCAGGCTCATCCGCTCAGGCTCTTCAAAGGCTGGCGCCTTGCCAACCGACAGCAGCACCGGCACGACGGCGACCGAGACCAGCACCGAGGCAAGGAGAAACAGGACAATACTGTCCTCGCCGCCGGCACCGATCATCAGCTGGCCGATGGCCAGCCCGCCCATCGAGACGATCATGTACAGCGACAGCATCTGGCCGCGTGTCTCGTTGGTCGACTGGTCGTTCAGCCAGCTTTCGCAGACGATATACATGCCGGCAAAGCAGAATCCGGTGAGAATGCGCATCAGGGCCCAGACCACCGGATTGACAAGCGCCGCAATGACAAGAACGGCGGCCGAGGCCAGCGCCGCCATGGCGCCGAAGACGCGAACATGTCCGACATTGTCGAGCATTCGTGGCACCAGAATGGAGCCGCAGAAAATCCCCAGGAAATAGCCCGCCATCACAAAGCCGGTGGTGATCTTGGAAAATCCGGCCTCAGTGGCTTCGGTGCCAAGCAGAACGACCTGCAGCCCGTTGCCGGACATGATCAGCAACAGGCCGAAAAACAGCGTCCATGATGCCAAGGCGGATCTCAGCATGGCGGATCAACAGGTCCCTGTTCAGGTGCCGGAACGGATCCTTCAATCCTGCCCGACACCGGTTTTGAAAATGTTATGAAATCTCATCCAACAGCCATGGCCGTATGCGCCTTCTTTGCGACCAAAATATCGCCGCGTCTGTCCAGAAAATTCCGAAAACGGGTCGTTTTGACGATAGAGAGTCGAAATTTTCAGGGTCTGCGGGAAACTCAACAGGGCGGTGCCGGGAAAAGCCGGTCGAACAGAGCCTCGACCACGCCCTTGTGGGAGTCGACGCGCCCCCGCAACGTCTCCAGATCGGGGCTGTCACAGGCGGCGCAGATGAACTGCCGCGCTGCCGCGGACAACGCCTGCGGGTCGGTCGCGCTGGTGCCGACCACAAATCGCAATGCGTGGTGCAGGTCGGCATAGAGGCTTTCCGCCGCGCCAAGCGCCTCGGCATTCTCGGGTGCCAGCCGGCCCGACTCGACGATGCGGTCGAGAATGGCGTCTGCGGGCCATGCCGCATTGCCGAACAGATCGGCATTCCGCAGCCGCAGCGCCTGGATCAGCAGGTCAAGCTCGCCGATGCCGCCGGGGTGTTTTCGCAACTGCCATTCCTGGGCATCGCCATAGCTGGCGCGAAGCCGGCGTCGCATGTCGTGAAGCGGTGATGCGATGATGTCAGCCGGCAGAGCGGTGGTGCGAATCTGGGCCAGGCTGTCGATCACCGCCGCGCCGCACGTCGCAGCCGGGGTCACCAGCCGCGCCTTGCCAAGCGCCAGCTTTTCCCAGAGCCAGGCCTCGTCACGGTAATAGGCCGTCAGCCGCGCCAGTGACGGGGCAAGTCCGGATTTCTCGCCATCGGGACGGAGCCGCAGATCGATGGTGAACAGCTTGCCTTCCCCTGTCGCCCCGCCAAGCCAGTTCGCCAGTGTCTGCGCCAGTCTTGTGAAATAGCTGCTGGCGCCGAGGGTGCGCCGGCCATCCTCGATTCCGGTAGAGGCTGCCCCTGCCGGCGCGTCCCAGACAAAGACAAGGTCGAGATCGGAGGTGGCCGTCAGATCGCCGAGCCCGAGCCGGCCCATGGCAAGCACCGCAAGATCGCCCTTGATGGTGCCGTGACGGCGCTGCATGTCGGCGATGGCCAGATCGCGGGTGACGCGGATGGCGGCCTCGGCGATATCGGCAAGGGCGGTGCCGAGCGCCCGCCGGTCCGCAACGCCGCTGAGATGCTGCACCTCGGCCCGGAATTGCCGCTCGCGGGTCACCCGCGTCACTGTATCAAGCGCCAGTTCGGTCGGTTGGCCGGCGATCGCGGCGCAAAGTTCTTCCTCAAGGACGGCGGTCGCGGGAAGCGGTTCGAAGAAGGCGGCGAACAGCACCAGATCAAACAGCATCGGATGACGTCGCAACCTGTCGCCAAGTCGCGGCGACAGGACAAGGATGTCACCGAGAAGCCGTGTCAGGTCGCGATTGTGATCCAGCAGTGAAAAGATCTGAACGCTGGCCGGCAGGCCTTCGACGAAACCGGCGAAGGCGGCAAAGGCGGTGTCGGGGTCCTGTGCGCCTGACAGGTGGGACAGCATCGGTGGCATGATCCGCGACAGCAGCGTGCGGGCCCGCTCGCCGCGGGTGGCGGCAATCCTGCCGGCCATCCAGCCTGACAGGACGGCGGCGATGTCGGCCGGACGCTGGAAGCCGCGTGCGTCCAGCCAGCCGGCAAGCCTGTCCTCATCATCGAACAGCGGCGCGTCTTCCGGATTGGCAGCGGTCTCGACGCCGGATTTGTCGCTGGAATTGTTGGTGGTGGCCTTTGCCCGATCGTCCGCGGTCCCGTCCGTAATCTCCTCGAACAGCCGATGTGACGTGTGGCGTGCAACCTCGTCGAGACTGGTGGCGAGTGCGGCAAGAAAACTGTCGGCCCCCTCATGTCCCATGAACCGCGACGTCTCGTCGATGCCCTCCCTTGTCCGCGGCAATGCGTGGGTCTGCGCGTCGCCAATCATCTGCAGGCGATGCTCGGCACAGCGCAGCGCCAGATACAGCGCGCCAAGCCGTTCGCGCTGTTCTACGGTGATCCAGTTTTCCGCCGCCAGCGCCCGCAGCGCCGGCAGCGTGCTGCCGACACGAAGCGCCGGTACCCGGCCGCCGCCGACAAGCTGCAACACATGCGTCAGGAATTCGATGCTGCGGATGCCGTTCGGGCCGGTCTTCAGGTTATAGCCCTCCCATCCCAGACCGCTGGCCGGGCGGCGCAACATCATTTTCATGTCGTCCATGACGGTGTAATCCAGCGTTCGCCGCCAGATGAAAGGCTGCAGTTCGGTCAGGAAATTACGGCCCATCTCCAGATCGCCGGCGATCGGCCGCGCGCGGATGAAGGCGGCGCGTTCCCAGGTTCGCGCGATGGATTCGTAATAGCCGATGGCCGCCTCGCGCTGGATGCTGACGGCGGTGGCGCCGGGGTCGGGGCGAAGCCGCAGATCGACCCGCCAGCCAATGCCGTCCCGCGTCGCCGTCGACAGCAGCCTGACAAGCCCGCGTGCCATCTCGACATAGAAACGCTGGCTTGTGTCGCGGTCGGACAGGGGGTTGTCGATGGGGTCGTGAAGCAGGACAAGGTCGATGTCCGAGGAATAGTTCAGCTCGCCCGCCCCCAGCTTGCCAAGCGCCAATACGGTCCAGCCACACCCCGCACCGCCATTCCATGCCGGGGTGTCGGCATCGGCGACCTGACGCCGGTGCGCGGCATCGCGGAACAGCCAGGTCACGGCGCAGCGCACCGCGGCATCGGCGGCGTCACTCAGCCACCGCATCTGCGCTTCGACATCATCGGCTCCGGCCATGTCGGTCAACGCCACGCACAGCGCGCTGCGCTGACGCAGGCGCCGCAGCGCCGCCATCATCTGCGGCTCGTCGGTCAGCCTGCCGGCATCGGTTTCGCAGGCCTCGATGGCAAGGTCGATCTCGGCCGCGCCGTCGCCGCGGGGGGCGGTGGCCAGAAGGTCGGGATGCGCCCGCGCCAATGTCTGCAAATGTCGTGAATGGGCGAATATGGCGGCAAGCTGCGCCGGCGTCAGCCTGCCGCCGGGTGCCTGCTGGCCAGCCCAGTCGGTCAGCTCGGGAAGAATGGCCGCATGACCGGCCAGCGGCAGCGCGGTGCCGGCAACCGGCAGCGATGTGTGTGGTGCGTTTGTCATCGGGGTGAGAATAACCAAAGCAAGGTGTTTGGCAAAATGCGCGGGCCACACGCATGCCCGGCGCATGCCGCCCTCTCAGGCGGCGAGGATCTGCCCGCCATCGCGAACCCGCCGCATCGCCCGCCGCATGCGCAGGCTGAGGATGATGGCCGCCACTGTCAGCCCCAGCGCCAGCCCGCCCCATACCCCGGTCGGACCCATGCCGAAGGTGAAACCGAAGACAGCACCCGCGCCGACACCGGTGATCCAGAAGCTGGCAATGGCGATGGTCCCCGGTACGCGCGTGTCATTCAGGCCGCGCAGAATCGACATGGCGATGGCCTGCAGCCCGTCCGGCACCTGGAACAGCGCGGTCAGCACCATCATCGGCAATGCCAGCGCCATCACCTCGGCGAACATCGCATCGCCGCTGTCGAGGAAGATGCCGACCAGGGCTTGCGGCCAGATCAACAGGATCAGCGTTGTCACCAGCGTCGCCCCGATGCCGAGCCAGAAGGCGGCACTGGCGCTTCGTGACAGGTTCAGGCGGTCGCCGGCACCGGCAAAATTGCCGATCCGGATGGTGCTGGCCTGGGCAATCGCGATCGGCACCATGAAGAACACCGCCGCCAGCTGGTTGGTGATCGCCGCCGCCGCCAGACCGGCGGTGCTGAACAGCCCGATCAGGAAGGTCACGGCGATGAACATGCCGGCCTCGGCGACAATGGTCAGGCCGATCGGCACACCGATGCGAAGCAGCCGGACGGTCAGGCCCCAATCCATGACCCATATTCGGCGGAACGGGCTGCCATTCCGGAAGGGCGGCACCATGGCGATATAGGTGATGAGCCCGACGCAGAGCAGCACATAGACAATCGATGTTGCCAGCGCCACGCCGGCGAGTCCCATGGCTGGAAACGGGCCGATTCCGGACACGAACACCTCGTTCAGCCCGACATTGACCGCCAGCGCCAGCAGCACGGCGATGACCTGCGGCAGCGGTCGCTGGTGCGAGATCATATATTGCCTCAGGACAAAGGACAGGAACATGAAGGGCATGCCGAAGCTCGACCAGATCAGGAACGGCTCGCCACGCCGCGCCAGTTCGGGATCCTGCCCCAGACCCACCAGCACCTCTTCGCCGACAAACAGCAACGGCACCGTGATCATGCCAAGCAGCACGGCGACCGCCATACCCTGGCGAAAGGCGCGGCGTACCTGACGTTCGTCGCCGGCGCCGATGCCCTGTGCGACCAGCGGGCCGACAGCAAGCGAAATGCCGAGCGCAAGAAAATACAGGGGCTGGTAATAGCGTGACGCCAGCGCGCCGGCGGCAAGGCTGACACTGTCGATGCGGCCCATGGCTATGGTATCGCTTGTCCAGATGCCGATTGTCGCCAGCTGCCCGATGACCAGCGGTATCGCGAGCCGCGCGTTCCAGCGCAGATGGTCGCGCCAGCTGATGGCGGGCTGGCGCCGGTCGCTTTGATCCATAAGGTCCCCTGAAGTCCGCCCATCGGGCCGGGCGGAATGCCGAAGTGTCAAAATGCGTCCAACTGTGGTATCGCGTAGGTTATTGTGGTGCAAGGATTTTGACGGGCTGCCCCGTCATGGAAACGGGATATGCCAAGGAAGCCAGCCGGACGATCTTCGACACGCGGTCCCTCGGGGCGCAGCTATCGCAATGATACGGGCCTCACACGCCAGCCGAAAAAGATGCGCGGCCGCAAGCCATCGTCGCAACGCTGGCTGACGCGTCAGCTGAACGATCCGTTCGTGGCGCAGGCGAAGTCACGCGGGTTCAGGTCTCGTGCGGCACTGAAGCTGGAACAGATCGATGATCGCTATGAGATCCTGAAGCCCGGCATGGCGATTGTCGATCTGGGATGCGCGCCCGGGGGCTGGCTGCAGGTGACGGCGGACCGGATCGGTCTTGGCCGCGGCGCTGGCAAACTGGTCGGCATCGATCTGCTGGAAACAGATGTGTTGGACGGGGTCGATATCATTGTCGGCGACATGACCGACCCGGTGATGATCGAACGGGTGCGCGCCGCGGTTGGCGGCCGCGGCAACGGGGTGATGAGCGACATGGCGGCGGCAACGACGGGTCATCGCCCGACCGACCATTTGCGCACGACGGCGCTTCTGGAAGTGGCGCTGGATTTCGCCATCGAGGTGCTGGTCGAGGATGGATTTTTCCTGGCCAAATGTTTCCGTGGCGGCGCCGAGCGAAGCGTGCTGGAGCTGATGCAGGCCAATTTCCAGACGGTGCGGCATGTCAAACCGGCGGCAAGCCGGCAGGAATCGGTGGAAAGCTATGTCCTTGCCACCGGCTTTCACGGGGCTGGCGGGCGCGCCGGCGGTAACCCGGACGACAATCCTCATGACGATCATGCTGACGCCGCGGATTCGGCCCTGCCGGACGGTTCCGGCGGGTATTCGCCGATCTAGGCATTCTGACGGCAATTTGACCTGTCCGGGGCTTATTTTGGGGGTGTCTTTCTCACCAGCCCTCAGATATAGTGGCGCGCCACCGGACATGCGGAAGGCGCCCCATGAAAATTCGCGAAGCCCTGACCTTTGATGACGTTCTCCTCGAGCCGTCACGCTCGGCCGTGTTGCCTGCCGACACCGATGTGACGGCACGGCTGACGCGCGAGATCAATCTTCGCATTCCGCTGCTGTCGGCGGCGATGGACACGGTCACCGAGCATCGCCTTGCGATTGCCATGGCGCAGGCCGGCGGCATCGGGGTGATCCACAAGAACATGTCGATCGAGGCGCAGGCCGGCGAGATCAGCCGCGTCAAGAAATATGAAAGCGGCATGGTGGTGAACCCGCTGACGATCACACCGGACCGTACGCTTGGCGACGCGCTGGAGCTGATGAAGACGCATCAGATCAGCGGCATTCCGGTGGTCGATGGTGATGGCAGGCCGCCGCATCGTCTTGCCGGCATCCTGACCAACCGCGATGTCCGTTTTGCCAGTGACATGAACCAGAAGGTCTGGGACCTGATGACCCGCGAGGTGATCACCGTCGGCGAGGGGGCGACCCAGGAAGACGCAAAACGGCTTCTGCATGAGCATCGGATCGAAAAGCTTGTCGTCGTCGACGGGAAATCACGCTGTATAGGCCTGATCACCGTCAAGGATATCGAAAAGGCCCGCAACCACCCGATGGCGGCGAAGGACCCAGCCGGCCGGCTGCTTGTCGCGGCCGCCACCGGCGCCGGGCCGGAAGGCGCGGCGCGCGCCGAGGCGCTGGTCGAGGCCGGGGTTGATGTCGTCGTTGTCGATACGGCGCATGGCCATTCCGAGGGTGTTCTTTCGGCTGTCACGGCGATCCGCAAGATGGCGAACGAGGTGCAGGTGATTGGCGGCAATGTCGCCACAGCCGATGGCGCGCGGGCGCTGATCGATGCCGGCGCCGACGCGGTGAAGGTCGGGATCGGCCCCGGGTCGATCTGCACCACCCGCATGGTGGCTGGTGTGGGAGTGCCGCAATTGACCGCGATCATGGATGCCGCCGAGGCCAGCCATGCCGCCAACGTGCCGGTGATCGCCGATGGCGGGATCAAATATTCAGGCGATCTTGCCAAGGCGCTGGCCGCTGGCGGCGACTGCGCGATGGTCGGCTCGCTTCTTGCCGGCACCGACGAGACGCCGGGCGAGGTCTATCTCCATCAGGGACGCTCCTACAAGGCCTATCGCGGCATGGGATCGACCGGGGCGATGGCGCGCGGTTCGGCCGACCGCTATTTCCAGGCCGAGGTCTCGCAGCCGTTGAAACTGGTGCCGGAGGGGATCGAGGGGCAGGTGCCCTATAAGGGACCGGTGGAGAATGTGCTGCATCAGCTTCTTGGCGGGGTCCGCGCCGCCATGGGCTATACCGGCAATGCGACAATTGCCGACTTCCAGGCGAATGCCAAATTCCTGCGCATCACCGGCGCCGGGCTGACGGAATCACATGTTCATGATGTGACAATCACCCGTGAAGAGCCGAATTACCGGCCTCGTGTCTGAGTTTCAGGAGCGCCGCCGCGCATGACCCCCGCAGCCCGCATTGCTGCCGTGATCGAAATCCTGTCCGACGCGCCGGAAGGCGTGCCGGCGGGATCGGTGCTGCGTCGCGGTCTGCAGCAGCGGCGTTATGCCGGCTCGGGCGACAGGCAGGCCATCAGCGCGCTGTTCTGGACCGTCCACAGGGCGGCGGCGCGGCTTGCCTGGCATCTGGAACGGCAGGGGCATGAGGTCTCGCCGCGG
>JAAZUU010000131.1 GCA_018624035.1 Rhodobiaceae bacterium | reverse complement strand
GTCTGCTTTGCGAAACGCCCGGATGAAGAAGAACTGCGCCATTGTCGCCAGAAGGCCGGTCATCACCATCATGAGCAGTTCCTGCGGGGCCGGCGTCGCCCAGAACCAGATGGCGAACGGGGCGGTGACAATGGCGACGCCAACCGAATACCAGACCATCAGCGGCAGGTCGGACATGTCCCGTGACAGGTATTTCTGCAGGATGGTTGCCGAACTGCCACAACACATGCCGCAAAGGGCCAGCAGTGCGACAAGCTGCAACTGACTCTCCTCCGGCGAGAAGATGAACAGCACCGCGGAAAAGCCGATCACGATGACAAGCCAGCGATGCCAGGTCTGGCTTTCCTTCAGAAAAAAATAGGCAATCAGCGAGGTCACGGCAGGCCGCAGATATCCGATGGTGCTCATCTGCGCCAGCTGGATCTGCGAGATGGTGAAGAAATTGACGGTGATCGCCACCGATGAGAGCAGGACACGAAGGCTGTTCAGGCCAAACTGTGTCCTTACATCCGCAAGCGACCCCTTCCAGATCAGCAACGGCACCAGCAGCATGGCGCTGCTTAGGCAGCGGATGAAGACAATCTGAACAGACGAGAATTCAATGCCGAGCATCTTGACCAGAACAAGATGACTGAGGGTGAAAACCTCGTTCAGCACCAGAAAGCGGAGACCACCCATATTATCGGATGATGAGGCGTTCATTTCCGGTCGACGGGTGTCAGCAGGTTGGCGAACAGGCGAAACGCGCCGACCACCATATGATCCATCTGATAGAACAGGTTCAGGGCGCAATGAATATGGCTTCCGGACCCGATAGATGCGGCCAGAAGGCTGCCCTCGAGCGGCGTCTCGTCGCCATCCGACATTGCCAGTAACGGGACATAGGCAGGGTCCCATTCCGAGGCAAAATACAGCCCACGTTCCTTGACCCAGCCGTCAAAATCGGTGGTGGTGATCCTGTTCGGCCCGGCGAACAGTGAATGTTCCGGTTGCAGCATGCGCACCGGGGCGGCGGCATCGGTGACGCGCCAGCGGATTGACGGACTTCCCGGTTGCAGCGGCAGCGGCGCGCTCCGTGTCCTGTCCCAGTTGTCGATCGGGCGGTGATATTGGCTGACATAATGCCCGCCGGCCTCGATCCAGGGCCTGATATGGCGCATCGACCGGTTCAGGGGTCTTGTTCCGCCGGCGAACACTCCGGCGACAATCACATCAAGATTCTCGAAACTGCCGGAAAGAAGGTGATTGTCATCAAGCTGGATGATATGGGCGCCAAGCTGGCCAGCCCAGTGATGCGCCTCGTCGACACCGCCATCGATCCAGCCAATGGTCAGCCCCTCGATCCCTGCCGTGTCCACCAGCGCGATATCGGATATCGCCCTCGCACAGCGTGTCTGCGGCCTTATATGCGCATAGGCAAGGCTCTGTGTCGTGAATACCTCGTCGTCACCGACCCGCGCGCTGATCCGGTAATGGCCCTGCCGTGCCGAAGGGGGAATCCTCACCTGCCCTGACAGTCCGGTTTCGGATGTGTCCGCCCCGGCATTGAACTCCCACTCTGGCGGCAGAGCCAGCCGGGATGCCTCGCCCGACCTCGTGGGCGCATCCAGTTGCAGCTGCATGTCCAGGCTCGTGTCCTTGCCGCGGCGCAGCAAGGTCCTGGCAGGCGTGATCCGTCCTGTCCGGTGCGGCATCGTCGAAAACACGGTGTCCGGGCACAGCGGCAGAACAAATTCGGTGCCGGCAATTTTCAGGCTGACCTCGGCATGAAGGGTGGGCGGGCTGATCATCACGCCATGCCAGCCCACCATGGCATCAAGTGGTGGGCCCGAAATGGTCAGGTCGGCGGTCATTGACCGACGGCGCTCACCGCTCTCTGTCTCGCAAAGCTCCGTGCAGCCAAGCTGTTCCGGTCCGACAAGCTGTGCCGAGACTGTCGGGGCATCGCCGGGATCGGCGACATGCCAGCTCAGCCTTGCCTTGGCTGTCTGTCCGATCACCGGCACCGATGGCGTGACCTCCAGGTGGAGTTGCAGGGCGGCGGCCTGGCTGGCGGCCATCGCCGCCTGGCGCTGTTTCAGATGGACGCGGTGAAGATGTGGTGCCCCGATGCCTGTCTCGAGTTTCAGCAGGGCGGCCTGCAAACGGCACAGCGCCGACAGCACAGCCTTGCCGTCGGGGAAGGCGGCAAGGGCGTCATCGGCGGCCTGCTGGGCCAGTATCGCGGCCTCGTGCCCGCTGCTGTCCTGGCACTGGCTGGCAAGCTCGGCAAGGGTCTTGGGGACGCCCTCGGTCAGTGCGTTCAGAACGGCCTCACCACCTGCCGTGCGCAGCTGGTGAAGGGGAACCGGACGTTCTTCCTCATCGACATATCTTCCCATGCCCTGGGTGGCGTGACAGGCGCGTGACCATTCGCCGATTTGTGCGTAGGTGCCCCCCAGCACGGCATCATACGCGCCGGTCAGGATTTCATGCGTCGCGTTCGGTGGAGGAACCTCGTCATCATAGGATCCGCCGCCACCGCCCCAGGCCGGCAGATACAGCGCATTGACCTGCCAGCCGGCAAGCCCGAGATCGGCATACGCCGTCTCATTGGCCGCTTCGTCAAAGGCGGCGATGGTTGCCTGCGTGACGGCCCGGTGATGGCCATGCTGCCCGGGAACATCCAGAAAGGTGGGGATCAGAATGTCCGGCCTGAACAGACGGACCATTTTGACCATCTGACGCAGCGTGTGGTCGCGCCCCCAATGGTCGAAAGTCTGTTCTGCCGACTTCGAGAATCCGAAGTCACGGATGGCGTCGTCCGGCCTTTCGGCAAGCCATCCGATATCGGCCCTGATCACCCGCATCGCCTCGAACAGCTCCTCGGTCCGCAGATATCCCAGCGCATCGCCGCGTTCCGGACCC
Organism: Rhodobiaceae bacterium; assembly: GCA_018624035.1. Lineage (GTDB taxonomy): Bacteria > Pseudomonadota > Alphaproteobacteria > Puniceispirillales > Puniceispirillaceae > UBA8309. The sequence continues at coordinate 4,129 of JAAZUU010000131.1, read as the reverse complement.
AGCGCATTCTGGCCGCCCTGTCCCCTTACCGCGTTGACATAGACAACATGCATGCCGTCACCAAGCGACAGGCGGGCAAGCATTCGTGATGTTTCATCATCGGGATGGGCGCCGGTCTGCATGAAGATCACGGTGGACTGCAGCGATTTCAGCCACATATAGAGCTGTTGGAGTGGCTGGCGCTGTTCCTGCCTGATGATGAAGTCCTTTTTCATCGAGTGCTACCCCGCTCCTGTGTACGGTTCAACGTGATACTGTAGACAGATCGCGCCTCGGGAAAGATGTTGATGGACACTTCCACCGGCTGCTTCTGATTGTTCAGATACCGGCGCGTCATTTCGAGGCCAAGAGAGCCCGGCGGCAGTTTCATCGCCCGGCAGATTTTGGATGTGATCGCGACCGGTCTGATTTCCTGATGAATTTCGCTGACCGCGATGCCGTATTCTTCCTCGATCAGGTCGCAGATGAATCCCGGATAATCGGCCAGGCGCGGGGCAATGCTACCGAATTTGCTGTCGATATAGACATCGCCCCAGACCAGCATGTCACCTGTCGCCAGATCATTGCGATGCTGTGAAATGTGAACCCAGCTTTTTCCAGGCGCGGATTTCAGCCTGTCGGCAAGTGCGTCATCGCACACGACATCATTGATGCCGGTGACAATACGCTCGGCCCCTCGACCATATAGCAGATCGTCAACCGGACGGGTGGTGTAGCGATAGTCGGTGAACGGCTTGCGTGCCAGCACCTTGGTGCCATCACCACGACGCCTTGAGATGAGCCCCAACGCCTCGACATATTCCAGCGCACGGCGCACGGTTGGCCGGCTGACTCCAAATTCGCTGGCCAGCTGCTTCTCGCTTGGCAGATAGTCGCCAACTGGGTATTCGCCGGTCCCAATTCTCTTGGTCAACTGGTTCGAGAGGGTGGCGTAGCGTGTTTCCAAGTTCGATAACCCAATCAGTGATCTTGGCGGCGGTATTTCTGCCTGCAGTGTTTTTGCCTGCGGTGGTTATGCCTGAAATGATCCTGCCGCTTTTCGTTCCCCGCCTCTTGTGTCCCGCGCTTTTGCCGGAGGTGCACTCCCGACGACGGTTACTGTGACGACTTTCCGCTTTTTCTTTGACAACCCTTAAATTGCTATCATAGGTTTTAACATTAGAAAAGGTAAATACCTTTCATCAATGACATCGCAATGGAGGGACGCATGAAGAAGTGGTTGAAATCAGCTTTCGCCTTGGCCATCGGAGGAACATCGCTCTTGTGGAGCGGCATGGTTCAAGCCGTCGAGATCGAGTATTGGCAATACACATATGCAAGCCGGGTGGAGGCGATCGACAAGCTTATCCAGAATTTTGAGGCGGCCAATCCCGGCGTCACCGTCAAGCACACGCACTTCCCATATGCCGACTATCGCAAGAAGGTCGCCATTGCGGTGTCCGCGGGTGATGGGCCAGATGTCGTGCAGCTTTATTATGGCTGGCTGAATGACTATCGCGAAGGTGGCCTGATCCAGCCGCTGTCCAGTTCGGCTTTTCCCCATGCCACCATCGAAAGGGATTTCTTCCCGATGGTCGGCACCATGAAGGTCGAAGGTGAATATTGGGGCCTTCCAACGGCAGTGCGGTCGCTGGCGCTGTTCTGGAACAAGGACATGTTTGCCGAAGCAGGACTGTCGGGTCCGCCCGAAACGCTGGACGAGATGGTTGATTACGCCAAGAAACTGACAAAGAAGGATGCCGATGGCAACTATCTGAGTGTCGGTTTTGCCGTGGATACGGATGGTCAGGACCACCATTGGTGGCGCGAGGTTCTCATCAGGCTCTATGGCGGCCAGCCATATTCCGAAGATGGCAAAAAAGTCAACTACACAACCGACGCCGGGGCCAAGGCGCTGAAATATGTGACGGACTTCGAGGCGGTTCACAAGGTCGGCGCCAACGGCTTCATGAACCGGGGCCAGGACGCCTTTGCCGCCGGCAAGGCAGGCATGGTTCTTGACGGCTCTTTCAGGATTTCAAAATTCGTCAAGCAGGATGGCCTGAACTTCGCCATTTCGGAACTGCCGGGACATAATGGCAACCGCTATAATTTCTCCTCCTACTGGGTGAACGGCATCAGCTCGAAAGCAGAGGGCGAGAAAAAGGCCGCGGCAGAAAAGTTCCTGCAATACCTGACCTCGGATGAGGCGATGCAGCTGTGGCTCGATACGGTTGGCGAATTGCCGGCCAAGCCTGCGGTGGCGCTCGTCGACGCCAACAAGACACACCCGCTCTACGGACCTTTCATCCGCGGACTCAGCTATGCCAATGCGACAGCCTTCGTATCCGAGAAGCCGCAGCGCCAATCGCTGATCGACGCCTATGACATGGTCGTTCTGCAAGGTGCCGATCCTGCGGCCGCGCTGAAAAAAGTCGCAAAGGCCGAGCAGGAGGTCTTTGACGAGTTCTTCGACAACTGAGGATGATCACCCGAACCCCGTGCAGATGGCAGCATTCCGTTGCCATCTGCCCATATTCCTGCGGTGAGGCGAAATCGAATCCATGACCGATTTCTGGAATAGACTGACCATCGGGCAGAAACTGGCTATCACAGCCTGGCTTTTTCTGGCGATCCCTCTGGTCTTCTATATCACGATTCGCTTCTACCCGACATTCGAGGCATTTTACGTATCAACCCTGAAATGGAACCTGCTGGGGGCGAAAAAGGCCATCGGTTTCAAGAACTATATCAAGATTTTCGCGGATGAGGATTTCTGGCTGGTCCTCTGGAACACCATCAAATACGCGCTTGTCGGGGTGCCTGTCAGCATGCTGATCGCCTTCGTCATCGCTTATTGGTTGAATGAAATCCACTTTGGGCATGACATGATCAGGGCCATGTATTTCATCCCGTTCCTGACCACCGCGGTGGCGATGGCCTGGGTATGGCGATGGTTCTATCAACCGCTCCCCATCGGATATTTCAACATCATGCTGTCCTGGATGGGCATGCCGCAGCAACCCTTTCTGAAATCGGTCACCCAGGCGCTCTATGCCATCATGGCACCCGCTGTATGGGCCGGACTCGGTTTCCAGATCGTCATTTTCATTGCCGGCATCAGGGCGATACCCAGAAGCTATTTCGAGGCCGCGGAGATCGATGGCGCCGGCCGCTGGCAGATCCTGCGTGAAATCACCCTGCCGGCGCTGAAGCCGACGATGATCTTTCTGACCGTGGTGTCGACCATCGGCTTTCTTCGGATTTTCGACCAGGTCTATACGATGAGTGCCGACAGCGCGGGCGGGCCGCTCAATTCCACCAAGCCGCTGGTGCTGATGATCTATGAATTCGCCTTTGACGAGTTCAAGCTCGGGCGGGCCTCCGCGCTGACCGTGATTCTGTTCATGATCCTGCTTGTTGTGAGTCTCGTTCAACTCTGGCTGATGCGGAAACACAAATGAGCGACTTCAACGCGACGATGGCGCGCCTCGAACGCGCGCGGCCCGGCAAGGTCATCCTCTGGACATTGCTGTTCCTTGGCGGGGTGGTGATGATCACGCCGATTGTGTTCATGGCCTCCACATCGTTCAAGACGGGCCAGGAGGTTTTCGAGCTCAGTGTTATCCCCGACCGGCCGACGCTGGAAAACTATGTATTCATCCTGCAGGAATCGAAATTCATGCGGTGGATGTTGAATTCGCTGTGGGTGGCCACCTTCAGCACGGCCTCGGTGCTTTTTTTCGACTCGCTGGTTGGCTACACGCTGGCGAAGTTTGATTTTCGTGGCCGCCAGATCGTCTTCATCGCGATCCTCAGCACCTTGATGATTCCAACCGAAATGCTGATCATCCCCTGGTATATGATGTCGCGAACCTTTGGCTGGATCGATACCTATTGGGGCATTGCCTTCCCCGGACTGATGACCGGCTTTGGCACATTCCTGATGCGGCAGTTCTTCATGAGCCTTCCCGATGAGCTTATCGAGGCGGCGCGTATCGATGGCTGGTCCGAATTCGCCATCTGGTGGCGGATCGCGATGCCGCTTGTCATTCCGGCACTGTCGGCTCTCGCGATCTTCCATTTTCTGGGCAACTGGACAGCCTTCATCTGGCCGCTCATCGTCACCAACGACCCCGATATCTATACG
>JAAZUU010000041.1 GCA_018624035.1 Rhodobiaceae bacterium | reverse complement strand
TGGGATTGCGAATGGTAATATCGACACCATCGCCACCGACCATATTCACCGACCGATCTCCTGCAAGGATGGCGGGATCTGGAAGGCACAGCCCGGATTTCCCGGTCTTGATGCCTTTCTGCCGGTCCTGTTGACCTACGGACATCACCAGCGCGGCCTGCCGCTGGAAAGTCTGATCCCTCTGGTCACGGAAAACCCGGCCCGCCGCATGGGCCTGGCCACCAAGGGCGCGTTGCGGCCCGGCGCCGATGCCGACATCGCCGTCATCGACCTCAATGCAAGCTGGGTAGTCGAAAAGGACAAGCTTGGCACCGATGCCGGCTATTCCATCTATGAGGGTGAAACCATGCAGGCAAGCGTCATCCACACATTGTCACGGGGCAGGTTTGCATTGCGCGATGGCAGGCTACAGGACGACGCTGTCGGCACCGGCAAATACATCGCCCGCGCACTGAAATAGGGGCGACACCGTCTGCCTACCCCGCATACCGACACCGCGCGGCGTAGAGCCGCCCACCATGGCGCGAGTCGCCGCGCAGAACGGCCGCGTCACCGGTGGCCTCGGCACCGATACCGATCTCTTCCTCAATCTCGAACCGGTCGGCCAGCCACTGCGCCAGCTGCCCCGCCGAGCAGGGCCTGAAAGGTCCCTGATTTGGCACCTGTGCCAGTGATTCCGTGGCCCGCCACAAATCGCCATAGGCGGAATCGAGGTTGCGTGCACTGACGAGAACATGACCGCCGGAAACCAGCACGCGGCCAACCTCATCCAGCAATGCCTGCGGGTCCGGCACATGCTCGATCACCTGTGGCAGCACCACCAGATCAAGCGTCGACGTCGCGTGGGGCAATCTGCCATTTTCAATCAAATCGAAACGCACGCGATTGGCAGCATGCCCCTCCTGACTCAACCGTTCCCTGATGAAGCTGATATTATGCTGTGACAATTCCGCCACCGATATATGTGCCTGGCTGGGAAGCCGCTTCAGCAGGGCCACTGTCGAGGTGCCGCCCCAGGGCATGATTTCGGCAATACGGGATCCGTCATTCAGAGTCGGCAAAAGCGCATGCTCGGCATTCAGAGCATCACCCTGACGCCGCGACACATAGACGCCCCCCAAAGGCGATTTTGCCCACACCGAATATCCCCTGAAATCCGCAATCTGATCCCAGCTCCATGCGGCGGGATCCCATTCGGCGAATGGATTATGATCATTCCGGATGTTCCCATAGGGATATTCGTCAGCCGCCTTCACCGGATAGCAGCTTGCGGCAGGTCGCTGGAATGTTTCCCAGGAAAATATCTCCTCTGTGGGACGACGCGGCGCCTTCACATCGGGCGCCGACGGCTTTGCCCGGCCGATCGCCAGCGCGCCGATAACGTCAAATGTAAGCGGCAACGCCAACATCTCGCGGAGCCGGTTCTGATCACCGATGCCGGCATTCCAGATACACTGAAACCCGCGGAGATGCGCCGAAAGCATCATGTGGTAGCAGGCGCCTGCGACTGACTGAACAATCGAAAAATTGCCATGCGTCCAACCTTTCTGAAAGCAAAGATAGATCAGGGCAGAACATTCGGCGAAGTGATGGTTTCCACCTGAAATTTCATGTGCAAGCCGCTTTCGCTGCTGGTCGGTGACGATGATGAAATGCCAGTTCTGCTGGTTGCAGGAGGACGGTGCCTGGACGCCATCACGCACAATGTCCTGCAATGTTTCAGGATCGATGCAACTGCCGTCAAAGTCTCGACAGGATGCTCTGGCCGCCAGCGTCTCCAGAATGTGCAGCGCTTGCAACTTATCTGTCTGTTGCATCTTGGTGTCGAGATCCGTCGGCCGGTCACTCACAATTTGCCCTCGCTAAATTAAAGTCGTGTTGACAAGTCTTCCTAAGCCTCGCCAGACTGTCATTCGAAGACCAGTTTGGCGAGATATATCGTCCATGTTTGAACCGGCAAGGATTTACAGCGTTTTGCGCTCGTGGACCCTCGTTCCGGGGGTGGTGTCATAGTGACGTTTCAAAACCGGGCTGGCTTTGGATATCATCTTTTCCGGCCGCTGAAGGAATGCGGTCTTTTTACAGGGAGACATACATGTTGATCCGTTTTACCGGTATCTTCGTAGCCGCGGCACTGACCGCGGGCGTCGCCAACGCAAAGGATATCACTTTGCGCTGGGGCCACTATCTTGGTGATTCATCCTTTCTCCAGGCTGAGAAGGACTTTGCCACAGCCGTGACTGAAAGAACCGAAGGCCGCGTGAAGGTTGAAATCACCTACGCCGGCGGCCTTGGTGCCGGCAATGAGGTGTTGACCCTTGCTGGCCGCGGCGCCATCGACATGGCATCTGTTGTGCCGGGTTATTATTCCGACCAGCTGCTTTACTGGCGCGCCTACCAGATCCCCTTCGTCTTTGAAAGTCCTCGTCAGGCGATGGAAATCTCGGCTGCCGCCTATCAGGATCTTCCCTACTTTGAGAACGAGCTGACAAAGTTCGGCGTGAAGTTCCTGTTCCACCAGCCGCTTGGTGGCTACTACCTGACCGGCCCGGACGAGAATTGCGACAGTGTCGCAAACCTCAAGGGCAAGAAGATCCGTTCTTTCGGCTCCGACATTCCGAAAGCGCATGAGGCGGTCGGTGCCGTGCCGGTATCGGTTGGCGTTGGCGACGTCTATGAAGCCCTGCAGACAGGATCACTCGATTATTCGTTCCTGAACCGCGGCAACATTCTGTCAAACCGTCTCTATGAGCCTGGCAAATACAGTTGCGGCCCTGTCATGGCGATTACAGGCCACCTGATTGTCATCAACAATGATGTCTGGGCCGACATCTCTGCCGGCGATCAGGCAATCATGCTGGAAGAGGCCAAGAAGGCCGGCAAAGCTTATATTGACAACATCGAGGCAGCTGAGGAGAAAGCTGGCGAAGAAATCGTCAAGGCAGGCGGTGTCATCAAGCCGTTCCCGGCTTCCGAGCTTGCCAAGTGGAAGGCCGCAGCTCCCGACCTGCTGCAGAACTGGGTCGACAACATGGCCTCGCGTGGCATGGGCGATGAAGCTGGCAAGGTTTCCGCCTACTGGCGTGCCATCATTGATGCCGACTAATATGCAATGCAGCGGCGGACGTTATGTCCGCCGCTGTTTTTTCTATTGCTGTGAGATCCTTATCGCAAATTGTTGAACGTCTTGCGCTGATCGTGCTTCTGATTGGCGGCCTTGGCATGTTGTTTTCAATGTTTCTCGGTGTTGCCGATATCGTCGGCACGCAGATCCTGTTGATCCCGGTGCCGGGCCCTCGTGAGCTCACCGAAAGCACGATGGTGCTGATCGTGTTTGGTGCGCTGGCCTATGCGCAGATCAGGCGCGCCCACATTCGGGTTGAACTTCTCTATCTCAATACACCGCCCCGGGTTCGCGCCGTCATGGATGTCATCACCGATATCGCGGCTATAGTGTTCTTTGGCCTGATCCTGTCGGAAGCCATTTCGGAGGCGCAATATTCCTATCAAATCAAGGAAGCCACGACAGGCCTTATCCGCTTCCCGCTATGGCCCGCGCGGTTCACCCTTGTTGCCGGTTGCGCGCTGATGATCCTGCAGTTGACCTTGCACCTGCTTGAGGATCTGGTCCGCATCAGGACCGGTGCGGATATTGAGACCGAAACCACCGCCATCATGCAGAAGGCTGAGTGAAGTCAGATGTTCGATCCAGCCACCGCAGGTGTCATCGTCGCATGCATTCTTGTATTCCTGTTGATTACCGGCACCCATATCGGTGTTGGTCTCGGGATCAGCGGATTTATCGGCATTCTGATCACAATCAACGAACGCGCGGCTTTCGCCCAGGTGGCAACGGTGCCGTTCTCGACAACCAATTCATTTACCCTGGCCGTCATACCCCTGTTTATCCTGATGGGATCTCTGGCAACCCAGGCGGGTTTGACAACCGATCTGTATCGCGCTGCCTATAACTGGCTTGGAAAGGTTTCCGGCGGGCTGGCGATGGCCACCACCCTCGCCTCGGCGGCCTTTGGCGCGGCCTGCGGCTCGACCATCGTGAACGCCGCTGTCTTCACCAAGATGGCGATGCCGGAAATGACCAAGTTCGGCTATGACAAGCGGCTATCCGCCGGCTGTATTGCCGCCTCGGGAACGCTGGCGTCACTGATCCCGCCCTCCATCCTGATGATTATTTACGCTGTCATCACCGAACAGTCGGTTGCCCGCCTGCTTGTCGCCGGCCTTCTTCCAGGCCTGCTGTCCGCCGCCGTCTACATGTTTGGCATCTATTTTGTCGCCAAGGCACGTCCCGATCTTGCCCCCATTCCGGATGTGACGATCACACGTCGTGAAAAGTGGGAATCGTTGAAGGGTGTGTGGGGAATCTCCTTCCTCTTCATCCTTGTCATTGGCGGCATCTACATGGGGTTCTTCGTTCCGACCTACGCCGGTGCGGTCGGTGCGTTCGGCGCCTTCATGATTGTCGCCGCGAAGCGCAAACTGAATGGCAGATTGCTTGTCGACACCTTCAAGGACGCCGGGATCACCACCTCGACAATTTTCATCATCGTGATTGGCGGTATCATCTTTGCGCGTTTCCTGACCTATACCGGGCTGGTCGGGGATATCTCGGAATGGATGATCGCCCTTGAACTCTCGCCGATTGCCTATCTGATCGGTTTTGCCGTCCTCTATCTCATTCTGGGCATGCTGATCGATCCCATCGCCATCATGGTGATGACGCTGCCGGTGATGTTTCCGATCATGACAAGTGTCGGCTACGACCCGATCTGGCTTGGCGTCATCGCGATCAAACTTGCCGAAATCAGCCTGATCACGCCGCCGGTTGGCCTGAATGTCTATGTGGTTCGCTCGGCGTCACCGGTCAAACTCAGGCTGGAAGAGGTCTTTGCCGGGGTCACGCCGTTCCTGATCATGGATATCTTCACGCTGGCCCTGCTGATCGCCTTCCCGTCGATCGTGCTGTTCCTGCCAAGCCTGATGGGCTGATCACACAAGAAGCCTGTCCAGATCCGCGGTATCGGCCATGGCATCGATGTCGAGGATAATCTCCATCAGCCGGGACGCCGCGTCGGGATCAAGACGGCGTGTGGCGTTGCGCGTGAATTTTGTAACAACATCCGACATATCTACCGGCCGGTCCGGCGCACCACGTACCTGCAAGACCCCGGCGCTGACAGTCCCACGAGCTGTTCGAACGTCAATGTGGGCCGCAAATCGCTCTGGAAAGCCATGATCCTGCATCGGTTGCCATGTCATTTTATCCGCCAGAGACATTACTTCCCGCTGAGGTGCTGTTTCAAAACTGGAAACATCAACACGCCCGTGCAGAAACATCAGCGCCATGCAGTAGGCAAGTCCCCATTTCGCATCATAGCCTGACGCCGGTCGCTGTCGCCGTGCCCAGGGTTCGCAGACCAGCGGTGCGGCCGGAGGCGGTACAAAGGCGGTAAGGTCAAGAATATCCTTGGCCGTGACACCCTTTGCCATAAGCTGTTCAACTGCCTCGAGAAAGGGATGGATGTAATGGCAGCAGGGATACAGCTTGAAAGCTGCTTCGGTCAGGAACCAGTCATCACCAAGATTGGCCAGATGGCTGTCGAGATGACTGGCCCCATGGCCAAAATTGCTCATCACCCCGAACCGGCTTTCAAGCACCGTTTCCGGCCCGCTCATACCTGCCAGCGCCAATCGGGCGGCCTCGATACCCGTTCGCGCCGCCCATCCCGGATTGAGCGCTTTCGACATCGCGCCATCGGCGAGAAACGCAAGTGTCCCGGACGCCTGCCCGCCGGCGATGCCAATGGCACTTATTGTCTGCTGACGATCCAGTCCCAGTATCTGCGCCGCCGCCGCAGCAGCGCCTATGGCACCGCCAACTGACGTCACCTGGAACCCTTTGTCCTGAAACGCGCCCGGCCCGGCAAGGCCAATGCGGATGGCCACTTCCCAGGTGATGATGTAGGCCCGGATCAGGTCACGTCCGGTGGCGGCACAAAGCTGAGAGACGGCAAGCGCCAGTGGCGCGGCAACAGCACTGCCATGCACAACGGAACCGATATGGGTGTCATCATATTCAAGCGCGTGGATCAGCGCGCCATTGATCATCGCCGCCGCGCCAGCTTCGGCCATTCCACCGCCAAGAAGGATGGCATTGCCGGGTGTGGCCGCCTGTGACCAGGTTGCATTGTCAGCCACCGTCGAGGCGGCAATGCCGACACCAATGGCATCCAGAAAGTGAAGACGGGCCGCGCTCAGCACCTCCTGCGGCGCGCCATCACGCATTGTGCGCAGGGCGAAATCGGCGATGACACCAGCCCCGCTCATATCCGGTCACTCATGATTCCGCGGCGATCTCTTTCATCGCTGTCAAACCGGCCATTCGCCCGAGCACCAGCGCCGTGATCAGACCATTTCCGGACGCATAGCCAAGAGCCCCGTCACGACCACTGATGCCTGCCGCGGCACCGCCGCCGGCGAACAGGTTGGGAACCGTCCCACCGGCTGATCTGCGAACCCTGGCATCATTATCAACCAACAACCCGCCCTGTGTGTGGAACAGCCCGGGCTTGACCTTGACCGCGGCAAAGGGTGACTGAAGGGGCGCCAGCGCGAAGGCCATCCGCCCGAACGCATCTTCATTCTGTCCATCCGCAGCCCGGTTATAGGCAGCGACGCTATCCGCCAGCCCCTTGGCGTCAAGGCCGACCCTTTCAGCCAGTTCGGCTGGCGTGTCAGCCCAGGTCACAGCCCCCATCGCGGACATTTCGGCATATTCTTCCTCGGCCTCGGCAATCTGGTGGATGCGGGCATCATAGATTGCCCACGCAAACTCTCCCTGACCCAGCACATGCGCCGCAAAACCGGAATATCCCAGATCTTCATTGCCGAACCGGTGTCCGCTTCTACCGACAAGAATTCCGCCTTTTTCCAATGTTGTCCAGGACAGAAGCTGGCCTTGCGGATAGGCAACCGCGGCATAGCCCTGGTAAGCCCCCATATTGCCACATGCCGCGCCAAGTTCACGTCCCCAGCGGATGGCGTCACCAGTACTGCCCGGCGCGCCGAAATATTCGGCCACGGCAATCTCCGGGCAATATTCAGCCACCAGATCCCTGTCCGCGGCAAACCCGTTCGTTGCCAACAGAACCTTTCGCGCGGCAACGGGTTCATCACCAACCATCGCGCCGACAACCCTCCCATCCTCGACAAGCAGGCGTTCCGCCCTGTTGCCAACCGCGATGGGAATATCCCTCTCGGCAACGAAACGCAGCAGATCATCGACAAGATCCTGTCCCCGGCGCGACCGCGGTGCGTGAAGACGTTCAACCGAATGGCCAATATGACGATAGGCGGTGATCAACTCCATGCGGGCCCCGAGATCATCTATCAGCCACTCGCAGAGAGCCCCGCATTCCGAGGCGACCATCCGGGTGAGATCATCCGCATCATGGTGCCCCGCCACCTTGATAAGATCGTCGATCATCCGCTCGGGACTGTCCTCGATCCCGGCGGCTTGCTGAAATCTGGAGCCGGCGCCGGGGATTGACCCCGTTGACAGCGCCGAATTGCCCCCCGGTCGGTCACGGCTTTCCAGAATCGCCACATTGCCGCCGGCATCATGTGCCGATACCGCCCCGGCCAGTCCGCAGGCGCCGGCCCCGATGACCAGAAGGTCCAGAGTGTCGGTCATGACCCTGTCATGTCGCGGACCACCTCGTGCCATGCGCGGGACAGGGTGACCGGGTCGAGATCAAGGATTGCGTTCGTGATGTCGCTCATGCCCGGATAGGGCGTATCGACAATGCTGCAGATCTTGGCGCGGATTTCCTCCGGCGTGAAAGGCAGGTCAGGACCGCCGCGAGCGCTCAGCACTTCCTCGGTGAGTTTCGAGCCGTCATCCAATCTCCAGATGACGCGCGTCGGACGGTCATTCGGCCAGTCAGGAAGCGGTTCATAGGGCGATGTGGTGACCTTGTGACGAAGTGATGCCACAGCCGGATTTTGCAAGGATTCCGATGAAAAGGCCTCAGCGGCACCACCACCATGAATCGCAGCGGTGGCCGCGATGTGCTGGATCGAGAATTTCGCCGCGATCGTCGTGGTCGGATCGGGATTATCCATGATCCAGGCCTTCTTGTGGGTTTCCAGATGAATTGACTCAACCCTGTCGACAGACACTCTCTCCAGCAGCTTACAGGTCGCCTCTATCGTGGCATGCCCATACTGGCAGCAGGCAAAGATCTTGTGATAGCCATCCGAGATCGCCCAGGCGGCACCAAGCCCCTCGGTCAGTTGCGAGGCGTCAGGCTGTGCTCCGAACGCATCAGCATAGACGTCATGAAGGGCGGATGACAGGCCGCGGATGCCCATCCGCGACCAGTCGACGGCACGAAGGCCTGTCTGCGCCGCCACGCCGGGCCAGACATTTCGCACCAGTGACCCCTGAATGGGATGCGTGTACGGCCCCGGCAGCACCATCGTGGTGGCACTGGAAATGGCCCCGACCGCCTCATCCTGTGGCACCCGCCGTAACATGGCCACCGCCGCCGCCGCGCCGATAGCGGCAAGACTGCCATGCGGATGAAGAACAAGGTTCGAAAAGGTGAAGACACGCGCCACCCTGGCAACCGCCTCATAGCCAAGAACAAGCGCCCGCATCAAATCCTGCGTGGAATGCTGCTCGGCCTCGGCCTCGGCCAGCAAGGCTGGCAGGCAATAGACTCCGGCATGACAGATCACCCGCCGATAGCCTTCATCCAGTTCGGCCCAGTCGCCGGCACATCCGTTTGCCAGGGCGGCGGAGTAGCGATCAAGTCGATGCCCCCTGGCATTGAACACCGTTGCCTCGGCGGTGCCGGCGCTGGCGGCGACGCCATCATGCAGTGCGATGACCTCCGGCTCGCCGCGCGCCGCAACGATGGCCCCCAGATCGTCACACAGAACAAGCGCCGCGCGGCGCTGTACAGGTGTCGGGATATCCGTCCATTCTGTGCTGATCAGAAAGGCAACAAGTTCATCTAGGTTTTCGCCGATTTCAACCGCACTCATATGGCTGCCTCCAGTCCCTGCAGAGCCGCAGCCACCTCGTCGGATGGCATCACATCCGCGTATTTGCCGTTCATATCCCACAGATTGACCGCATGCGAGGTTGGCGCCCGGTCATAGACACAGTCCTCGGGAACAATCACCTTGAAATTCAGGGCAAAGGCATCCGTCACCGACGCGCGGACACAGCCTGAGGTGGTGCAGCCTGTCACCACCAGCGTATCAACGCCCAAATCAATCAGATGGCTGGTAAGTGGTGTGCCGAAAAAGGCGCTTGGGTGTTTTTTGGGAAGCAGAACGTCTCCTGCGACAGGCGCTACTTCTTCAACGAAGTCATACCCCTTTTCATCGATACCCATGATGGAGGGAATTTTCTGGGCCAGACGCCCGCCATCGGTGGCGGCGTTCTTCGGCGCCACATGTGGGTACAGGACCGGAAATCCCTTGTCCCGGAAAGCGGCAAGCAGCGGCACGATGCGTTCAACAGCGTGCCACCCCACCTCTCCGCATGATGTCGGGTATTCAGCGATGGCGTCCCAGTAGGGCTTTTTCGTTGTGCCCACGGTGCGGTACTGGACATCGATGATCAACAGCGCTGGACGGCTGCCGAATCCGCCAGCCCCGCCAAAACCGGCTGATGCGTATCGCCGCTCCTCCTCATCGGTAATCACTCCAGACCACGGCTTCATGCGCATTACCTTGTTACCAGCCAAACCGCAATCAGTTGACGAGAAGGTCAGGACCTTGTCAACCTTGCAAATCCGCCGCGCCAGAGGATGATCATGGACATTCAATATCACGACAGATATGCCTTCAGTGCCCTCCCCGACCGCCCCGTATATGACTGGCCGGGTGGAAAGCGGCTGGCGGTCTGCATTTGTAACAATATCGAATGGTTCTCCTTCATGGACGGGCTTGGCAGCGACCACACGGTGCCGGGTGCCGCACAGACAACACGCAACTATGCCTGGCGCGACTATGGCAACCGGGTTGGCCTCTGGTATCTGTTCGATCTGCTTGATGAACTTGGCCTGCCGGCATCGCACAATCTGAACGCGGCGGTTCTGGAAAACTGCCCGCAGATTGTTGACAGGATCCGTGCTCGTAACGATGAGGTGATTGGCCATGGCGTGACCAATTCGGAACGTCAGGACATTATGGACGAGGCCACCGAGCGTGCGATGATCGCCGAGACGACGGCAGCGATTTCCAGCAATTTCGGTGCTCCGCCGCGTGGTTGGCTCGGCCCCTATATCGTACAGTCCGATGTCACGCTCGATCTGCTGAAGGAGGCTGGCTACAGCTACATGCTGGACTGGCCGGCAGATGACCAGCCCTTCTGGATGAAAACGCGCGCCGGCCCGATCCTGTCAGTGCCATATTCAATTGAATTGAATGACAGCCCGGCTCAGGTCTTCAGACATCATACGGGGCGGGAATTCGAGGAGATGATCCTCGATCACTTTCACGAAATGCTGTCGCAGTCGCGGAACTATCCACTTGTATTCACCATCGTCCTGCATCCCTTTGTAATCGGCCAGCCCTTTCGTCTGCATGCACTGCGCCGGGCGCTCACCGGAATTCTCCAAAAACGCGACCAACTCTGGCTGACAACACCGGGCGGCATAGCGGAGCATATCGCCGGCCTTCCGGAAGGAACCGTTTCATGACAGGTGACGAATTGATCGGGCTGGCTATGCGCTATTTCACGGCGCTGGATGACCGCAATAGTTACGCCCTTGCCAGCCTGCTGGACGATGACTGTGTGCTCTGCATCGAGACCCACGACATCACCCACCATGGCCGGGCGGCAATCCGTGCCCTCTTCGCAGCACGCTGGGAAGTGCCGCCGGATACCATGGTGAAAGCGCGGCATCATGACTTCATACATTCGCCATCACCGTCTGGCGGGCGACTCACCAGTCAGTTCACGGTGACCTATTCCGGTCCCGACGCGCCGGCACCTAAATCCAACGCAAACGTGTTTTCCATGCGCGATGGCAAAATCACGAGGATCAGCATCTATATGGCCGGGGCCAACAGCATCACGGGCTAACAAAGCTGTTTGATAACATCATCCGTTGACTGCACAGTTCCAAAAAACCGGCTGAAATTGCGCAGGGTTCCTTCATGAAGATCCTCATGGGTCGCAGCGCAGGCATCCTCGACAAGTGTCACCGCATAGCCTCGATCAGCGGCTTCCCGCGCGGTGGTTTCAACACACATATTGGTCGAAACGCCAGTGACGAACAGATATTCGCGCCCGAGGCTTCGAAGAAGATGATCAAGACCGGTTGAAGCAAACGCCCCCATAGTCGTCTTGCGGACGACAGGATCACCCGGCGCAGGCGCCAGCTCGTCAATGATCCGGTGAGCAGGCTGGCCTTCATAATTGCCAAGTGAGGTGAAGAAACCGCGCATATGCGCCGGTGCGTCCGAACAATCCGCCAAACCCGCGCCGATGGTCACATAGATCACACGGCCACCGGCCTCGCGCATGGCCTTGATCAGTTTCCGGTTGTTCGGAATGACAAGGCGCGTGATCCGATCGAACCGCCAATCGGTCACGCTGTTGCCCTCCGCCTTCATTCTGTTGGCAAGCGGGCCATCGGGATGGCCGGTAGCATACTGCATATCAATGATCACCAGAGCTGAACTGGCTGGATCAACCGTGCGCCGGGCTGTGAATTGTTTCACATAATCTTCGGAAAACTGGGACATCGCGCACACTCGATACTGGGTTGATTGACCAGACAGGATTCTGAGTGTTCATGCACCAATTCGATGCCGCCCGGCCATTGCCGGCTTCTTTGTCACACAGATTTGCGGTCTTTGGAACATTGTTCTCAAGCCCGGACCATCGGACAAGGCAGACATTACAGGAAGTGACCTCCCGAACAGCAACCCGAAGCTATTTACTGTTCCGCCCAAAAGCGACAAGCTGAACCGGCAACCTATACAAGGAAGAGACAGCAGTCGGTCCATGATCACTCTGTATGAAAATCTGCGTACCATTGTCTACACGCCATTCTATCTGGCCGATCAGCGTGGATACTGGTCGGATGAAGGTCTGGATGTCGACATCCAGCTGTCACCTGACCCGATTGAGACCGCCGAAGGGCTACTTGCTGGCCGCGCTGATATCTCATGGGGTGGGCCCATGCGCGTGATGCTGCACCATGATCGTGATCCGGACTGTCAGCTTGTCGCCTTTGGCCAGGTTGTCGCGCGCGACCCCTTTATCCTGATCGGCCGTGAGCCAAATTTGGATTTTCACTTTCGTGATTTGCGCGACAGGCGGCTCGCCATTGCCGAGGAGGTTCCAACCCCCTGGATGACATTTCAGGATGACCTGACCCGTGCCGGAGTTGAGCCATCGCATCTCAATATCGCGGAACGGGCCGCAATGAGTACCTTTCCCCGCCGACTGGCAGCCGGCGAGATCGACGTGGCGCAGGTGCTTGAACCCTTTGCCTCCAGCGTATTGGCCGATGGCACCGGTCATGTATGGCATCGTTTCGCCGACCGCGGCGAAATCGGCTATACAAGCTTCTACACCACCCGCCGATATTTTCAAAACAACCTTGATACCTGCCGTTCGCTGCTGACAGGTGTTGGCCGCGCACTCGAGGCTGTCGCCATAGAACCCGCTGACGATATCGCGGCCGAACTCGGCGCGCTGTTTCCAGATGTGCCGCTGAAGATCCTTGCCGCCGCGATCACAGGCTATCAATCATCAAATCTCTGGGCACGAGAGACCAACCTGAACGCCACCGCCTTTGTCCGGCTGAAATCGGCCCTTTTGTCAGGTGGTCTGATTTCAACCGATATTTCCTATGACCATGTCATCGCCAGATTGGAGACATCATGATCCGCGACATTCCCACCATCGACATAGCGCCCTTCCTTGCCGAAGATGCCGGCGGCAAGCAAGCTGTCGCGACCGAAGTTGCGAGCGCCGCGCAGAGCATCGGATTCGTGGTTCTGACCGGGCACGGTATCCCGCAATCGCTCCTCGAAACGGCTTTCTCGAAGGGGTTCGAATTCTTTGATCTTGCGGATGATGAAAAGGCGAAATGGCACCCGTCCGGCCCAGCCAAGCAGCGCGGCTATCACGGCATGGCAACGCGGGGATTGTCGGCAACGCTTGGCAAGGATGCGCCAAAGGATTTGCGTGAAAGCCTGTTTCTGGGACCTGTGGAGGACCACGCGACAAGCTTTGCCCATATACCCGAAGCGGCCACAGCCTATGCGCCGAACATCATCCCGGATGCACCAACCGGGTTGGACAGCTCGCTACATGATCTCTACCGCGCCTTTGAAACGCTCTCGGCGAACATTCTGAGGATTTTCGCGGTCGCCGCCAGCATGCCGGAGGAGCATTTCACGCCTCTGATCCAGAAACACTTTTCAATCATGTCGCTACATCACTATCCGGCCCTTACGGAACCGCCATTGCCGGGCCAGTTGCGCACCGGTGCGCATACTGATTACGGGGCGCTGACCATTCTTGCCATGACCACCGCCAATGGCGGCCTTGAGGTTGAGCGTGACGGGGAATGGGTGCCCGTCGTACCGCCGGACGGAGCGCTTGTGGTGAACCTTGGCGATATGATGCAACGCTGGACGAATGGCAAATGGGTATCAACCATGCACCGGGTCGTGACCCCGGAAAATCTTCATGATGCCATGTCACGCCGCATATCAATCGGCTATTTCATGCATCCGGATTATGATGCGAAGATCGAATGCCTTCCAAGCTGTGAAGGCAGCGGGGCGCAATATCCCCCCATCACGGCAGGCGATCACATTCGTCAAAAAATTGAAGCGTCTCATAACGGATAGACATCATAGATGAACATCACCCTCAGCCTGTTGAAGCGCGGATCTCCGGCATCGGCTGCCGGCTGAAACAAAGGGATCATGTGTCATCTCGCAAAGCCGAGACTGAAGCAATAACAAGGCTGTTTACGGTACACGGCAAACAGGGAATGAAAAGGGACAAGGCGGTCACCCTGATCACGGTTTCACCTGGCCTTCCAAAACGTCGCGTTCTGGATATCCTTGCGATTGAAACGGCACATGACAGGTAATGCGGTGTCAGCATGGCGGACTGATGCCATCAACTTTCTTCGAACAGGAAATTTCATGGATGAAACATGTGATGTTCTGATTATCGGTGGCGGCGCGGCCGGCCTGATGTGCGGGCGGGTTGCCGGACGGCGCGGACGGTCTGTTCTGATCCTTGATCACGCGCGCAAGCCGGCCGAAAAGATCAGGATTTCCGGCGGTGGTCGCTGCAACTTTACCAATCTGCATTCCAGCCCCGCGGCCTTCCTGTCGAACAACCGACATTTCTGCAAATCTGCCTTTGCCCGTTACACACAGGATGATTTCGTACAGCTTGTCACCCGACATCAGATCGCCTTTCATGAAAAGAAGCTTGGCCAGTTGTTCTGTGACGACAGTGCCCAGCAGATCATCGACATGCTTCTTGATGAGTGTCGCGATTCGGGCGCCGAACTGCGTCTGAATACCGGTGTGCAGTGTGTCGAGGCGAGCTCGAACGGCTATCTTGTCACTACGGACAGCGGCGTGATTTCCTGCCAGTCGCTGGTCATCGCCACCGGCGGTTTGTCGATCCCGAAGATCGGCGCGACAAGGTTCGGATATGACATCGCAAGGCAATTCGGACTGAAGGTCACGACAGTGAAACCGGCGCTTGTTCCCCTTACCTTTCAGGCTGATTTCCTCGCCAGATGCAAGGCGCTGTCCGGCCTGTCCGTCGATGCCGAGGTACAACACGGCAAGACGATGTTCCGCGAGGGGCTGCTGTTCACCCATCGCGGCCTGTCTGGCCCCTCAATTCTTCAGATCAGCTCCTATTGGGAGGAAGGCACGGATATCAGGATCAATCTGCTGCCCGACATGGATGCCGCCATGTGGCTGACAGAGCGCAAGACGAAGACGCCGCGACAGGAGGTGCTGACCGCGCTTGGTGAATGCCTGCCCCGCCGTCTTGCCACCGATATTCTCGATGAAATGGCTGTGTCGGGCCGACTTGCCGACCAGCCCAACGCGACCCTGACACGGGTTGGCGAAAGGATCAATCGCTGGCAGGTCACTCCAAGTGGCACCGAGGGCTATCGCACCGCCGAGGTCACGCTTGGCGGCGTCGATGTCGGCGAATTGTCCGCCAGGACAATGGAGGCGCGCGCGAAGCCCGGCCTGTTCTTTATCGGCGAGGTGGTCGATGTCACAGGACATCTTGGCGGCTATAATTTCCAATGGGCGTGGTCGTCGGGCTTTGTCGCCGGCGAGGCTGCCTGATCATCCTTACCCGGACTGCCGCGATACAAGCTGGTCGAGCGCCTGCGAAAACCGGCCGCGATCCGCCTTTGAGAACGGCCGTCCCTGCCCCTGACCCCCCTGGTGAAGCGGGTCGGCTGCCCGCATATCGGCCATCAGATCACGCGTTGCCAGAATGCCGCCGATGTTGGCGTCGGTGATCGAACTGCCGTCCGGACGCAGCACAGCGGCAACATTACCGACGCATTTTGCCGCCAGTGGAATGTCATTGGTGATGATGATATCGCCTGCCCCGGCACGTTCGGCGATCCAGATATCCGCCGCGTCCGGGCCATCATCGACAATTACCAGCTCGATCAACGGGTGCGGATATGGACGGATGCCACCATTGCAGACCATCACCACGTGGCAGTCGTGGCGAATGGCGATGGTGGTGATTTCCTCTTTCACCGGACAGGCATCGGCATCGACATAGATCGTCATCATCGCCTGACCATAGGACAAGCTGGCCGGTTTTGCATCCATTCCGGAAACCGGTGGATCTTGGGCTGGCGAGATGGTTGGGCTATTCGCTATACTGGTGTCATCGGCGATGTGAAGCCACGATCGGAGAACAGGGCGAGATGGGCAGGACAGGATCAGGCGACCAACCCGATATCATTTCGGCCGACCGTCTCACCGCATTCAGTTTTGCGATCCTGAGCGATGCCGGTGCGGACAAACCGTCAGCCGATGCGGCGACCCGCGCCATGCTGCATGCCAGCCTGCATGGTATCGACAGTCACGGCTTCCGGCTCCTGCCGCATTACCGCGCGGCGTTCAAGGGCGGGCGCCTGAATGGCGCTCCCGATCTGACCTTCACGAGAACCAGGCCCGGTGCCGGCATGCTGGATGCCGACCACGCCCATGGTGCCCGCGCGATGTATGGCGCGGCCTCTCATGCCGCCGGTCTGGCACGTGACTCCGGCCTTGGCGCCCTCGGGGTGAGGAACAGCTCGCATTTCGGAGCGGCGGGTGCCTATGCGCTGGATCTCGCAAAGCAAGGTTTCGGCAGCATTGTCTTTGGCAATTCCGACAGTCTGGTGCGCCTTCATGACGGAGCCATCCGGTTTCACGGCACCAATCCGATCGCCGTGGCGTTTCCGGCCGATGGTAATCCCTGGCTTCTCGATATGGCGACAAGCGCCATTCCGTGGAACCGCGTGCAGCTCTACCGATCGCTTGGCGAGCGTCTGCCGCGCGACATCGCCTCCAATGTGTCCGGCATGGATGTAACCGATCCGCGCGAGGCGGACATGCTGGCCCCGCTTGGCGGCGCGTTCGGCTTCAAGGGGGCCGGGCTTGGCGGCGTCGCAGAGATATTCTCGGCTGTGATGACCGGCATGCGCATTTCCCCCGATCTGATGTCGATGGATGACCCTGACATGTCCACGCCACGTGAACTCGGGGCTTTCATCATTGCACTCGACCCGTCGGCATTCGTCGGTATGGAGCTTTTCACTGCCGGCATGCGGCATTATCTGACCCAGCTTCGTGACAGTCCGCACCGCGAGGGTGCGCGGGTCATGGCCCCCGGAGACCGTGAATGGGAAGAGGCTGAACGCCGCCATGCTGACGGCATCCCCGTCGATCCGGCTACAGCCAGGGCCTTTGCCGATATTGCCGCGCAGACAGCTGTGGCTTTGTAGCAGCTGTTCACTCAGGTGCTGCGTTTTCTGCAGCACAATACTCGGATTTTTGCAGTGTCGAGTGATAGCCCGACTTCGTATCATTGGTTTTCGGCAGTCATCGGAACAGTTTGGCCTGATCGGCCCTCTTCATCGGTCCGTGCTATTGGTTTCGGGGCCATTCAGTCTTAGTCTAGAGTTATCATGATGGATGGCACCGGCACATTTTCACAATCATTGCAGCGGGCGCGTGGAACGATCAGAACGGCGTTTCGTGACGACTCTCTTCAGGTGCTTTTCCACTCAGGCTCGGCAAAGGCGCTTTTGCCGCGAAACCATGCTCCTGCAAACGAGGTCGTTCTGGTGAACACGGCTGGCGGCATCACCGGGGGAGATGTTTTCACCTATCAGTCCGGTGCCGATGCCAGCAACGTTACGGTCACCACACAGGCCGCGGAACGCGCCTATCGCAGCAGCGGAAATGAGGCGGCGCGGCTGGACGTGAAACTCACCGCAAAAAATGGCGCGAGGCTTCACTGGCTGCCGCAGGAAACGATCCTGTTTGACCGCAGCCGCCTGGCGCGGCGCATTGATGTCGACATCGATCAGGACAGCGAGTGCCTGATCCTGGAATCGCTTGTGTTCGGGCGACATGCCATGGGTGAGACGCTGAACAGCTGCAGCTTCACCGATCGCTGGCGGATCCACCGTGACGGCAGGCTTGTGCATGCCGAGGCGCTGCGCCTTGAGCGTGATATTGATCGCTGTCTTTTCAACAGCGCCGCCGCAGACGCGGCGCAGATGATGGCGGTGGCAGTCTATGTTGGCCCGCGCGCCACACAGATCCATGCCGATATGACCGCAGCGCTGGACAATGTCGTCTCGCGTGCCGCCCTATCGACATGGAACGGCAGGGCGGTGATGCGGATGCTGGCACGCGACACGATGGTCGGCAAACAGGATATGAAACATTTCTTAACAGCATTGAGCGGCGTTCAGGTGCCGCGCGTATGGCAATAAAGAGGTAGGCCATGAAACTGACCCCCCGAGAAAAGGACAAGCTTCTTGTCAGCCTGGCAGCGATGGTGGCACGCGGCAGGCTGGAACGCGGCGTCAAGCTGAACCATCCCGAGGCAATCGCCCTGATCACCGATTTCGTGGTCGAGGGTGCGCGCGACGGCACATCGGTTGCCGAATTGATGGAAGCCGGCGCCCATGTTGTCACGGCAGAACAGTGCATGGAAGGAATCCCCGAAATGATCCATGACGTTCAGGTCGAGGCCACCTTCCCCGATGGCACCAAGCTTGTCACCGTTCATCACCCGATCCGCAAGAGAGGCGCGTCATGACCCCCCATTTTATGTTTCCGGGAGAAATTCTGCCTGCAGACGGCGAGATCACACTTAACGCCGACGCGGAACAGACTGTCCTCACCGTCGCGAACACGGGTGACCGCCCGGTTCAGGTCGGAAGCCATTATCATTTTGCCGAGACAAATCCGGCACTCGATTTCGATCGGATGGCGGCGCGCGGAATGCGCCTTGATATCGCCGCTGGCACGGCCGTCCGATTCGAGCCGGGACAAAGCCGTGAAGTGACGCTTGTCCCGCTGACGGGGGAGCGCCGCGTTTTCGGTTTCAACCAGCAGATCATGGGAGACCTCTGATGCCAAAACAGATATCCCGCGCGGCCTATGCCGACATGTATGGCCCGACCACGGGCGACCGGGTAAGGCTTGCCGATACCGACCTCTTCATCGAGGTGGAAAAGGATTTCACAACCTATGGTGAGGAGGTGAAGTTCGGCGGTGGCAAGGTCATCCGTGACGGCATGGGTCAATCCCAGGTCACCCGTGCAGAAGGGGCCGTCGACACGGTGATCACCAACGCCCTTGTTGTTGACGTGACCGGAATTTTCAAGGCGGATATTGGCCTGAAGGACGGCGTCATCGCCGGCATCGGCAAGGCCGGCAATCCGGACACGCAGCCCGGGGTCGATGTCGTCATCGGTCCCGGCACCGAGGCCATTGCCGGTGAAGGACATGTTCTGACCGCCGGCGGGTTCGACAGCCACATTCATTTCATCTGTCCGCAACAGATCGATGATGCGCTGCATTCCGGGCTGACGACCATGCTTGGCGGCGGCACCGGCCCGGCACACGGCACGCTGGCGACGACCTGTACGCCCGGTCCGTGGCATATCGGCAAGATGCTGCAGGCGGCGGATGCGTTTGCGATGAATCTGGCCTTTGCCGGCAAGGGCAATGCCTCGCTGCCGGCGGCACTCGAAGAACAGGTCCGCGGCGGCGCGTGCGCGCTGAAACTCCATGAAGACTGGGGCACGACACCCGGGGCGATCGACAATTGTCTTTCCGTCGCCGATGCGATGGATGTTCAGGTGATGATCCATACCGACACGCTGAATGAAAGCGGCTTTGTCGAGAACACCGTTGCCGCGATGAAGAACCGCGTCATTCACGCCTTTCATACCGAGGGTGCCGGCGGCGGCCATGCCCCCGACATCATCAAGATCTGCGGCGAATCACATGTCCTGCCGTCCTCGACCAACCCGACCCGCCCCTACACGGTCAACACGCTGGAAGAACATCTCGACATGCTCATGGTCTGCCACCAT
>JAAZUU010000130.1 GCA_018624035.1 Rhodobiaceae bacterium | reverse complement strand
CGAAGTTCAAGCCGCAACCTGGCGGCCACGGCGTCCTGAACGGCATCCTGAACCTGTTGCAGATCGGAGACGACTATATCGCTCATCGCATATTGGCCCTTTGAAAGTCAGCCCGGCCAGCCGGATGCCGGCGTCCTAGAATCTCGGCATGTTGGGATGTGGCAGCTTGCCTCTGTGGACATGAAGCCGACCAAGCTCGGCGCAGCGATGAAGATGGGGAAAAACCTTTCCGGGATTCAGAAGATGGCCCGGATCAAAGGCACATTTCAGGCGCTGCTGCTGTTTCAGATCATCCTCGGTGAACTGGATGTTCATCAGGTCGCGCTTTTCAACGCCGACGCCGTGTTCACCAGTCAGCACACCGCCCATCTCGACACAGCTTCGCAGAATGTCGGCGCCAAATTCCTCGGCGCGTTCCAGTTCACCGGGCTGGTTGGCGTCGAACAGGATCAGCGGATGGAGATTGCCGTCGCCGGCATGAAATACGTTGGCGACGCGAAGGCCGTATTGCTGGCTGAGCGAATTCATCCGCCGCATCATATCGGGAAGTCGGCGTCGCGGAATGGTGCCATCCATGCACAGATAGTCAGGCGAGATACGGCCGACAGCCGGAAAGGCCGATTTACGGCCAGCCCAGAACAGGTTGCGCTCCTCCTCGGACTGGCTGACGCGTACCGACGTCGCGCCAGCCTTGTTGACGATGGCCTCGACACGCCCGATCAGCGCGTCAACCTCGACCTCGGGTCCGTCAAGTTCGATGATCAACAGCGCCGCCGCCTCACGCGGATA
The DNA here is from genome assembly GCA_018624035.1 of Rhodobiaceae bacterium. Classification (GTDB taxonomy): domain Bacteria; phylum Pseudomonadota; class Alphaproteobacteria; order Puniceispirillales; family Puniceispirillaceae; genus UBA8309. The sequence goes on along the minus strand of JAAZUU010000130.1, from coordinate 6,294 downwards.
ACCGGCATTGGCGAAATCCTCGGCAGCGTTGATGGCAAGTCCATCCATCATTTCCATACCGGCGGGGATGATGCCGGCGCCGATGACATCGCCAACCGCCTTGCCGGCATCGCCGGTGTCGTCAAATCCGACAAGAAGCGCCCGCGCGGTGGCAGGTTTCTGCAGAATCCGCAGCGTCACCTCGCTGACGACACCGAGCAGCCCCTCAGAACCGGTCATCACGCCGAGAAGATCATAATCTCCGGAATCAAGATGCTTGCCACCAAAACGCAGGATTTCGCCCTCGATCGTGACGATCTCCACACCAAGGAGGTTGTTCGTCGTCAGCCCGTATTTCAGACAGTGAACACCACCCGAATTCTCGGCCACATTGCCGCCGACCGAGCAGGCGATCTGGCTTGACGGGTCGGGCGCGTAGTAGAACCCGTCCGCCTGCACGGCATGGGTGATGGCAAGGTTGGTCACGCCGGGCTGCGCGACAACACAGCGGTTGGCGTAATCCACCTCAAGTATGCGGTTGAACTTGCCGAGACCCAGAAGCACGGCATCCGCGAGCGGCAAGGCGCCACCGGACAACGAGGTTCCGGCACCACGCGGCACCACCTTGACCCCCTGCTCATGGCAATATTTCATCACGGCGGCGATCTGGTCGACCGTTTCGGGCAACACCACCGCCAGCGGCACCTGCCGGTAAGCGGACAGGCCGTCGGAATCAAAGGCCTTCATGCTTTCGGTTGAATCGACAACACTGCCTTCGGGCACCATACGCCGCAGTGCGTCACAGATCTCATCGCGCCGATCAATCACAGTCTGGTCTGGTTCTGGCATCAACATGGCCGGGGTCCGTCACCGTTTTGTTTATGGCTTCCATTATACATGTAATCAGAACGATCTGTCAGCGCCATCTGGCAGGTGATTTGCCGCACTGTCGATCGAAGGCAGTTCGAAAAACAGAGGCTGAAATGAAAAACGGCCGGCGAAGCCGACCGTTGGTCATGATGGGCGGGGCGTGTTCAGCCCTGCCGCGCCTTCATGCGCGGGTTGCGCTTGTTGATCACATAGAGGCGGCCACGACGGCGCACAACCTGACAATTGCGATCACGCGACTTGAGAGTTTTGAGCGAGCTTGCGACTTTCATGTTCGGCTCCGGCACAAAGCGTTGAATTCATGGAGCGGGTTATCTAGCACCGTGCCCCGATGACGTCAATGCAGAAATCCGGCCGGTGTGACAGGACTAGCCGGCGCAGGCCACGCCTGTTCCCTTGAGTCCGCAATAACCGTTCGGCACCTTGTGCAGATATTGCTGGTGATAATCCTCGGCATAGTAGAACGGTCCGGCCAGTCCGATTTCGGTTGTGATCTCGCCAAGCCCGAGCCCCGCAAGTGCCGTGCCGTAATCGGCCGCCACCTGGCTGGCAACCTCAACCTGCGCTGTGGAGGTGCCGAAAATCGCCGACCGGTACTGCGTGCCGAAATCATTGCCCTGACGATAGCCCTGGGTCGGGTCATGCTCCTCGAAGAAGGTCTTCAGGATCCGGCCAAGGGGGATCAGCGACGGGTCATACACCACCAGCACAACCTCGGTATGGCCGGTGCGCCCGGAACATACTTCTTCATAGGTCGGGTTGGGGGTGAACCCGCCAGCATAGCCAACCGCGGTGGTGAACACGCCGTCAAGCTTCCAGAACAGGCGTTCGGCCCCCCAGAAACAGCCAAGCCCGAGATGGATTTCCTCGAGATTGTCAGCGAAGGGGCCCTTTGTCGACGTTCCCAGAACGCCATGCGGCGCGCCTTCCCAGACTGGCATCTCGCGGCCCGGCAGCGCTTCGGAGAGAAGCGGCATGCGCGCCTTGAAAGGATTTGAAAACAGCATGGCAGCCTCGCAATTCGCAGATTATGTCCTGTAGCGGATTATGTCAGGCCTCGCGACGAAGCGCCTCGACACCCGGCAGCTCGCGGCCTTCCAACCATTCCAGAAACGCGCCGCCAGCAGTAGATACATACGAGAATTGGTCGCTGACCCCGGCATTTGCAAGGGCCGCCAACGTATCACCGCCGCCGGCGACGGACATTGTGTCTCCGGCCTTTGTCGTTTCGGCCACGGCCCGCGCCAGCGCGTTTGTGGCGCTGTCGAAGGGTGGAAATTCAAAGGCGCCCATCGGCCCGTTCCACACAATGGTCCGGCATACGGCAAGATCGGCCACCGCGGCGGCGACGGATTGCGGGCCGGCATCAAGAATCATCTCGTCAGGCGCCACTTCACCCGGCAACGCGATCCGGTATGGCACATCGCGCGCCAGCTCGGTCGCGACAAGGAAATCCACCGGCAGGTCTATGTGACAGCCATGCGCCGTCGCCTTGTCGCTGATGGCGCGCGCGGTATCGACCATATCGGCCTCGACAAGCGACGCCCCTACATTCTGGCCCGCCGCCATCAGAAAGGTGTTCGCCATGCCGCCGCCAAGAATCAGCCGGTCAACTTTCGCGATCAGATTTTCCAGCACCTGAAGCTTAGTCGACACCTTCGCGCCGCCGACAATCGCCGCCACCGGGCGCGTCGGTGAAGCCAACGCCGCATCCAGCGCCGACAGTTCCGCACCAAGCGCACGGCCCGCCGTCGCCACCGCCATCATGCGTGGCAGGGCCTCGACCGACGCATGAGCGCGATGCGTGCAGGAAAACGCGTCGCCGACATAGATGTCGCCAAGGCGCGCCAGAGCGGCGGCGAATTCCGCATCATTCGCCTCCTCGCCTGGATGGAACCGCAGATTTTCCATCATCATCACGTCGCCATCCGCAAGGGCCGCAACGGCGTCGCGCGCGTCATCACCAAGGAGATCGGACTCCACAGGCATCGGACAGCCGAGGAGTCCGGCCATATGCGCGGCGACGGGTGCGACCGAGAATTCCGGCAAGACCCTGCCCTTCGGGCGCCCCAGATGCGTCAGGATGATAATCCGGGCACCGGCCTGCCGCAGCGACTCCAACCCCGGAAGGATGCGCCGGATGCGGGTGTCGTCGCTCACCCTGCCATTGGCAAGCGGCACATTCAGATCGAGCCGTACAAGGCAGCGTCTGCCAGCGGTAGCAACCTTGTCGACAAACAAAAAGGAGGTGTCCATTAGCAAAATCTGATATGACTGTTGTGAGTTTGGGAATGCCTATCGCTTAGCCGAATACAGTCTCGCCGGCAAGGAGCACCGGACGGTTTGAGTGATCTTTCCGATGAATGATATCGTGACCTCGCCACACAACCGGGCCTGAGCGCCTGTAAAAGCGGCCAGTCGCGACATCGGTTTTCTTCGAGTTTACAGATATCCACGGACTGTTTTCGACATGTTACCTGTATATGTTCTTTCGTTGCGTCGAAATCAGGCACGGCGTCGTGAAATCAAGAACCATCTGGGGAAATTGGGCATATCGTTCGAATGGATCGATGGCGTTGATGGCCGGAAGCTCTCACCCCCGGAGAAAAGCGACTTTCTTTCAGACGACCGGCAATATTTCGCAAATGGCCCAATGTCCGATGGCGCCCTCGGATGTTTGCTGAGTCATCGTCTGGCATGGCAAAGGATTGTTTCAAGCTCCGAAAGCGCCGCGTTAATTCTCGAGGATGATGCTGTCCTCCAACCTGAAACAAAGGATGCGCTTTCACGCATTGAAAAGCTTGCCGGCAAGTTTGACATGATCCATCTCCACCATACGACCAAAAGACCGCTGTTTGGCCGTTTTGAGATCTCGGAGACGCAATCACTCTCGTTGCACAAATACAATCCAATCCAGAATGTGGCGTATGTGATCAGTCGAAATGCGTGTGAAAAATTACTGGACCTCAGCCTGCCCGCGGTCTTTGAGGTTGATTTGCTGTGCCAGCGATGGTGGGAGCACGGCCTGGCCACCCTTACAGTTGATCCGCCGCTGGCGACAGAGATCGGCGGGACCTCGACAATCGGATATCCAAGCACCCCGCAGGTCTGGCAGAACGACACGATCAGACACAAGTTCGGCCGGTATTTCAATCGCAAGAAAGCCTCGGTTACGAAACGTTACCTGTTTCGCCGCATGTCTACGGACGTGATGTCAAGATTGGCGCGTGATTGAGGTCGCCGCCATTGCACCAAGGGGCGCGGAGATCCTCACTGTCGCGGCGCAGCAGGTGTGAAAGCAAACTGTCGATCTGTTCGATGCTGCACCGCCAGGCGGTGGGATTGTTGCATGCTCAATTCAATGGTCGTCGTTTGAATGGCTTTCATAGGACTTTTCCTCGACCAGAGCCGACCCGGTGGCAAGGTTGATCCGCTTCTTCAGCTCCGCACGACGGTCATTCGTGACATAGACAGCGCGCGCCAACTCGATGAATCGTTCACCGAAACGCCCCGCCGCATCCTCGGCGCGGATATCGTCCTCGATGTCCCACAACTCGCTATTGACGACGCGAAGCGCATCACTCAAGGCCACCACTTCGTCGCTGTCGAAGACGCCGCCGCTGACAAGAGGGCGAAGCGAGTCCAGCTCGGCGGTGATGTTCTTCAGTTTGACAGGATCCGTGATCCGCGCCGACTTGATTTCCAGAATGGTGACCTTGTCGACGACCTCGCCGACCGAGACGGGAACGTTGAGTAACATGATGGTTGCCCATTGCTGATGACACCGTGACCTGCCCATGTGTTGCGCAGTTCGGGGCCTGGCGCAAGCCATGTTTGACAAGCAGGCCGGCACAACCGGCTTGTCCTTTTCGCTTACCGCGTGATAGGCAGGCTTCTTTGGAAATCACAGACCACGCAGATGTCCCCCTCCAGCGCACCAACCAGATCGACCCGCAGCCAGGAATTCTGGGCCGGTGTCAGGCAGGAACTGCCGCTGCAGCTCGGCGTGGCACCCTTCGGGCTTGTGTTCGGCGTCCTTGGCATCGCCAGCGGTCTGACACCGCTGCAAACCGTCCTGCTGTCGTCGATCGTCTTTGGCGGCGCCAGCCAGGTTGTGTTCGCCCAGCTGTGGGGCGCAGGAGTGCCGGCGCCGGTGGTCGGTGCCTCGGTATCGGTGATCAATCTGCGCCACGCCCTCTACAGCGCGTCAATCGCCCCGTATCTTCGCAGCCTGCCCCTGGTCTGGCGGGTGCCTCTCGCCTATCTGCTGACGGATGAGGCCTATGCGGTGACGATCAACCGTCTTCGCAACGAGCCGTCCTCCCCGCACCAGCATTATCACCTTGTCGGCACCGGCATGACGCTGTGGGTCTGCTGGCAGATCACCACAGTAACCGGCGTCATGTTCGGTGCCACGATTCCGCAATCATGGTCGCTCGGCTTCGCCATCCCGTTGACCTTCATCGCGATTGTCGCGCCGGCCATCCGGCGACGTGCAGACCTCGCAGCCTGCCTTGTCGCTGGCATCATTTCGGTTCTTGGCCAGCCATTGCCATGGAAAAGCTGGATCATCCTCGCCGCCATCGGCGGCATTGCCGCCGGATATCTGACGCACCGCCATGGCGTTCGTGAGGCGGTCTCATGATCTGGCTTGTGATGATTGCCTGCGGGCTGTTCACCTTTGCAACGCGTTTCGTGATGTTTTCCGATATCGCACCGCGCCAGCTTCCGGGCTGGCTGCAGGATGCGCTCGGCTTCGTGCCGATCGCCGTGCTGACGGCCATTATCGTTCCGGCGGTGCTCATCCCGCCCGACGGCGGGCTGGCGCTGACCGGAAACGCCCGCCTGCCAGCGGCGCTGGTGGCCATCACCGTCGCGCTTGTGACGCGTTCGGTGCTGGCAACGATCATCACCGGCCTTCTGGCCCTGTGGTGCCTCGACTGGCTTGTCTACTGACCGAGGCTAACCGGCGGCAAAGCGGTCACAGGAGGCGGCAAGCTTCAGATCAAGATCGGAAATACCGCCAAGCGAATGCGTCGTCCATCGGATGGTAACGCGGTTATATACATTCGACCATTCAGGGTGATGGTTCGCACGTTCCGCCGCCATCGCGACACGGGTCATGAAACCAAACGCGCTGTTGAACCCCTTGAAGCTGTATGTCTTTTCAAGAGCAAGGCCGTCCTGCGCCAGCGCCCAGCCATCAAGCTCCATCAGCCGGGCGTTAAGCTCTTCAAGTGCAATCAATGTCGCCATTTCACCCTCCGGGCTTGCGCCCTCTTGCCGGTTTCGGCGACTATAGCCATCGGAGAGAGCCGTCGCCATGCCGAAATCACTGCTGATCATCGCCCACGCCCCGTCGCCGAACACAGTCGCGCTTGCCGAGGCGGCGCGGCGCGGCGCCAGCCATCCCGATGTCGGTGATGT
>JAAZUU010000129.1 GCA_018624035.1 Rhodobiaceae bacterium | reverse complement strand
GAGGCTGGTATTGTCCTGATGCGCGCGGCCGACCGGCGCACCGTCGCTCTTGGTGAAGAACTGACAGGTAAACCCGGCAAAGCTGCCGCGCTCGTCAAAGGTGTTCTCCTCGACCGAATAATGCGCCCCGACGGTGCTGCGATGCGCCACCGGAAGATGGTAGCTCTCCATGAAGTTCTCGGTCAGGCATTTCCAGTTCGTGTCCCAGACATGCTCTTCCCGGAAAATGGTCACGTAATCCTGCTGGTTGTAGCGGTCGGTCAGCGGCGTGAGGTCGGCAAGCTGCGTGGCGACCGGCGGGATGTCGGGATCCAGCGTGACATAGATCCATCCCTGAAAAATCTCGCACCGCACCGTGGCCAGCGCTAGATCATCACGGGTGAAACAGTCCGTCCTGTCCATATGCGGGGCGGCGACCAGCCTGCCGGCGATGTCATAGGTCCAGGCGTGATAGGGGCAGGTGAACTTCCTTGCCGAGCCACGCCCCTCGACAAGCCGCATCATCCGGTGCCGGCAGACATTGGCGCGGGCATGAATCTCGCCCTTCGCGCCGCGGATGATGATCACCGGCTGCGGGCCAAGCTCGAAACTCATATAGTCGCCCGGCGAGGGCAGCTCGTCGGCGCGCCCGGCGCACAGCCAGCTTCGCGCGAAAATACGCTGTTGTTCCAGATCGTGGATTTCAGGACGGACGTAAAGGTCCTTCGGCGGCGCGCTGGCCTGTGAGAGGGGTTGCGCCGCCAACGCCTTCAGCTGTTCCAGAAGCGGGGCTAACGGCGCGGTCATGGATCAGTTTCCGTCCTCGGGGATGACGGCGGTCACCTCAATCTCGACCAACCATTCAGGACGCGCCAATGCCGGTACGACAAGACCGGTCGAACAGGGGTGAACGCCTTTCAGCCATTTGCCCATTTCGCGGTACACGGCCTCGCGGTGACGGATATCGGTCAGATAGACAACGATGCGGCAGACATGGTCAAGGCAACTTCCCGATTCCTCAAGCAGCGTGCTGATATTCTGCATCGCCGTCTCGGTCTGTTTTGCGGCATCGCCGACATGAAGCGAGTCACCTGTATCAAGGTTCTGACCGACCTGACCACGCAGGAACACCATCGTGCCGCGCGCGACAACCGCCTGCGAAAGATCATTGTCGAGATTCTGCTCGGGATAGGTCTGTTTCGTGTTGAACGGGCGAATGCGTCTGTGCGCCATATGTCAGTCCCCCGTGCCGGAACTGCCGGTCGCGGCGCGTTTCGGGAATTCAGACCGCGCCAGTTCAAGATAGGCGCTTCGCAACGCCGCCGTCATCGGCCCGACACCACCATCACCAATCTCGGTATCGTCAATCTGGCCAACCGGCAACACATAGATCGACGAGGCGGTGATGAAGGCCTCGTCGGCGGCAAGCGCCTGATCAAGGGTGTAGGTTTCCTCACGGATGCGAAGCTGGTGCGTTTCGGCAACCCGCAGCATGGTCTGGCGGGTGATGCCGTGAAGGATGTCATTGCTGACCGGGCGGACGAAAAGCTCACGATCCTTGATGAAGAAAAAGCTTGAGGACCCGGCCTCGGTGACGTCACCGTCAGGCGCGATCATCAATGCCTCATAGGCACCGGCGCGGCTTGCCGCCTGCTTCGCCATCACCTGGCCAAGAAGGTTGGTTGACTTGATATCGCGCCGGGCCCAGCGAATGTCCGGCGTGGTCGCAAGCTTCACCGGTTTCGGCGGCGCGTCGGCGGCGAATTTCTCCTTCTGCGTGAAAGCGAATACATTCGGCACATAATCGCCGTCATACAGATAATTCCGGTCACGCTCGCCGCGGGTGACCTGAAGATACATGAACCCCTCGACCGAGCTGTTCATGTCGATCAGGCGCATCATCGCGGCGAACAGATCGTCGCGCGCCATCGGTGACGGCATCTCAAGCTCGTCAAGCGACCGGTCGAGCCGGTCCATATGATATTCAAAATCGACAAGCTGGGAATCAAGGATACCGAACCCCTCATACACCGAATCGGCAAAAAGAAGCCCGCGGTCGAAGATCGAGAGTTTCGCCTCGCTCTCCGGTACGAAATCACCGTTCAGAAAAACCGTTCTGTCCATGAACCTGTCCTGCAAATATCTGTCCTGATCAACCCGCACGCTATCGCGTTTGAAGCCGGTTGAAAACAATTGTTGCAGGATCTTGTGATCGGCGTCAGGCGCTTTGCGAGCAGATCCGCCGGCAAAATGCCGTCCGGCCCATGAACTGCGCCCCCTGAACGCCCATGTTCCGGGGCCCATGTTTCGGGACCCATGTTCCGGGGTCTATGTTCCGGGGCCTATGTTCTGGCGGCCTCGAATTTCGCCCAGGCTTCCTCCAGCTTGTTGATGTCAAAATCCGGCTGTCGCGCCGGACCCAGAACGATCGCCTCGCAGGCAATGACCTTGTCGATGGCCGCCTTCAACTCGGGAATGATATCCCCGGGGATCACCAGCGCCCCATGCCGGTCAGCATGGATCAGTTCACCCTGCGCGACGCGCATGCCCATGATGTTGACCGGCGTGCCGATCTCCACCGCATGGACAAATCCGTGGCTTGGTCCGATCGACCCGGCCAGCACCGGAAATCCTTCATCCATCACATCAAGGTCACGCATGACCCCGTTGGTGACCGCACCGGCAAGACCCAGCCCCTTGTGAACGGCGACGTGAACCTCGCCCCACCATCCGGCGATACAGTTCGGATAGTCGACATCCTCGACAACGGCTGCCGTCGGCGAGGTTCCGCCTGCCATCGAATGGAAATATTCCATCCGGCGAGCGCGGATCACCTCGGGCGCCTCATTGGGCGGGGCAAGGCCCGAGATCTTGGCCGTTCTCGCAAATCCGACAATCGCCGGATCGCCGGGTTTGCAGTGATGCATCGTACCTCTGGTGAAGCGGTTGAAGCCGCGCTTTCCCTGCGCCACCTCGATGGCGTTGCAGACGGTCGGCGTATCGACCTTGCGCAGCAGGTCCAGAAGGTCGTCGGGGATTAGATTGTCAGCCATTTTTCCAGTGCCTCATTCGTCGGTTTCGGTTGTTCCAGCGTGGGCAGATGCCCGGCATCATCAATTCTGGCAAGGATCGCGCCCGGCACAAGATCACGCATCAGCTCATGGCGTTCGGCAGGGCAAAGGCGGTCCTCGGCGCCATGCAGGATCAGGGTGGGAACATCGACACCGCGCAATGTTTCACATTGGTCGGGCCGGGTCTGAAGCGCCCTTGACTGTCCTGCGAAAACATCCGGGCCAAGCGCCAGCGCCATGTCCATGCAGAGATCGAGGATGGTGCGCCGGTCGGACCCGTCGGCGAGATAGTGCGGCTTCATGTCATCGCGGATGACCGCCTTCAACGCACCGCCGAGAACGCGGGCAATCTGCTGATCCCGCATTTTCGCGCGTTCCGGTGCCTCGGCAAGCGGATTGGTGTCCATCAGGGCGAGGCGGGTGATCCGGGAGGGTGCCTGGCGGATAACCTCCATCGCCACGATCCCCCCCATCGACAGCCCGGCAAGGGCAAAGCGGGGCGGCGCTTGCTGCAGGATCGCCGCCGCCATGGCGGTGACAGTGTCACCGCCGACAAGTGGCGCCACCATCACCGGACGGATCGCCGAAAGGGCGGCGATCTGCGGCGCGAAGAGCCGCGCATCACACATCATGCCAGGCAACAGAATGACGGGTTCCGTCACCTAATTCAGCCTTATAGTGGGGCCGGCGGGATCATCCGTGTTGCGAACCCGATACATGCTGGCCTCGCCGGTCATCGACGGGGACAGGGCGCGCGCGAGGCCGGCCGGAACCAGACAGGTATCGCCGGAATTCAGGATCGTGCTGCCACCATCCCATTCCAGCTTCCAATGTCCCCGGACCGGCATCAGCACCTCCGGCTGATGACAGCTGTAGCGGCCATCATCAATTGAACCACGGGTAATGAAATCCACCTCGAATCCCGGCTGGTCACGCAATATGGCATCCGGCCCGATCACCCGGCTTGGCTGATGATCGGCGAGTGCCATCAGATCCCAGTATCGCGCCACATAGTTCGGCACGACCTCGGCAGTTGGCGGTTCATCCATAAGCTGCAAATGATCCTCGCTCATCACCGGCATCGGGATGACGCCGTCAGGCAGGGATTCGCCTTTCTTGCTGTCATAGAGCTGTCCGTTGTCACCAAGCACAAGCCCGTGCGCGCTAGCATTCTCGATCACCTGAGGCGCCCAGACGACGCCGCCGCCGGCGTCATCGCCGCCAAGGATGGCCATGATCATTCCATAGTCGGTGCCGATATTCTCGAAGCCGCGGAACATCCCAGTCGGTATGTTGAAGATATCACCCTGTTCGAGGATCACCTCACCGGCATCACCCCAACGCCCCCAGAAAAACCGCCAGCGTCCGGATTGCACGAAAAACACTTCCGCCGTGCGGTGCGTGTGAAGGCTGTTATGGCATTTCGGAGGCTGGCCGGCGGCGCCGATATTGAAGCCTATTTTCTGCGATATATGGACATGCTGGTCGGCGCTTTCCGACACGCCGCCACCGATGATGGTGAAGTTTTCCTTCTGGTCGCTTCCCGGCGTATGCGCGTCGATAAACGCGGTCTTGCAGGGGATCAGGCCGCCACGCCTCACAATATTCTGTTCCATATCAAAAGCGGTCATGATATCTCTTCTCCAACGCTCTGTTTACGGTGCGTGCCCGTGTTTATGTCCGCGACCATGTCCGGCTTCATGTCCGGGCTTGAGGCGACATTGCCAGCAACGATCCGCGTGCTGCCGCGCACGACAAGCTCACTGTCGATCTCCAGACGGATTGACCGGTCAGTCGCGCCCTCGATCAGATCGAGCAGCAGATCAACGGTCGATCTGACCATGCGGTTGATCGGCTGACGGATGGTGGTCAGGTCGAACATCTTCCAAGCCGCCATCTCGACATCGTCATACCCGATCACCGACACATCATCCGGTATTTTCAGCCCAAGTTCGTCCTGCAGGGTCTCGACGACGCCAAACGCCATGAAATCGCTGCCAACAAAAATCGCATCGGGCTTGTCGGCCCGCCGGAACAGTTCGCGCGTCGCCTCGATCGCCATTTCCCGCCGGAAATGGCAGTCAATGCAGGCAAGAGGCGTTGTCCCGGCATCGGCAAGCGCCTTGACGAAACCTTCCTGGCGCTGGCGTCCGTTGAGCGCCTTCTGCCACCCCGAAATATGGGCGATGCGTTTGTGGCCAGCGGCGACAAGGTGTTGGCCGGCCAGATAGCCGCCCTTGAAATTCGTGGCTGTCACCGATGGTAGACTTTCATCCTCCTGACCGCGATTGAACAGGACAAAGGGGATGCCAAGATCCTTGAGCCGCGTGGACAGATCGTTCGACAGGCTGACCGCCGCCAGGATGATCGCATCGACCTGGTGCGCCATCAGATCCTCGACAACACCGTCGATCTCCTCGAGCGAATTGTCAGCAAAGAAAACCATCAGATGATAGCCGCGCGCATTCAGATCCTTGGAAAATTTCTGCAGCGCCTCGGGATAGAACGGATTGTTCAGATAGGCCACCACAATGCCGATCGTGTATGACCGGCCGGTTTGGAGTGACCGCGCAAGCGTGTTCGGAAGATAGCCAAGCTCATCGGCGGCCCGCAGAACGTTCCGGCGCAGGTCGTCGGACACCTTTGTTCCCGGTGTGAAAACGCGGCTCACAGTTGGCTGGCTGACCCCGGCACGTTTTGCCACCTCGTTCGCAGTGACACGGTTGGACCTGCTGTTCGCGGCTTTCTGGCCATCGAGAGCGGTCCCTGCCTGCATGGTATCGGGCCGTGTTCCCGCCGCGCGCCTAGGCATCATCATCACCTCTGATCCTGATGCCGGTCTCACTGTCGAACAGATAGGTATGTGCGGCATTTACCCGTATGCTGACCACCTCGCCCTGCTCCTTGCGAAGGTGGCGCTCACCACGTGCGATCACCCGCTGCTGGCCAAGCTGCGCGGTCAGCAGGGTGTTCTCCCCTATATTCTCAAAGGAATATATTTCAACATCCAGATCACCCTTGCCAGGATCGCCGATCTCGATGTCATCGGCCCGGATGCCAAGAACGACATTTTCACGATCCCTTGAACCGACCGCAACAAGCGGGGTGCTGTCGGCCGTGACGAATTGACCATCCTTGATCGATCCCTCTATCAGATTCATTGCCGGCGAGCCGATGAAGCCGGCGACGAACATGTTCGCCGGGGCGTTATAGATATCATCCGGCGTGCCAAGCTGCTGGATCACGCCATCGCGCATCACGGCCACCCTGTCGGCAAGGCTCATCGCCTCGATCTGGTCATGGGTGACGTAGATTGTGGTGATCTTCAGCTCGCGGCTGAGATGCTTCAACTCGGCCCGCATCGACACGCGCAGTTTCGCATCGAGGTTGGAGAGCGGTTCATCCATCAGAAACACCTTCGGGGTGCGCACGATGGCGCGCGCCAGCGCGACACGCTGACGTTGCCCGCCGGACAATGCCCGCGGCTTGCGACCAAGGAAGGCGGTCAGCTCGACCTGTTCGGCCGCGCGTTTGACACGGGCGTCTGTTTCCGCCTTTGGCGTGCCGCGAACCTTCAGCGGATAGGCGATATTGTCGAACACGCTCATATGCGGGTAGAGGCCGTAATTCTGAAAGACCATGGCCACATCCCGGTCTTTCGGCAGATCTTCATTGACCATCTGGTCGCCAATCCAGACCTCGCCATCGGTAGGCTCTTCAAGCCCGGCAATCATCCGCATTGTCGTCGTCTTGCCACAACCTGACGGGCCAAGCAGGACCAGGAATTCACGGTCCCTGATATCCAGCGACTGATTGTCGACGGCGACAAAATCATCCCATCGCTTGGTGATATTCTTCAGTCGGACCTCAGCCATCAGCGAACCGCCCCCATGGTCATGCCCTGCACAAAGTAATTCCGAATGATCAGGGCAAGTATGAACATCGGCACCATGATAATGATCCCCGCCGCACTTAGCAGGTTCCAAAGATCGCCCTCCTCGGCCTTGAACAGCGCCAGACCGATCGGCAGTGTCACCGAATCCCTGTTCGTCAGGATCAGGGCGAAGAGGAATTCGTTCCAGCTGATGATGAAGCAG
>JAAZUU010000128.1 GCA_018624035.1 Rhodobiaceae bacterium | reverse complement strand
GGGTCGATCAGCGACGAGATGATCGTCATGAAGGATGGGCTTGTCGTCGAGCGTGGACCAACAGGCAGCATAATGAAGACTCCCGAACATCCCTACACAATCGACCTGATTGCGGCGGCGCGCCGCAAGAGCGCCTGAGCCGGCGACCGGCCAGATCATGCAGGACAGCGATGCCATCACCACCTCGCGGATCACCGACGCCGTCGCCCGCATGTTCGTCGAACGCGGCGATGCCTGCCTTCGTGAATTCACCCTTCGTACAGGGCGGCGGGTCGACATCATCGCCATCGACAGCGGCGGCCGGATCACCATCATCGAGGTGAAATCCTCGCGGCAGGATTTCCTCAGTGACCGGAAATGGCACGAATATCCGGAATGGGCAGACCGGTTCTATTTCGCCGTCGCGGATGATTTTCCGCGTGACATCCTTCCCGGGTCCGACCAATGCGGCATCATCATCACCGACGGGTTTGACTGCCTCGAGCTGCGCTCAGCGCCGGAGTCGCGGCTGGCGGCGCAACGGCGGGGCCATCTGACGCGGCGGATTGCGCATGTCGCAATGCGGCGACTGGAATTCATCAACTCTGGCAACGGCACCGGCGAGAAACCGGCACCCGGCGAAGATGACGAGGTGTCCGGGTGACCGCTGCCAGAATTCAAATGGAAGGAACGCTGGCCAGCCCGCGATCAGGCAAGCGTACCGTCAAGGACATAGCGCAGGATCTGCACGATCTGCTCGGGCGTCTCGGTAACGGCAAGCGCCGCCGCGTCAACCTCCTTCAAGGCGTGCTGGTGATCCGGCCCGTGCATGATGATCAGCGACTTGCCTAGCGCCGCCGCATAGCCGGCATCGAAGGCCGCATTCCATTGCCGGTATTTCTCGCCAAAGCGCACCACGACGATGTCCGCGGCGGCGATGCCGTTGCGCGTGCGGATGGCGTTGATGTTTGCGCCCTTGTTGTCATGCCAGAATTTGTCCGGCTCGGCGCCGAGGATGTGGACGCCGCAATCATCGCTTGCCTCATGGTCGGTGACAGGCCCGGAAAAGGTGACGTCGAGGTCGGCGGCGCCGGCGATGATCCGGTCACGCCAGTCAGTATGGATTTCACCGGACAGGTAAACAGTGAGGCTCATGGAACATCCCTTTGTCTCTGGACCTTGATTGGTTTGCCACATCCTGCGGCGTGCCATTGAAATGGGGGTTTGGATCGCCGCCTTCAAGCGATGAAAACTCAACCCGCTAGCGCCGGTCCTGGCAGGAAACGCACAGCGTCACCGCCGGATCGATCTCCAGCCTCCGCGGCAGGATATCCTCGCCACAGGCAAGGCAATATCCATACTCGTCGGCGTCCAGCCTGCGCAACGCCGCACCCAGCACCGCCAGCCTCTGCCGCCGCCGTTCCTCGCGCGCCACATCCATGGATTGCTGCTGCATCGCATCCATTCTCGACAGGCGACCAACCGACTGCTGGTCCAGTTCGACCGGCGCGCGGCCCTCCCTGCTGCCGTCGCTGAGGGCGCGCAGATCGTCGATCTCCGTCAGGATCTTCTGGCGATAGTTGTCACGTTTCACTGTGGCGGCCATGCTTCAGGCATCCGAGAACAGGGATCGTTTCATCTCGGCGACATGCGCGGTGGTAATACCGCAGCACCCGCCGATCAACGCCGCGCCGCGCGCCCGCCACCCGGCGGCAAGATCACGATAACCAGCCGGCGAGATCACATCGTCAAACACCCAGTTGCCATCGACTTCGTTCGATGAATGCGCATAGACACCCACCGGCCCGTGCCAGCGCGCCCGTACGGCATCAAGGGCGTCATCAACATCTTCGACGCGGGTGTGCATGATGTTGACAAGGTCGATGTCGGCCCGGTTCAGAATATCGAGCGCGGCGTCCAGATTGTCACCGTCCCGCAGATCGACCCCGCCATCATCGCGTCGCCGGCACGTGATGCCGGCCCATATGGGCAGACCGGCGCCGGCGGTGGCATCGAGCATCACCGACATGTTCGCGATATCGACCATCATTTCCAGCATGAGCACATCCGCACCGGCCCGTGCCATGATGTCAGCCTGCCGCCTCGCCGCGTCGTGGAGCTCGGCCGCGGGGGGAATATTGCCGGTCCAACTCCAGTAGGACATGCCGCCCCCGACCAGCGCGCCGGGTTGGCCGGCAGCGTCGCGTGCCTCGACGGCGAGTTCCACAGCGCGGCGGTTATAGGCCTCGAAATCCGCCGCCTCGTCGGAATCACGCAGGGCATGGAGATGCGTGGCGAAACTGTTGCTGATCACAAGCTCGGCGCCGGCAGCGAGATAATCGACATGGATCTGCCGGATGATATCGGGATGGCTCAGCGCGCCGCCGCCATTCCAGGCATGTGCAAGCTTGGGAATACCGCGCCGTTCCGCCTCGGTGCCGGTGGCACCGTCAATCAGAATACATTCACCGGCAGCAATCCGTGCCATGAAGCTGTCGTAAAGAGTGGCCATCGAAACCCCTTACCCATATCAGATCAGACGCTACCATGTGTCACCATCCCCGTGAACCGCACTGTCACAGCCAAACCCATGGCCCGGAAATGACAAAAGTAGCCGGTGCGGCGCGAACAGCTTTTTGTTGGACAACGGTACAAAAGCCACTCAAACTGCGGGCGATGTTGTTCTATGTTAGTTATTGTTCCAATTGTGTTTTTCCTATTATGTGGTCCGGCTTCCAATCACCGGTGGCTGCCCACCCGGATTGCCACCCCGTGGCTGGCCGGATGCAAATCCGTCGCCTTGCGCGGATATCCTGCCTTGCCTTTGTAATTCTGCTGGCGACGGCTCTCGCCAATACTGCTCTTGGCAACAGGGCTGACACCAACCGGACAAGCGAAACGCCGGTGTTCCAGATGCCGGCAGAGGGCCTCGTCACCATCCCACCTGAATTTCTCGAGTTTCTGGAGGGGGCTGACCATACCGCGACCCTTGAAAGTCTCGAGCACGCGGTCTGGCAGAAGACACTTATAAACAACCAGTCCCTTGTTGACGGCTACTGGGTGCGCTTTCGCGTCGCCAACCCCCTTGCCTCAGAGGAAATCGGTCTCGAGCACAATTTCAACTCGGAAAAAAAGATCTTCACAGTCCATAGCCGCGGCGTTGACGAATATCCCTATTGGAAGCAACGCGAGGGTGACTGGATCGACGAGGGCCGCATTCTCGGTCATTACCGCGTGCTGATGCCGGCGGGCGAGGTCACAACGGTCTATGACTATTTCCGCAACAAGCCCTTTGACCGGTTTATGAGTAAGGTCAATGGATTAGACAGAATGACAATTGGCCCCTGGCAGGATATCAGGTCGCTGCAACTTCTTGGTCTGGCAGCCAATGTCGCGATCCTGGCCATCGCGCTATCCTTTGGCCTCTATTATTTCTTCATGTTCGCCGTTTCGCGTGGAAATTACCTGTGGCTCTCGGCAAGCCTGTTCCAGATCGCCTTCTGTTCGGCAACGACATTGTCCCTTGGATGGGTGATGCAACTCCCGGGATGGCTTGTGAACAGCGAGTTCACACTTGCCTCCTTGTCGCTGTTGTTCCTGTTTTTGATCAGGTTTTTCCGGAACTCGCTGGACCTCGGCACAAATTTCCCACGAATAGACAGGGTATTTCTTCTGGCGACCATATTCTATGGGGTGATGGTGGTTCTCAATCTCTACCTGACCCTGGGCTGGCCAAACGAGGCCAGTCTCGATCTTGTTGCGCATCCTCCCGATCGCGCCGGCCCCGGCATCATCAAGGTCGATGCCATCATGTTACCATTCATCCTGCTGTTGCTGTCCTCGGCCATCATGTCCTTTGTCCAGTGGCGGCGTGGCAGCACCTACGCAAAGTATCTGCTGGTATCCTTTGCGTTGCCGTTTCTGGCGGTTCCGATTTCCGGACTGGCCTATATCATTTTCGACTTTTCGTGGGTGTTCTGGTTTGTGGTCTCGTCCGCGGTGGGCATCCTGTTCCTCGCCATGTTCGTGACCTTCGGCTTCGCGGTTGCACAGCAGCTCAATGACATGAAGGCGCTTGCCCTGGCCCGGCAGGTCGAGGTGACCAGGGCCTATCAGAGATTCGTGCCGCCACAACTCCTTTCCAACCTGAAGAAGGACAGCATTCTGGATGTTCAACTGGGTGACCAGGTGAATGTCGAGATGAGCATCCTGTTCTCCGACATCCGCTCCTTCACCTCGATATCCGAGCGCCTGTCGCCAGAGGAGAATTTCAGCTTTGTGAACGCCTACCTCAGCCGCATGGGGCCGATCATCCGTAACCACGAAGGTTATATCGACAAATTCATGGGAGACGGCGTGATGGCGCTGTTTCCCAACAGGCCGGCCGACGCGGTGAGCGCGGCAGTGGCGATGCAGCAGGAACTGCACAGCTACAATGAGGCGGCGCGCGAAGCCGGTCGTCCTGAAATCAATATCGGTATCGGGCTGAACACGGGAGGGATGATGCTTGGCACACTTGGCGAAGCGAACCGTATGGAGGGCTCGGTGATCAGCGATGCGGTGAACCTCGCTTCACGGCTGGAAGGGCTGACGAAAATCTACGGCGCCGGCATTCTCGTTTCGGATATGACCCATGACGCATCAGACGGCGAATTCATCAGCCGGCGGGTCGATCTGGTAGCGGTTAAAGGCAAGGAGACGCCCGTCGGCATTCACGAGATCATCGATGGTGAGTCGGAAACGCTTCGCCTGCTGAAGGAACAGACACTCACCAGCTTCAATGACGGCGTTGCCTTCTATCAGTCGCAAAAATTCGAGAAGGCGATGGCGTGCTTCAGGACCGTTCTCGGCATCAATGAAAATGACCGCACCGCCGATCTCTATCTCGGCCGCTGCCAGACGCTGCTGAGCGAGGGTTGGGATCCGGCAAGCTGGGACGGAGTCGAACGGTTGCAGGTCAAGTGACGTCCGATTGAGGGAATATGATGGCGAAGCAGGGAAAATTGATGAAATGGATCGGGCGAGGCAGCGCCCTGCTCCTGCTGACAATCATCGGTGCGACGTTTCTATTGTCGCGATGCGAGCAATTCGGTGCCGTCCCATCGGGAGCGGACCACCATCGCATGACGGAATCGCCAAATTACGATGCTGACCGGGACATGTTCGTCAATGAGACACCCGGCGTCATCGAAGAGATGTTCGCGCATAGTGGTTTCTGGGCAAATCCGCGAAAGAATCTGAAAAACAACTTCCTGTTCAATCCGAACACCTCCACCCCGGACATGAAGCTTCCCGAGGTGCGTGCCCCCCTGCCGAACGACCTGCGGGACACGATGGATACGGTGAAGTTTGCCTGGCTCGGGCACGCCACTGTCCTGGCGTCGATCAACGGACAGACAATATTGTTTGACCCGGTGTTCTCCGAAAGCGCCTCGCCGGTGGACTGGGCCGTCAGGAGATACCAACCGCCGGCGATCGGTATCGACGAACTGCCACCCATAGATTTCATTGTCATTTCCCACGATCATTACGATCATCTCGACATGAATGCGGTTAAATTCTTCAAGGAATCCAATACCCGTTTCCTTGTGCCGCTTGGCGTTGCGTCACATCTCGAGCATTGGGGCATCAGGCGTGATCGGGTGATCGAGTTTGACTGGTGGCAATCCATGAATATTGCCGGGATCACTTTCATCTGCGCACCGGCGCAGCATTTTTCCGGACGGACCGCCACTGTCGCCATGCAGAAGACATTATGGGCATCATGGGCGGTCAAGACCGATAGCAACTCGGTCTATTTCAGCGGAGACTCCGGCTATGCCGACCATTTCAAGGAAATAGGTGACCGCCTGGGGCCATTCGACCTCACCTTCATCGATGCCGGCCAATATAATGAAAGATGGCGGGCCGTGCACAATCTGCCGCCCGAGGTGATGGATGCTTTCAGCGATCTCAGAGGCAACATCCTTGTCCCTATCGGCTGGGGTATGTTCACGCTGGCGCTTCATGACTGGTATGAACCGCCGGTGGAAATCAGTGCGCGGGCGCTGGACGCCGGGGTATCGGTTGCGATACCGAGATTCGGGGAATGGGTCGATATCCGGCAGCGTCTGCCGGATAACAGATGGTGGGAACCTCTCATCAGATAGACGGGCACCACGGCGCGCGAACTCGAGACAGTAGAGCCAGTGATGCGGGATAAAATGGTCGGAGCGGCGGGATTCGAACCCACGACCCCTTCACCCCCAGTAAAGTGAACTAAAAATTTCCTGTGTGGATGCAAAACTATCTTTTTCAATATTTTCAATTGATAAGATAAACGTAGTGGTGACTTGCATTCTTCTGTGATACGTTGAATGCATGATGATTTCGCCCCACTTTTTGCCCCACATTTCATGAAGCGCCGTTGGTCAGAGGTAGCCATTAAACGGAAGAAGTTCGATGGCAAAGCAATGGACTTTACCATCCAGGGCGGGCATGGCCTGTTCTTCCGCGTCGAAGAAAGAGGAACATACTATAAGTGGCGCAAGATGCATGCAGGCAGAAATCATAGGGCTCACATTGGCTCAGTTCATGAGGTAGGCCTATCCGAGGCGCTAGATACTGCTCAAAAGTTTTCCAAGAATGTTCGTGAAGGCCTCCCACCTCGATTTTCTCTCAATGCAAACAGCGGCCTAACATTTCAACAGCTATATGAAGCGTACACCAGCTCGCAGGAGTTCAACGCCCGCAGCCCAAACTATCGCGAGCAGTTTAAGTTGCGTATGGAAAAGTTTGCGGTTGAGGGCAGCAACCTCACAGCCGCAAGGCAGTCCAAGAGCAATTCACGCCAGGAGCTAAATCGGAATAAAATCAGCGCGGTTTCCGTGGATAGAATTGACCAGCATATTGGCAGGCAGCTGTAGAGCAACATAAAGGGGGCTTCGGGACAAGAGACAGCTCGGCTCGTGAAGTCCCACTGCAAAGCCATCATCGACTGGGCTGCTCAAGAGATGGGCATCTCCATGCAAATCAACCCTTTCAGCTTTGATGTGCCCAGAACGCCAAGAGCCAGACGTGAACGTGTGTTTTCACATAAAGAACTAACCCGCCTCATCCTTGCATTTCAGAATGAGCCACAAGTTAAACGAGAATTCCTTAACTGTTGCTTGCTCACAGGTTGGCGTAACGGCGAGCTT
>JAAZUU010000127.1 GCA_018624035.1 Rhodobiaceae bacterium | reverse complement strand
CGGAATCGCTTGCCAGCGGCCGGATTTAATCGATGATCTGCGTCTCGATGATCGCGACCGCCTCTTCCAATGGCAATTTGTCCGTCGGACGCAGGCGCAGCGAGATTGCCTGGCTGCCGCCAATACGCCGGATCTGTTCGGGTGCGCTGATGATCTCGATCTTCGCCAGCTGCCCCAACCGCAGGATCGACCCGGCGCGGGTGACGATCGGAATGTCACCAAGCTGCGCCGCGGTCAGATTGCTGGCATCGCGGCCGGCTACCACCAGATCGATCAATTCACCGGCGATCGGAATCTGGATGACATTCGCACCGTCATTGAACACATCGACTGCCGCCGTCACGTCACGAACGGACACTCCGGCACGCGCCAGCGCGGCAAGATCGGGCGTGATCCTGATCTGCGGCGCGCCATTATCGAGATTGGGCAACGCCCGTACCTGGCTACCCTCGGTGCGCGGGAACAGTTCGGCCAGCTTTTCATTTACCCGAAAGGCGATCGGCAAGACGGCGTCACGGCTCGGGCCGGCGATATCGATCCGGATCGAGCGCGACCCGCCGACGGATCGCCCGAACAGGGACGCCTGACGAACAAAGGCGCCAGTTCCCGGTTCCGTGAAGATCGGGCGCATCAGAACCATCTGCAACTCACCGACGCGCGCGGGGTCACGCGCCGAGGCACCGGCAAAGGCACCGCCGGAAAAGGCCACGAAGAAGAAACGTTCAATGGCCGGTGGCCCGTCAGCCGGCGGCTCGCTCTCCCACAGCGGACGCGCGGCGGACTCCATCTTCTCGGCAATCCGCAGCGTTTCATCCATCGAATAGCCCGGCG
Source organism: Rhodobiaceae bacterium (assembly GCA_018624035.1). Lineage (GTDB taxonomy): Bacteria > Pseudomonadota > Alphaproteobacteria > Puniceispirillales > Puniceispirillaceae > UBA8309. Next base: position 6,433 of record JAAZUU010000127.1, on the reverse strand, counting down.
GTGTGAAAATCCGGCCGAAAACGAAATTGGCATTGCCATCGGGAAGATAGTCAAGCTGCGGCATGAACCGTCCGGCAAAGCCGGCCGCGCCGGCGACAAGCAATGCCACGGCGACAATGCCGACGATCGAGCGCCGCACCGTCAGCCTTGCGTAGCTGACGACCAGCGACGCGAAGCCGCGTGCCAGATGATCCAAGCCGGGAATGCGGATCAGGTTTGCATATCTGTCAGGTGATCCGCGCAACAGCCGCGCGGCCAGCGCCGGAATCACCGTGACCGAGACAATCACCGAAATCAGCACCGCCACCGAGATGGCGATGCCGATATCCCGGAACAGCTGGCCAACCGGCAGCGTCAGAAGCAGAACCGGAATGAAGACAATCACTGTCGTCAGCGCCGAGCCAAGGATGGGCGCCCAGACCTGGCGCGCGCCGTGATAGGCCGCGCTGTCGGCCGGCAGGCCGCGCTGGCGAAGCCGGAAGATATTCTCCAGCGAAACAATCGAGGCGTCGACCACCATGCCGACCGCGAAGGCCAGACCGGCCAGGGAAATGACGTTGATCGACAGTCCCAGCCCGGCAATGGCCACAAAGGTGCCGATCACCGAGACAGGAATGGCGGCAAACACGATGATTGTCGGCAGAAGGCTGCGCAGGAAGAGCAGCAGCACGCCAAGCGCCAGAACGCCGCCAATCCAGATGTTCTGCTGCACAAGGTCGATTGCCGAGGCGATGTATTTCGTCTCGTCATAGACAACGCGCAGATTAAGTCCTCTCGCATCCAGAACCGACCGGTTCAGCTTGTCGATCGCGGTGCGCAGTCGCGCCATCGTTTCAACGACATTCACCCCGGGCGCGCGCAGCGCGTTGATGATCACCGCGTCCTCGCCATTCAATCTGCGAAAGCTCGATCGCGTGGCCGACTCCAGCCTGATCGTCGCAATATCGGACAGCAGCAATGGCACCAGCGTCCCGGAAGCGGACGTGTCGGTGCGCAGGACAATCCGCCCCGCCGCGTCAGGCGTATAGTTGACCGCCTCGGTGCGAACGGCATAGGTCCGCTTGCCCTCGGTCACGGAACCGACGCTCATCATCGACGAGGAATTGCGCAGGGCGTCGATCACCTCGGTCAGGGAAATCCTGTATTGCGTCAGCTTCGCCGGGTCGATGAGGACCTTCATCTCCTTGGCACCGCCACCATTGAAGGTGATCTCGGAGACTCCGTTGACCCGGCCAAGCGGCTCGACGATCTGCGTTTCTAGAAAGTTTCCGAGACCCTCAAGATCGACAGTCTGTCCAGGCTTGGCGATCAGGGCGAGACGGGCAATCGGGCTGTCATCGGAATTCGAGGTCCGGACCTCCGGCGTGCGCGCATCCCCCGGCAAACCGGTGACCGCCGAGAGTTTGCTGAGAAGCAGCACCAGCGCCTTGTCCATATCCTGGGTGACGCTGTAGGTCAGCGTGACCGAGGCCCGTCCGCGCCGCGATGCCGAGACCAGTTCCTCCACCCCGTTCAGGCCCGACAGTTCGGATTCGAGACGGCCCACGATCTCCCGGTCCACATCCTCGGGTGATGCGCCGGGCCAGCCGACCCGCACCTCAAGGATGGGTTTCTCGATGTCGGGGCTCATCTGGATCGGGATGTTGCGGAGTGCCACGACACCGAATAGCACCGTTAGCAGGATCAGCGCGAGAACGGCGACCGGGCGCTCAATCGCAAGCTTGATCAACCCGCCCATCAGCCGGAGTCCTTGCTACCCGTGAAATCAAGCGTCGGCTCACGGCCACCTGGCAGGCCGCGCAGAGTCACCGTGCCCGACATATTGTCGCCGGCAATGGTGCCGATGAATTCAAGGTCGAGAACGCCAAACGGCAACACCAGCTTGCCGATGAAGTTGATGTCATCACCGGCGCGCGTGACCTCGACGGGTTCATCATTGAAGAATGATTTTGTCTTGCCAAGAACAAGATCGCCCGACGCCGGTCCGCGGCGCGTTGTCCAGTTCAACGTCCATTTCTCGCCTTTCGGGCCACTCTGACGCTTGCCAGGATCGCCGATCTTGATCTTCTTGCCGTCAACAAGACCCTCGTTTCCGCGCGTGATCACCTGTTCACCCGCCGACAGTCCGGCCAGCACGACGAACGCGTCACCGGCCGCGTTGCCAAGCTTCACCCGCCGTTGTACGGCCACCCCGTCATCCGCGATGAAGACAATGTGACCGCCGGCGACCGGGATCACGGCATCCTTTGGCACGGTGACGACGGGCGCCGGTGATGTTGTCGGCACCTGCAGCGTCACAGGGGCGTTTTCCGCCAGCAGCGATTCCGGCAACGCGCCCGTGACCGCGAACCTGACTGTTTGGGTTCCAGTGCGAACATTCTGAACCGGCAGCACAACACGCGCTGTCAGCGTAATGTCACGGCCTGTGAAATCTTTTCCATCAATACTTTCACTACGATTAACGAATGACAGATATTCCAATGGAATTTCTGCCTCAACCTCATAGTCCGCAGAGGCTCGTGTGCGGATCAGCACATCGCCTTCACGAAGATAGCCCCGCCTTGCAGGATGCAGATAGACGATCTGCCCATCCGCCGGTGCGGTGATGCGCGTTGCGCCGATATCGGTCTTCACCTGATTGATTTCGAGGTCGATCCTGGCGAGCGCCGCGCCGGCAAGCTGGCGTTGATACTCTCGTCCGGTCAGTCCGGATTCGCGCTGCGCGATGTCCTGCTGGGCGTTGATCACCGCGTTCTGGGCGGTTTCCGCGGCATCCACCGCCAGCGCGTTGCGCGAGACGAGGGTCCGGGCGCGTTGTGCCTTGCCCTGCAAGAGCAGCAGCTGTGCCCGTTGCAACTCCAGAACCTTGCGTTCGGCGGCGATCGTCTGTTCCGTTTCTGTCAGGCGCAGGGCCGCCTCGGCCCGCTGTGCCTTCAGAAGGTCAAGCCTGTTGCGAAGATCGGCATCATCCTGGATGGCGACAAGCTGTCCGCCCTTGACCATGTCGCCGATGCGCAGCGCCTCGAGTGTTGTGACCGCATTTGCGGATGCGGTGATGGCGGTCACCTGCCCGGCCGCGACCCGCCCCTGTATGTCGGTGAACAGCGACAGGGTGTCTTCGCCAGCCTCGGCGACCGCGACAGTGGCCGTGCGGCTGCCGAAACTTTGCGCCAATGTGCTGTCGGACATGAAATGCGACGCCACAGCGACAAGAAGTATAGCCATCAGGCGTGCCACGCCGGAATGCGCTGCCGGGACAGTTGCGAGCTTCACCCTTCACTCCTGAAAAAATGCTGGGCCGGAACACCGGAGATGTCCAGAAACCCATGAATAACAGCTTGATGGAATATGCGGCAACAGAACAAAGCAAATCGGTGCAGAAAACAGTTTTGCCCCCGCCCCAAGGGGCGGTTCTGTGATCCCCCAATTCCGGAAGTCTCCCCAATTCATGACAGGCACCGGCATCTGCCGGTTGACAGAACAGGGTCCGGTCCGATATGTGCATCCCAACGGAGAGGTGGCAGAGCGGTTGAATGCACCGGTCTTGAAAACCGGCAAGGGTTTGCGCCCTTCGTGGGTTCGAATCCCACCCTCTCCGCCATAATTTTCATTTCAATTTCGTAAATGAAGTGCCTTATTCGATTTTTGGCGGCGGACGGTACCATTTTGGTACCGCTCTATGAGATTGATATGCGCTTCCTCCTCACCACCATCATCCTGACGATGCTCGCGCAACCGCTATGGGCTGGCAGTCTGGTAGAAATTCAGTTGATGGATAAATTGGATGAGCAACGCGGATTTTGCATCGATATACGAGGTCACAAAGAACGTGCCAAGGTACATCGAGGGCTTCAGGCGCATACCTGCTACTCGTACCAGGGCCAGCTTGGCGTTGACCAGGCCTTTGACGCAAAGCTGATCTCCAAGGGTACGTTTTATCTACCCGCGTTTGACGTATGTATGGAAGCAGCGGGCGCGGTTGAAGGCGCAGGTCTGAAACTCGACATCTGTGACGATACAGATGTTCAGCAATTTGAATTCACCGCCGGTAATCAGATTAGAATGGCAAGTAATGATGCGCTATGCGTGACGATTGACGCTAGCGGCTCGAAGCGGGGTGGTGGCGGCACACCTCGTCACTTATTGAGAGCCCTGACTCTTGAGAGTTGTGTGAAAAGTGCAGCCAAATATACGATTTGGCGGATGAATGCTCAGCCTTCCCGTTAGGCGATTTGTGGGATCACATTCTCAAGATTGCCCCTATTTTCAATGTAGTTTGCAAAAAACAGCCTCTCGACCGGGTAATCAACCGAGGCGTTATGCAACAGGAAACAGGGAATGCTTTGGGCCAAATCGCGAGCCGTGGTCCCTTGAAATCAATAACATCCAAAACACAAAAGGGTTGAGTGACGGTTCGGCGAAAGGCCTCACCGGAAAAGCAAAACCGACACCAGACAGGACCGTATCATCTGCGTGGTTGTCGAACCAATCATCAGGTTTCGAATCCGAGAATGTCCGTAAGCACCCATGACGAGCAGGTCAATGCTGTGTTGTTCGACGTGATCACTGATGACCTTTTCAGGCTCGCCCCGTTCAAAAAAGATCCGGTAATCAATGCCCGCTTTTTTGAGCAAATTCTCGGCATGTGTGGACTGTTTATGCCCGCGGCTACCGTCTTTGCCGGCAACGACGATATGACATTCAAGGTCCGAGTATAACCTGTTGGAGGCAATATACTCTATTGCGCCGTAGGAACTGCGCCCGCCATCAAAAGCTACCAAAATTCTTTTTACAGGCTTGAACGCGCGTGCGGTCACCAACACAGGCTTGTTTGTTGACCTGATCAATCTTTCCAAATTCGAACCAAGGTGCATTTTCGCGAAATTGGCAGCTTCACCTCTTTTTCCAATTACAATGATGTCCGAGTCATCCTGGAATTCTGTGACCGTATCGACGAAATCGCCATTCCGCAGATGTGTTTCAACAGTTTTTATTCCGCCTTCAATTAGCCTTTCCCTCGCCAGATCAAGGACCAGACGAGCTTTCTTCTGTGCCAGCTTTGCTCGCTTTTGATCCAATTCCGAGAGTTCGATCAATAGTTTGTGTTTGGCTTCCGCTCCAAGATTTCCAGAAAAATTTGAGGGCGCCTCAGCATTGTAGATCCCTTCAATCACATTGAAGAGAGACACATCGAATTGACCTCCAGCGGCAGCCCAAATGACATGGTCACAAACGCTGTCGCTGTAAATCGAGCCGTCAATGAAAGCGAGCATTTTTGGCATTGCTTTGGGGTCCTCAGTTAGACATCAGTTTTTCAATTCCGCCCGGTTTATCGTGGAGTGCCAACTCATCAAGAATTGTTTCACTGGCTTCATTGAGGCCAATGATCTCCACTTCCGCACCTTCACGCCTGAATTTCATCACGACTGTGTCCAATGCGGAAACGCTGGAAATATCCCAGATGTGCGCTTTGGACAGATCAATGGTCACCTTTTCCAATGCTTCCTTGAAGTCGAAAGATTGGAGGAACTTGTCAGCAGATGCAAAAAACACCTGTCCCTCCACCACGTAGGTTCGGTATCGCCCATCTGAGCTGGCGGTAGAGGTCAAGCGAAAGATCTGGGCAATTTTACCGGCGAAAAATATACCGGATAAAAGGACGCCCACCAAAACGCCAAAGGCGAGATTATGGGTTGTGACAACTGTTACAACAGTAGCGAGCATCACGACGGAGGAGCTGCGTGGATGCTTCCGCAAATCCGCCATGGATTGCCAGCTGAATGTGCCAATCGAAACCATGATCATGATGGCGACAAGGGCGGCCATCGGGATTTGCTCAACCCACGGGCCAAGACCGACACATAATGCCAGCAAAAAGACACCGGCACAGAAAGTCGACAGTCTGCCCCGGCCTCCGGATTTGATGTTGATAACGGACTGACCGATCATTGCACAGCCAGCCATCCCACCCATGAACCCTGTTACAAAGTTGGACAGACCTTGACCCACACATTCCCGATTTTTGTCGCTGGATGTGTCAGTCAATTCGTCAACAATTGACGCGGTCATCAAGGACTCCAGAAGACCAACAATGGCTATCGCGAAAGCTGTTGGCGCGATTATTTCCAGGGTTTCGTAGTTGAGCGGAACATCCGGAAGCAGGAAGATTGGCAAGCTGTCCGGCAACGTTCCCATGTCCCCGACCATTCGCAGGTCTAGTTCGAAGCCCTGCACAATAAAAGTCAGCACCAGAATGCAGACCAATGGCGACGGGATGATGTTGGTGATTCTGGGCAGAAGATAAATTTGTTCCTGTTAGCCCCGCGGATTCACGTATGAACTGAACCAGTAGCGTTCGAGGCTCAACATCATGTGACTGCTCGACGCCATTAATGTTAAGAGTTACTTCCACTTACTTCCCCTTTGTTCTTAT
>JAAZUU010000040.1 GCA_018624035.1 Rhodobiaceae bacterium | reverse complement strand
GGCCGGCACCTCGGTCCCGACATAGCGCGATTTCGGCCCCATGTCGCGATGCGTCAGCTTGAACCAGGCCCGCGCAAAAGAGTCGGCGAACTCATCCGGATTGGCATGGAAGCGACGCGAGATCTCCAGATAGGCCGGGTCGGTGCGAAGCGCGATGTCGGTTGTCGCCATCATCGGCGCGTGGCGGCGGTCCGGATCATGCGCATCAGGCACCAGATCGCCGGCCGAAGCGTCGGTCGGTGTCCACTGATAGGCTCCGGCCGGACTCTTCGTCAGCTCCCACTCATAGCCGAACAGCATGTCGAAATAGCCATTGTCCCACTTGATCGGGTTCGGCGTCCAGGCACCTTCAAGGCCACTTGTAATGGCGTGAACACCCTTGCCGCTTTCGAAATCGCTGCGCCAGCCAAGACCCTGCTCCTGGATGCTGGCACCCTCGGGCTCGGGCCCGACAAGACCGGCATCGCCGGCGCCATGGCATTTGCCGAAGGTGTGACCGCCGGCGACCAGCGCCACGGTTTCCGCGTCATTCATCGCCATGCGGGCGAAGGTCTCGCGGATGTCGCGGGCCGAGGCCATCGGATCCGGCTTGCCGTTCGGGCCTTCCGGATTGACATAGATCAGGCCCATCTGCACGGCGGCAAGCGGATTTTCCAGCTCGCGGTCACCCGTATAGCGCTTGTCGCCAAGCCAGGTGTCCTCGGTGCCCCAGTAGATATCCTCTTCCGGCTCCCACATGTCCTCGCGGCCACCGGAGAACCCGAAGGTCTTGAAGCCCATCGATTCCAGCGCGCAATTGCCGGTGAAGATCATCAGATCGGCCCAGGACAGGCGCTCGCCATATTTCTGCTTGATCGGCCAGAGCAGGCGGCGCGCCTTGTCGAGATTGCCATTGTCGGGCCAGCTGTTCAGCGGCGCGAAGCGAAGCGTTCCCGATCCGGCGCCACCACGCCCGTCACCGGTGCGGTAGGTGCCGGCACTGTGCCATGCCATGCGAATGAACAGCGGACCGTAATGCCCGTAATCGGCCGGCCACCATTCCTGGGAATCGGTCATCAGGGCGAAGATTTCCTGGCGCAACACTTCGAGATCAATCGTCTTGAAGGCTTCGGCATAGCTGAAGGCCGATCCCATCGGGTTTGACAGCGCCGAATTCTGATGCAGGATCTTCAGATTCAGCTGGTTCGGCCACCAGTCCCGGTTCGACCGCACCCCGAAGGTCGTGTGCTTGATCCCCCCGTGCATCACGGGGCATTTGTTTTGCTCGTTCATCCTTGTCTCCGCTGGTTGGCGTCGCAGCCATGATGCCCGCCTCGGCGAGCGTGAATCCCATGATGATGGTATGGAGCGTTCCGCGCAAAATCAAGCAGTTTGGAATGACTTTAAACTGACTATTTTTGTCACATCAACGCGCCATACAGGGCGTTGATGACAGCCGGCTCTCAATCGTCACGCGGCGAAATATGGATCAGCACGTCGACCGAGCGGATGGTATGACCTTCCGGTGCGCCGGGAAGCGAGGCCAGCGTCACCGCGTCGGCCGGGATATCGATCAGCTGGTCGCGCTCGGCATCAAAGAAATGATGATGATGTTCGGTATTCGTGTCGAACACGCTGTGTTCGTTATGAACGGTGACACGGCGCAGCAATCCGGCATCGGTGAACTGGTTCAGCGTGTTGTAGACGGTGCCGCCAGCCATATGGGTGCCGGTGTCGCGAATTTCACGGGCCAGACTTTCCGCGGATACATGGCGATGCCGGCCATCAAGCAGCAGCTCGGCGATCAGCAAACGCTGGCGGGTCGGCCGCAGGCCAGCGTCGCGAAGGCGCTGTGCCAGTACCGTGTCGCCATCCGCGTGACTGTCATTCAAGATCACTTCAACCATCTTGCCAAGAAACATGCTTGCTTGGCCATCTGTTGTCAATAATCCTTGGCCTCAGAGGCTGTTTCGTGCTTTTTTGAGGGCCGGTAGGTGGCATGGTCATGAAGGATGGATGACCGTCGGCGCCCACGAATCCTCTGCCGAATGCCCAAGGGGCAGATGGCCCCACAGATTTCGGTTTCACTTCACATCCGGGGACAGACCATATGCCGCCACTGCAGCAGAACGCCTTTAGTTACGACGAACTTATCGCCTGCGCGAAGGGCGAGCTTTTCGGGCCCGGCAATCCGCAACTGCCGATGCCGCCGATGCTGATGTGTGACCGGATCACCGGGATCAACGATACCGGCGGCGCGCATGGCAAGGGGCAGATCGTCTCGGAGTTCGACCTGAAGCCCGATCTGTGGTTCTTCCCCTGCCATTTCGAGGGCGATCCGGTGATGCCGGGATGCCTTGGCATGGATGCGCTGTGGCAGCTTGTCGGATTTTTCCTCGGCTGGGCCGGCGGCGAGGGGCGCGGGCGCGCCCTGTCGGTCGGCGAGGTAAAATTCACCGGTCAGATCCTGCCGACAAACAAGCTTGTCCGCTATGAGATCGACATGAAGCGGGTGATCATGCGGCGGCTCGTCATGGGCATTGCCGATGGCCGCGTCATCTGTGACGGCGAGACCGTTTTCGAGGCCAATGACATTCGTGTCGGCCTGTTCAAGCCAGAGGAGGCCTGATAATGCGCCGCGTCGCCATCACCGGCATCGGTATCGTATCCTCGATCGGCAACAATGTCGCCGAGGTCACAGACTCGCTCCGCGAGGGCCGTTCGGGAATTGTCCATGCTCCGGAATATGCCGAACTCGGTTTCCGCAGCCAGATCCACGGCACCGTCAAGATGGACATCGCCGAGCATATTGACCGCAAGCAGCTTCGTTTCATGGGCGACGGCGCTGCCTATGCGGTACTGGCCATGGAACAGGCCATCGCCGATTCCGGCCTTGGCGAGGATCAGGTCTCGAACCCGCGCACCGGGCTGATTGCCGGGTCAGGCGGCCCCTCGACAGCCAATATGATGCAGGCCTTCGACGTCACCCGCGAAAAAGGCCCGAAACGCGTTGGTCCCTATATGGTGCCGCGCTGCATGTCATCGACCGTATCGGCCTGTATCGCCACCTTCTTCAAGATCAAGGGCCTGAACTTCTCCATTACCTCGGCCTGCTCGACCTCGGCGCATTGCATTTCCTCGGCTGTCGACGCCATTCGCAACGGCAGCCAGGATATCGTGTTCGCCGGCGGCGGCGAGGAACTTCACTGGACCCTGTCGGTGCTGTTCGATGCGATGGGCGCCATGTCGTCGAAATATAACGACACACCGGAACGCGCCTCGCGCGCCTATGACGCCGACCGTGACGGGTTCGTCATCGCCGGCGGTGGCGGCATGGTCGTTGTCGAGGATATGGATCACGCGCTGGCCCGCGGCGCGAAGATCTATGCCGAGATTGCCGGCTATGGCGCGAATTCCGACGGCCATGACATGGTTGCGCCATCCGGTGAGGGCGCGGTCCGCTGCATGGAACTGGCGCTTGCCGGATTCGATGGCGCGCCGATTGCCGAACCTGTCGATTACATCAACGCGCATGGCACCTCGACACCGGTTGGCGATGTCAAGGAGCTGGACGCGGTGCGCGAGGTGTTTGGCCCGCGCGGCTATCTGCCGACGGTGACCTCGACAAAGTCGCTGACCGGCCATTCGCTTGGCGCGACCGGCGTCCAGGAAGCCATCTACACGCTGATCATGATGCAGGAAGGCTTCATCGCCGCCTCGGCCAACATTGAAACCCCGGATCCGGCCATCGGCGACATTCCGGTGCCGACCGCGCGGGTCGATGATGTCAATATCGGGCTGGCGCTCTCGAACTCCTTCGGATTCGGCGGCACCAACGCCACATTGGCGTTGCGGAAGGTCTGACATGGGCGGGGGCATTCTTGCCGGCAAGCGCGGGCTGATCATGGGTGTCGCCAATGAGCGGTCCAGCGCCTGGGGAATCGCCGCAGCCGCCGCCGGGGCCGGCGCCGAACTTGCCTTCACCTACCAGATGGAAGGGTTCGGCAAGAGGCTTCGCCCGCTCGCCGAATCGGTGGGATCGGATCTGATGGTCGAATGCGATGTGGCCGAGGAAGGCGCTGTCGCCGGCGCGTTCGACTGGCTTGCCGGCCATTGGTCAAGCGTCGATTTCGTTGTCCATGCGCTGGCCTTTTCCGACAAGTCGGAACTGAAAGGCGCCTATTTCAACACCAGCCGCCGGAATTTCATCGATACGATGATGGTGTCGGCCTTTTCCTTTACCGAGGTGGCGCAGGCGGCGCGCGGCATGATGCTGGATGGCGGATCGCTTCTGACTCTCAGCTATATCGGCGCGCAGCGGATTTCACCCAACTACAATGTCATGGGTGTCGCCAAGGCGGCGCTGGAAAGTTCGGTGCGCTATCTGGCGGTTGATCTCGGCGGGCAGAATATCCGCGTCAACGCGCTGTCGGCGGGACCGATGAAGACGCTTGCCGGCGCTGCCATCACCGGCGCAAGACATATCTACCGCCATGCCGAGGACAGCGCGCCGCTGCGCCGCAATCCCGACATCACCGAGGTCGGCCGGTCCGGCCTGTATCTGGTGTCCGACCTGTCATCGGGTGTCACCGGCGAAGTGCATTTCGTCGATGGCGGCTTCAACACCGTCGCCGTGCCGCCGGAAACCGAAGACTGATCCTGCGAACAATCTTACTGTGGAATGACGACCAGAATTCCGGCCAGAATTCCAGGCAGAATTCCGGGCCGCATTTTGCGCCATGAAAAACGCGCGCCGGCGAGGGCGCGCGTTCGCATGTTCGGCGTGGCTTGGCGGCGTTAAGCCTCGGCGGCCTCGAGATCGTCGCCGGTCTCCTGATCGACACGCTTCATCGACAGCTTGACCTTGCCGCGGTCATCAAACCCGATGACCTTGACCTTGACCGTATCGCCTTCCTTGCAGATATCGGTCGTCTTTTCGGTCCGGCCATTCTGCAGTTCGGAGATATGGACAAGACCGTCCTTGGCACCGAGGAAATTGACGAAAGCGCCGAAATCGACAGTCTTGACGACAGTCCCGTTATAGATCACGCCAAGCTCGGGTTCGGCGACAATGTCCCTGATGCGGGCCACCGCGGCCTCGCCGGAGGCACCGGTCACAGCCGCCACCTTGACGGTGCCGTCATCATCGATATCGATCTTGGCGCCGGTGGTCTCGCAGATCTCGCGGATGATCTTGCCACCCGGGCCGATGATATCGCGGATCTTGTCGACCGGAATGCTCAGTGTGGTGATCTTCGGCGCGCTGTCCGCCAGCCCGTCACGGGCCGAGGTCAGCGCCTTTGCCATCTCGTCCAGAATATGCAGGCGGCCATCCTTGGCCTGGCCAAGCGCGATCTCCATGATTTCCGGCGTGATCGAGGTGATCTTGATATCCATCTGCAACGAGGTGATCCCGGCCTCGGACCCGGCCACCTTGAAATCCATGTCGCCAAGATGATCCTCGTCACCGAGGATATCCGACAGCACGGCGTAATCGTCGCCTTCCTTGATCAGACCCATGGCGATGCCCGCCACCGGGCGATCAACCGGCACGCCGGCATCCATCAACGCCAGCGACCCGCCACAGACCGTGGCCATCGAGGATGAGCCGTTCGACTCGGTGATCTCGGAGACAAGCCGCACCGTGTAGGGGAAATCCTCCTTGCTCGGCAGCAATGGCCGCAGGGCCCGCCAGGCAAGCTTGCCATGGCCGATCTCGCGACGTCCCGGCGATCCCACGCGGCCGGCTTCGCCAACCGAATAGGGCGGAAAGTTGTAATGCAGCATGAAGTTCGAGCGACTTTCACCGACAAGCGCGTCGATAATCTGCTCGTCCTGACCGGTGCCAAGCGTGGCGACAACCATCGCCTGCGTCTCGCCACGCGTGAACAGTGCCGAGCCGTGGGCCCGCGGCAGGAAGCCGGCCTCGGCGACGATCTGCCGGACCGTCCTGGTGTCACGGCCGTCGATCCGCGACCCGGTCTTCAGGATCGAGCCACGAACGACATCGGCTTCCTTGCCCTTGATCAGGCTGCCGACAAGAACGCCGTCATACTCCTCGCCGAGTTTTTCCTTGATCTGGGCGCGAACCTCGCCAAGCGCCGTCTGGCGTTCGGTCTTGTCGGCGATCTGATAGGCGGCGGCGAATTTCTTGTCGAAGCCGTCGATCACAGCCTGAATCTCGGCCGCGTCTGCCGGCTCCTCGGGAAGCGGGCGCGGCTCCTTGGCACAGTTCTCGGCAAGTTCGATGATGGCGTCGAGAACCGGCTTCATCGCGTCATGGCCGAAATTGACAGCCCCGAGCATGACCTCCTCGGACAGTTCCTGGGCTTCGGATTCGACCATCAGCACGCCTTCATGCGTACCGGCAACAACGAGGTCGAGGTCGGTTTCCTCCATCTGCGCCACGGTCGGGTTGAGAACATAGGCGTCGTCAATCCAGCCAACACGAGCCGCCGCGATCGGGCCGAAGAACGGCACGCCGGACAGGCACAAGGCCGCCGACGCGCCAATCATCGCGGCGATATCGGGGTTGTTCTCCATGTCATGCGCCAGCACGGTACAGATCACCTGCGTCTCGCATTTGAAGGAGGATGGGAACAGCGGCCGGATCGGACGGTCGATCAGGCGGCAGACCAGCGTTTCATTTTCGGAAGGCCGGCCTTCGCGCTTGAAGAAGCCGCCCGGGATCTTGCCGGCGGCAAACGCCTTTTCCTGGTAATTAACCGTCAGCGGGAAAAAATCCTGTCCCGGCCGCGGGCTGTGCGCCGCCACGGCGGTACAGAGGACGGTGGTCTCGCCGAGGCTGACCATGACCGCGCCATCGGCTTGACGGGCAACCTTGCCGGTTTCCAGAACAAGCGGGGTGCCGTTCCAGTCAAGCTCTTTGCGGAAAATCTTGAACATCGTTGTGTATCTCTTTCATCATCACAATGCCGGACCCGTGAAACGAACTTGACCGCCGCACAGGCCGTTCATGGCCGCGCGTCAGCTACAGGAAATTGGTCCGTGGATGTGCCTGGGGGGATGACCGCCGCTCGGTCCGCGGTGTCGGTCTTATGGGCCCCCGCGCCATCATCTATGGGCCCCGGCGTTTTTGTCTGGTCTCCTGTTCGGCGCTGTTGTTGCATGCGTCCGGCCAAAAAGCAAACAAGAAATATCCGCGCCTATACCTGCCATGAAAAAGGCCCGGCTGCGCTGGCGGCCGGGCCTGATTTCAGACGGGCATGCCCGAAGGTGACTCGCGGATTAGCGGCGCAGCCCAAGGCGGCCGATCAACGCCTTATACGCGCCTTCATCGCCCTTCTTGATGTAGTCGAGAAGATTGCGGCGCTGGCCGACCATCGACAGCAGGCCACGGCGCGAACCGAAATCCTTCTTATGAGTCTTCAGATGCTCGGTCAGATTGACGATCCGTTCGGTCAGGATGGCGACCTGCACGGCCGCCGAGCCCGAATCCGTTTCCGATTTGCCGAATTCCTTGATGAGTTCAGCCTTGCGTTCATTTGTAATCGACATCGAAACCTCCTTTGGTTTCTCCTCCAGCACGCTGGCCGACGGATCAGAGATTGAAAACGCGAAGCGGCTGCAGCTGGCCGGCCTTTACCGTGACAAGTGCCACGGGATCATCGCCGGACAACGCCACCCCGGTGCCGGTCGTCGCCACTTCCGCGAAACGCGCCGCGGCCGAGGGGCCAAGCGCCGGAAGTGTCTGACCATGACGGAGTTTTGCCGCCTCGCCCGCCGATACGGGCAACGCCGGGATGTCGTCCAGCGCACTCGTAACGGGCTTCAGATGCTCGAAAGCGGCGGCACTATGCTCCAGCTCTTCCAAAAAAGCCAGCGAAATCGCGTCGGCTTCGCAAAACGGGCCGACCGACAGCCGCCGCAAGCGGCTGACATGTCCGGCACTGCCCAGGGCCAGCGCGATATCGCGAGCCAGCGAGCGGATATAGGTGCCCTTGCCGCAGGCGACAAAGAAGCTGGCGCTGTCATCACTCACATCCAGCAGCTCCAGCCTTGTGATCTCCACCGGCCGCGGCGCCATCTCGGGAAGCCTGTCGAGCCCGTCCGCCACCGCCCGGCGGGCGATATCATAGGCCCGCGCGCCATCGATCTTGATCGCCGAGAAGATTGGCGGCCGCTGTTCAATGCTGCCGGTAAAGCGCGGCATGATCGCGGCAATTTCATCACGGGTCGGCCGCACATCCGACGTCACGATGGCGCTTCCCTCACGGTCATCGGTTGTTGTCTGGACACCGAAACTCACCGTGAAGCCATAGGTTTTGGCACCCTGCATGGCAAAGGACACCGTTTTGGTCGCCTCGCCAAGAGCGATCGGCAGAATTCCGGTGGCCAGCGGGTCGAGCGTGCCGCCATGGCCGGCCTTGGCGGCGGCAAAGACGCGCCGTACAATCCCGACAGCGCGCGACGAGCTGAGGCCCTCCGGCTTGTCAAGGATCACCCAACCGTGAACGGGATTGCCCTTCCGCGACGCCATCGGCCCAAAGGCTCAGTCGTCGCTGCGGATGCTGTTGAAGACAACATTCAGCCGCGCGGCATTCTCGAAACTGTCATCAAGCAGGAATTTCAGCCGTGGCACGCGGCGCAGATGCACCCGGCCGGCCACTTCGCGCTGCAATACCGGCGCCAGCCGGTTCAACGCCGGCAGCACGGTATCGGCGCGCTCACCGCCAAGCGGCATCGTATAGACGCGGGCATTCGACAGATCGGGGCTGACCGAGATCTCGGAAATGGTGATCGACACGCCGTCGAGATCGGGATCGAAAAACGTATCGCGGGTCAGAATGTCCGACAGCGCGTGGCGCAGCATCTCGCCAACGCGGAGCTGGCGCTGTGATGGCATGTTGGCGGCGACCCGCTTCGATTTTCCAGCCATGATGTCCTCATTGTCGCGGACAGCGACGGATCAGTCGAGCGTACGGGCGACTTCACGAAGCTCGAAACATTCGATCATGTCGCCTTCCTGGATATCCGAGTAGTTCTCGAAACCCATGCCACATTCGAATCCCTCGCGAACTTCCTTGACCTCGTCCTTGAAGCGGCGCAGCGTCTTCAGCGAGCCTTCATGGATCACCACATTGTCACGAAGCAGGCGCACCTTGCAGCCCCGCTTTATGATGCCCTCGGTGACCATGCAACCGGCCACCTTGCCGATCTTGGACACGCCGAAGACCTGGCGAATTTCGGCATAGCCGATGAAGTCCTCCTGCGTGTCCGGGCTGAGAAGACCGCCCATCGCCGCCTTCACCTCGTCGATCAACTCATAGATGATCGAATGATAGCGGATTTCGACGCCATCACGCTTGGCAAGATCGCGCGCCTGCGGAATGGCGCGGACATTGAAGCCGATGACAATGGCGTTCGATGCCGTGGAAAGCGAAATGTCGGATTCGCTGATCGCACCCACGCCAGCGGACAGGATCCGCACCTTCACCTGGTCGGTGCCAAGCTTTTCCAGCGCCACGCGAATGGCTTCCAGTGAACCATGGACGTCGGTCTTGATGACAACCGGCAATTCCTCGGCCTCGCCGGCGGCGATCGCCGACAGCATCTGCTCGACCGAACCGCGCGCGCCGCGGGCGGCCTCACGGTCCTTGATCTGGCGCGTGCGATATTCGGCGATCTCGCGGGCCCGCGCTTCGGTGTCGACAACAACACAATTGTCACCGGCCATCGGCGTGCCGTTCAGGCCGAGAATCTCGACAGGTCGGCCCGGGCCGGCAGATTTCAAATTTTTGCCACGATCATCGAGAAGCGCGCGCACACGGCCGCTCTCGGCGCCGACAACAAAGATATCGCCAAGCTTCAGCGTTCCTTTCTGAACCAGCAGGGTGGCCACCGACCCGCGGCCACGCTCGACCTTCGCCTCGACGACAACGCCGCTGGCGGCGCGATCCGGATTGGCGGTGAGCTCAAGCAGTTCGGCCTGCAGCATGATGGCTTCCTCGAGCTTATCGAGCCCCTGGCCAGTGATCGCCGAGACATCGACGCACAGCACATCGCCGCCATATTCCTCGGTGATGATCTCATGCTGGAGAAGGTCGTTCCGCACCCGCTTCGGGTCCGCCTCGGGCTTGTCACATTTGTTCACCGCGACAATCACCGGACAGCCGGCGGCCTTGGCGTGATTGATCGCCTCGACAGTCTGCTGCATCACCGAATCATCGGCCGCAACGACCAGAATGACGATATCGGTGATGTTCGCCCCGCGTGAGCGCATTTCGGTGAAAGCCTCATGGCCCGGCGTATCGATGAAGGTGATCGCATTGCCGGCCGGCGTCTTGATCTGATAGGCACCGATATGCTGGGTGATGCCGCCTGATTCACCAGCCGCCACATCTGTCTGCCGGATGGCGTCGAGAAGGCTCGTCTTGCCGTGGTCGACATGGCCCATCACGGTGACGATCGGCGGCCGCGGCTTCAGGCTGGCAGCCTCGTCCTCTTCACCCTCGAGCCCGATCTCGACGTCGGATTCGGATACACGCTGCACGCGGTGCCCGAATTCCTGCGCGACCAGCTCGGCGGTCTCGCCGTCAATGGTCTGCGCGGCCGTCGCCATCACGCCAAGCTTCATCAGCTCCTTGACCACATCGGCTGTCCGCTCGGCCATCCGGTTGGCGAATTCCGCCACCGAGATAGTGTCCGGAATCACGACATCGCGAACCTGCTTGACCTGCGGCTGTTCATCACGCATCCGCGCCTTTTCACGCTGACGGCGGACCGAGGCGAGCGAGCGCTGGCGCCGCTGTTCATCGCCCGAAAGCGCCTGGGTGATGGTCATCTTGCCGGACTGCCGGCGCCCGGGTCCGTCACGGCGCGGCGCGGCCGGTCGGCGCGAGGGAATTTCCTCGACATGGCGGCGGCGGCGGCCCGGTGCATCGGCTGTCGATGGCACGGCAGGTGATGGCGATGCCGGTGCCGCGACACTCGCGGCGGCGGCGCGACGGGCATTCGCCTCGGAATGTTTGCGTGCCTCCTCTTCACGGCGGCGCTCTTCCTCGGCCTCGATTTCCTTCAGCTCGGCAAGCTCGGCGGCGCGGCGAGCCTCGGCCGGATCAAGCGGCTCGGTCGGCACCTCAGGCTGTTCTTCCACCGGCGCGGCAGGCGTCGGCGCATCCGCATCACCGGATGGCGGCACGTCATCGGTCGGCGTGGCCTCGGGCTTCTTCATGCCCTCCTGAAGCGCCCGCACGCGGGCGGCGCGTTCCTGCGCTGTCAGACGATCCTCGGTTGCTTGGGCAGGTTCTGCCGGCACGGCTTCAGGTGGCGGCGGTGCGGCAACGGGCTCCGCTGCCGGCGTCGTCGCGCGATGCGGTGCGGCCGGCGCGCGCTTGCGGCGCACCTCGACCTGGACGGTACGGCGTCCGGCACCGCCTGTATTGGCGCGCAACGCCCCCGCCTCGATTCCGCCAAGGGTCAGCTTGCCACCGCCGGACAGGCTGAGCTTCTTGGATTTTCCGCTATCGTCGCTCATCTACGAACCCTTTCCTGGCGACTGGCGTGCGCCGCAATGCGTATCGCGCGCCCCATCGCCCATATGCGCACGGTGATACACCGGTATCACCGTGCCTGACAAGCCGAAGACACAGAAAAGACCTCCATGCGCATCAGCTCAAGACGGAGTGTCTCCGCCAATTTCGGCGCCCTGCCGACACGAAGGCCGACAAAGGCAAGACTGTCACGGCCGAATATCCGACCAAGTTCCCCGGCGTCGAGACTGCGGCTTGTCCAATCGACGGCAAGCCGTGAGGACAGACGCCGGAATTCCCGTTCCGAGGCATCAGGTGCCGCAAGCAGGCCAACAAAGCCGGCCGCCTCGGCAGCCAGTTTTCCCGCCCCGCCAACAAGGCAGCCGGCGCGGCGGGCCATACCGGCAGTGGCGATGGCCCGCATTCGCAGCATCCTGGCAATCTGTTTTATGTCGGCTTCCGCATCGCCGAATCCCGCGCCAATCCGGCGGTTCAGCAATTTCCTGTCATCCGCCCGGCGCAGGCTGTCGGCACTCAGCTCGATCCAGGCACCGCGGCCGGGCAGCTTTTCTGCCAGATCAACGACAGCATGCCCGTCTGGGCCGGCAACGAACCGGATCAGCCGGTCACGTGGCAGGCTCTTGCCGGACAGGATGCAGGTGCGCTCGGCCATGCGTTCCTCCGAACCATGGCGCTAGCTTGCCGACGGCGCGTCGCCGGCATCGGCGTCGGCCTCGGTGCCACCGGCCGGCATCTCCGCCGCCTCGGCATCCTCGTCATCAAACCAGTGCGCACGCGCGGCCATGATGATGTCACCCGCCTCGGTATCATCCTCCAGCCCGTGCTCTGACAGCATCCCGACAAGCTCGTCACTGTCGAGATCGGCAAGATCGTCAAGCGTGACAACGCCGTTCTCGGCAAGCTTCAACATCATGCCAAGGCTGATATATTCGAAATTGCGCAGGTCATCGGCAACCTTCAGCGCATCCAGCGCCTCGTTGATCCGCTGTGATTCACGCTCGACAAACTCGACCGCGCGGGTCTGCAATTCCCCGGCAATGGATTCGTCGAAACCCTGGATCGTTGACAGTTCCTCGATCGGGGTCTCGGCGATTTCCTCAGGCAGCACAAAACCTTCAGCGACAAGAAGATGGGCAATGACATCATCGATGTTCAGCGCTTCGATGAAGCGTGACGAACGGGTGCGGAATTCCTCCTGACGACGCTCGGATTCCTCGGCCTCGGTCAGGATGTCGATATACCAGCCGGACAGTTGCGAGGCGAGGCGGACATTCTGACCACGCCGGCCGATGGCAAGGCTGAGCTGGTCGTCCGGAACGACGACCTCCATGCGGCTTGCCACCTCGTCCATCACAACCTTGGCAACCTCGGCGGGTGCCAGCGCGTTGACAACAAAGGAAGCCGGATCCTCGGTATAGGGAATGATCTCGACCTTCTCGCCCTGCAATTCACCGACAACCGCCTGAACACGGCTTCCCCGCATGCCCACACAGGCACCGACCGGGTCGATTCCGGGATCTTTCGACAGAACGGCGATCTTGGCCCGGCTTCCGGCCTCGCGGGCAACACCCTTGATCTCGATGATGCCGTCATAGATTTCCGGCACTTCCTGGGTGAACAGCTTTGCCATGAATTCGTTACAGGCGCGCGACAGGAAAATCTGCGGACCGCGAGGCTCTTCACGAACATCGATGATATAGGCACGCACACGATCGCCCTGACGCAGATTCTCGCGCGGGATCATCTCCTCGCGGCGGATCACCGCCTCGGCGCGTCCAAGATCGACCGTGATCGAATAGCTCTCGGCGCGTTTCACCGTGCCGACGACGATCTCGCCAACCCGGTCCTTGTATTCCTCATACTGGCGCGCCCGCTCGGCATCGCGGACTTTCTGCGAGATGACCTGTTTCGCCGTCTGCGCGGCGATGCGGCCAAACTCGATGGGCGGCAGCGGCTGACGCCAGAATTCGCCGACCGACAGCGGCGGCGTCTGTCTTGCGCCTTCCTCACTGTTCATCTGCGTCGCGTCATCCTCGACCTCCTCGACGACCTCGATCCAGCGTTCGAGGGTGATGGCACCGCTCTTGCGATCAATCATCGCGCGGATGTCGCGGTCCAGCCCGTATTTGGCGCGGCCAGCCTTCTGGATGGCCTCTTCCATGGCCACCATGACCTCTTCGCGATCGATCGATTTCTCGCGCGCCACCACATCGGCGACCTGGATAAGCTCAAGCCCTGGGATTGATGATGTATCCATTTTTCTTCTACCTGCTCAGTTGCGTCCGTCAGGACGTGTAGATGTTGCCGTTCAGGACCTTTCGGTCGCCTCACGGACCAGAATTTCAGCTGGATCGATTCGCGCCGAATCAATCTCCTCGAAGGCAAAGGCGAACCTGCCAAAACTGGTTTCGATGATGATCTTTCCATCCCCGTCAAGACCGCCAAGACGCCCGTTGAACCGCTTGCGGCCGTCAAGCATGAATCGCAGCGTGAGTTTCGCCAGCTCACCGGAGAAGCGTTCATAATCCTCGATACGGGTCAGCGGCCGGTCGATTCCCGGCGAGCTGACCTCAAGCGTGTAGGCGCTGGAGATCGGGTCATCAACATCGAGGAGTGCCGCAATGTGCCGGCTCAGCTGTTCGCAATCCTCGACCGTCATGTCACGGTCTTCCTTGGGTTCGGCCATGATCTGAAGCTGGCTGCGGCCGGTCTTCACGCCGGAATACCGCACCCTGACAAGATGGAAGCCAAGATCTTCCACCGCATCCTCAATGATCTGACTGACCCGTGATTCGACCAATGTCCGATTTACCCGTTTCCGCCTTTCGATCCGGTTCCGGCAGCGCCGGATGTCACCAGATCTTCAGGCAATAAAAAAGTGGGCCAGCGGCCCACCATCTGAAGCGACAGTATGTTGTTGCCTTTTATATAATCGGTTGCCGGCAGCAAGGCAAGAGCGAAGCATCGCAAACGGGCTCGCCGGATCATGAGGCCGGATCATCACACCGGATCATGAGGCCGGATCATGAGGCCGGGTCAGTACGCCGACGCTCAAACAGGAACCAGTTCGGTATGCGGGATTCACGTTCCGCCTTCTTCATGTACCGCGTCGGCACCAGTGCCTGTGGCCGCTCGCGCCAGTCCGTCGGCCGGCGCGCGGTCCAGCGGAAATCGGGGTGCGAGCAGGCCGCCCGGAGAAGCCAGGACTTCGCCACCGGATGATCGCTTGCCAGCACGAGGCTGCCATCCGGCCTGATCAGCCGCGCCAACTCGTCCAGCACGGCGGGAGCAAGGATCCGCCGCGCCGCATGGCGTCGCTTCGGCCAGGGGTCGGGGAACAGCACATAGGCACCGGCAAGGCTGGCCTCCGGCATGCCGGCCAGGATCAGGCGGACATCGTCATCCCAGATACGGATGTTGGACAACCCCCGGGTCTCGATATGACGGAGCAGGCTCGCAACGCCGTTGATAAAAGGTTCGGCGCCGATGAAACCGGCATCCGGACGTGCCGCCGCGAGAGCCGCCAGATTCTCGCCGCCGCCAAAGCCTATCTCGAGGAAGATGTCGTCAGGCTGCAGATCAAACTGCACAGCCGGGGCCCTTGCCGGATCATAGCGCAGTAGCGGAAGCTGTCCGTCAAGCAGCCCCTGCATTGTCGTGCGGAGCTTCCGCCCCTTGCGGCGCCCATAGAAATGGAGTCCGGGGGGATGGAGCCCCTCGAAATCGGAATCGTCATCTTCGGGCCTGGTCATCGCACTGGCACCGGAATGCCGACCCCGTCAGACCGAGCCGGCCAGCTTGTCAGCCAGATCGACAGCTTCCCAACTGAAGGTGCCCTCGCCGGCCTCGCCGGCCATGCGGCCGAAATGTCCATAGGCGGCGGTTGGCGCATAGATCGGCCTGTTCAGGCCAAGATGCTGGCGAATGTTGCGCGGCGTCAGCGGCATCGCGCCAACCAGCGCCTCTTCAAGGCGCGTATCACCGACCGTCCCCGTCCCATGCGTGTTGGCATAGACCGAAACCGGCGCGGCCACGCCGATGGCGTAGGCAAGCTGGATGGTACACCGCTCGGCAAGACCGGCGGCGACGACATTCTTTGCCAGATAGCGCGCCGCATAGGCGGCCGACCGGTCAACCTTCGTCGGGTCCTTGCCCGAAAAGGCACCGCCGCCATGCGGCGCGGCGCCGCCATAGGTGTCGACGATGATCTTGCGGCCGGTCAGGCCGGCATCACCATCAGGGCCACCAATGACGAAATTGCCGGTCGGGTTGACCAGCAGATCCTCGGTGCCGACCATCCAGCCTTCAGGCAGGATGTCGGCGATCACCGGCGTGACAAGCCGGCGGATGTCATCCTGGCTTGCGCTGGCGTCATGCTGGGTCGACAACACGATCTTGTGCGCACCGGTCGGGCTGCCGTCATCATCATAGGCAAGCGTGATCTGGCTTTTCGAATCCGGCCCGAGGATGGAATCGGCGTCCGCCTTGCGAATCTCGGCAAGCCGTTTCAGGATCTGGTGCGAATAATGGATCGCCGCCGGCATCAACACATCGGTCTCGCGGCAGGCATAGCCGAACATCAGACCCTGGTCGCCGGCACCTTCATCCTTGTCATCGCCTTCATCCACACCCATCGCGATGTCGGTTGACTGCTCATGGAGATAGTTCTGGAACTCGAAATGCGCGTGATGGAACTTGTCCTGCTCATAGCCGATATCGGCAACGGCACCGCGCACCGCACCCTCGATCGCATTCAGGATGCCGGCAAGCCTGTCACTGGACGCACGGACCTCGCCGCCGATCACCACCCGGTTGGTTGTGGCAAAGGTTTCACAGGCAACACGGGCTTCTGCCTCTTCGGCCAGAAACAGGTCCAGAACGGTGTCTGACACGCGGTCACACAGCTTGTCGGGATGTCCCTCGGAAACCGATTCAGAGGTGAAAAGATGGCCCATATCTATCTCCAGTTTCTCAACGTCTGCTCTAATGCCTCATCGACCTGCGCCGGTCAAGGCAGATGACGATGCCGGCAAGCACGAAAAGCAGCATCAGGAAGCCTGCCTCCCGCCACCGCGCATAGGCTGTTCGCGGCAATGATGGCGGAATATCTATATCCAGATGGCCCGTCTCGCCAAGGCCGATTTCCCCAAGCGTTCGCCCGGCGCCATCGAAAACAGCGCTGATGCCGGTATTGGCCACCCGGATCATCGGGATACCCTCCTCGACCGCCCGCATGCGGGCCTGGGCCAGATGCTGCCAGGGACCCGGCGTATGGCCGAACCAGGCATCATTCGTCAGATTGACAAGCATGTCAGGGCGCGGCCCGGGGGATATGACGTCCCCCGGAAACAATGTCTCGTAGCAGATCAGAAGCTGCAGATGGCCATAATGCGGCAGGGTGAACAGCCTGTTGCTGTCAGCCGGTGAAAAATCGGTAGGGCCGACAAGGATTTCGGCGAAGGGAAGAAACCGCCGAAACGGCACATATTCGCCAAACGGCACAAGTCGGCGCTTGTCATAGAGTGCCTCGATGCTGCCCTGAGGGGTGATCAGCGCGGCCGCATTGAACAGCCGTTTCTGCGAGTCGAATCTCGGCACCCCGGTGATCAGCCAGCCATCGAATGGCAACACCTGCCAGCTGGTCTCGCGAAGCAGCGCCTCCTCGCGATCGAGAAGGCCTGCGAATGCGGTTTCAGGCCAGATCACCAACTGCGGTACAGGAAGGGTGTCGCGTGACAGGGATGCCAGCCTCTGAAGATGGCCGGGGCGAAGCGTCCGGTCCCATTTTTCATGCTGCGGGATCGCCGGCTGCACAAGCCGAATCTTTTTCGGCAGGGCGTCGTCAGCCACCGGCGGCAGATCCGCAAGCCGCATCATGCCCCCCATCGCCGCCAGCGGCACGACAAGAAATGTGACAGCCGCCAGCCGCCGCCGGCCAAGCCACCAGAGCGCCGGCGCCATGGCCCAGACAAGCGCCATCAGGGTCAGGCCGTAAAGACCGAGAAATGCCGCCATCTGCAGCAGCGACAGATGCGCCGAAAACAGATATCCGGGCGCGTTCCACGGGAACCCGGTGGCGACATGGCCTCGCGCCCATTCGCACAGCGACAGCATCACCGCGAACAGCAACAGCCGCGCCAGCGGTGCCCTGCCAAGCCGATGCGCCAGCAGTCCTGCCGGCAGCCAGAACAGGGCCAGAAGCGCCGGAATGCCGAACAGGGCAAGCGGAATCAACGGCCAGTGGCCTGTCGCCCCGGTCACCATCGACAGCGAAATCCACCAGAGCGAGGCCAGAAACCAGCCGAAACCGGCGACACCGCCGATCAGGCCCGCCTCGATCATCGAGCCCGCACGGGCCAGCATCACGGCCGGCACGGCAAGCGCCATTATCAGGGGTACAAGGCCGAATGGCGGCAATGAAAGCGAGGCTGCCGCGCCCGACAGGAAGGTAATGGCAAGATGCCGCCGATACCGACGGGCGCCAGTCACCAATGCATCAGTCACCAATGTTTTGCGATTGCCGCGAGACACCACGAATCTTCAGCAATGCCAGACGCCGTGGATCGCCCTCGACCACCTCGAACTGCAGGCCTGAAGGGTGGCGCACCACCTCGCCGCGACCCGGCACGCGTCCGGCGACAGCGCAGACAAGGCCGCCAAGCGTGTCAATCTCGTCACGATCATCATCCTCGAGCAACCTGCCGGTAAGGGTTTCAAGCTCCTTCACCTCGAGCCGCGCCTCGGCCAAAATTGTGCCATCCTCATTGAAGGTCATCTGCGGTTGTACCGTCTGATCGTGCTCATCCTCGATCTCGCCGACAATCTCCTCGACAAGATCCTCGATGGTGATCAGCCCGTCGACACCGCCGAATTCATCAACCACCAGCGCCAGATGCCGACGCCGCAGTCGCATCTCGTGAAGCAGATCAAGAAGCCTGATCGTCGGCGCGACAAACAGTGCGGGCCGCAGCAGCGTGCCGATGTCGGGCGCCTTGCCGGCATGAAGATGCGCGAACACATCCTTGATATGGATGATGCCGGCAATATCATCGAGGGTCTCGCGCCGCACCGGAAGGCGACTGTGATTCGCCGCTGTCATCTGCGCAATGATCTCGGAAAAGCTTTCCGACATGCTGACCGAAACAATGTCGGCGCGAGGGATCATCACATCCGATGCATTCAGGTCCTGAAGGCCCAGGATATTGCGAAGGAGCGCTTCCTCATGCGGATCAAAACTCGCCATGTCGGCAGATGGAACAGCAAGCAGGTTTTCCAGCTCGTCACGCCGTGACGCCGGAGGGTTCAGCGCCGGAAACAGTCTGGCAAGCAGCGTACGCACCATCACTCTGTCTCCCCGGCAGGTTCATCCGCGGGTTCATCTGCCGGTTCATCTGCCGGCTGGGCATAGGGATTGGCGATGCCAAGCCTCGCCAGAACATGGATCTCGCCAGCTTCCATCCGATCGGCCTCGTCATCACACTGATGGTCATGCCCCATCAGATGCAGCAGACCATGAACCCACAAATGTGTCAGATGGTCGGGGATGCTCTTTGATTCCTGCGCCGCCTCGCGGCACAGCGTTTCCCAGGCAAGGGCGATTTCACCCGGTGCAAGTCTAGCCGCATCGATCCCGTCCGGGTCGCCGGCGACTGCTTCCATCATCGCGTCATCATCACCCGACGGGAAGGACAGCACATTTGTCGGCGCATTCTTGCCGCGAAACTGTAGATTGAGGTCCCGGATCCGTTCATCGCCGGCGAACAGCGCACCCACTTCAAGCGGCGGCCAGTCGAAGGTCTCGCAGGCGATATCCGTTGCCCGCACCAGCGACGGCCGGACAGCGTCAATCATATCGTCCGGCCATACATGCCGGTCGATGAGCATGTCCAGATGGCTGCCGCCACCGGTCTGCCATTGTTCGGATGAGAGAGGGTCCGGGTCCGGACTGTCAGGCTCCAGGGGCATCGTGATCATGCCAGTAACTTCTGCGGCTCCTTGCAGGTCTGTCGGCGTCATGCGCCGATACACCATTTGGACTGATTTTGCGCCATCTGTCCAGTGGCTTGCTTGTTTCAGCTGTCGCTTTCATAGGCCTGAAGGATTCGCGCCACCACCGGATGCCTCACAACATCCTTGCCTGACAGGTGCTTGATCCCCACACCCTCGACATTGTCAAGCCGCGCAACGGCATCGGCGAGGCCGGATGGCTGGCCTTCGGGAAGGTCGATCTGACTGAGATCGCCGGTAATGACCATGCGCGAATCCTGACCAAGGCGCGTCAGCACCATCTTCATCTGCACCGGTGTTGTGTTCTGCGCCTCGTCGATAATGACATAGGAGGCGCTGAGAGTTCGCCCGCGCATGAAGGCAAGCGGGGCGATCTCGATCTCGCCGCTGACAAGCATGCGCTCGACCTTGTCGGCCGGCATCATGTCATAGAGCGCGTCGTAAAGCGGCCGCAGATACGGATCGACCTTTTCCTTCATGTCACCGGGAAGAAAGCCAAGACGTTCACCCGCCTCAACGGCCGGGCGCGACAGCACGATCCTCTCGATCTCACGTTTTTTGAGGGATTCGACAGCCTTTGCCACCGCCATATAGGTCTTGCCGGTTCCGGCCGGCCCAAGACCGAACACCACCTCGCGCTTGCGAAGGAGATCAAGATAGGCGGCCTGTCCCGGTGTCTTGGCGATGATTTTCTTGCGCCATGTCTCGACACCCTGACCCTGGCCGGCATCCGCCGCCGCATCGCCGGCCGCGACCCAGCGCAACGCGTCACTGATCAGCGAGCCATCCTCGGGAACTTCCGCGCCACTGCCAAGCTGCCGATAGATGTCCTCAAGCGCGCGGCGCGCCGTCTTCACCGCCGCGGCAGGGCCGGACACGGTGATACTGTTGCCGAAACTGTCCAGCGAGACGTCGAGCGCCTTTTCAAGACGCGCGAGATTCTGGTTGTGTTCACCGGTCAGCCTCGCAAGCGTGCCATTATCCTCGAATTCCATGCGAATGGAGGTGGATTTCACCGCCTTTACCACGCGAATCCGGTCATG
>JAAZUU010000039.1 GCA_018624035.1 Rhodobiaceae bacterium | reverse complement strand
GGTGATGCGGACATAGGTGAAACGACCGCCTGAGAAGCGGAACCCCTCATCATCGAACATCGCACAGGAATCATGCGGCGGCGTCCGGCTTTTCGCGAATTCGCAGGTGAACCAGGTGCCGGCCCAGGACTCATCTGCCCGCGGCTGGACTGTGCCGAAAAACATGACCAGAAAGACAGCCGGAATGCCGATCAGAATGCGCATTGTCATACCCGTCCCGCGGGTGGTTTCGTCAGCATCAGTGTCGCGCCGGCCTGGGCCAGCAATGCCAGTGCGATATTTAGCATCATCAGCGTTGCCATGCCATAACCGGCATCAATCAGCATGCCCATCACCATCGGCGACAGGGCTGAGCTGAACACGCCAAGTGGCAGAAATATGGCCTTCACCTCGCCAAGATAGCGGGTGCCGTACATCTCGGCCATGGTGGCGGCTACGGCGGTGTTCGGCATGCCCGAGGCAAGGCCGAAGAAGATGAAGAACAGCAGGACACCGATGCCGCCCTCGACAAGCCACAGCGACAGGCAGGCGAGTGCGATGGGCAGCATCAGATGCGCCGCCACCCGCCGCCCGGTGAACCGGTCGACAAGCTGGCCGGAAATCAGTGTGCCGGCGACAACACAGGCGGCGTAGATCACGTAATTGGCGGCCCAGCTGCCAAGCGTCACGCCGGCCAGCTCAGCAAGATAGATCTGGTGAAACAACAGCCCGGTGACGCTGAAGCCCGGCACCATTGTCAGCCCGACAAGGCCAAGCCAGAACCGGCGGTCACGAATCACGGCGCGCCGCCGCCAATGCGCCGCCCCGTCGATGGTCACGATATCGGCATCCTGCCGGTCATCGGGTCCGGCCGCGGCGGCGGCGGCCATGATCCCCTCAAGGCCCGCACCGTCCTGATAGCGGGTGCGCTGTGTCAGCCGCCGGATGAACGGAACAAGCATGACCAGTGGTAACATCGGCAGGCACAGCCAGAGCGTGCGCCAGTCATAAAAGGCGAGAAGCGCGACAATCGACGCCGGGCCGATGGATTCGGCGAAATTGATCCCGAGCTGGGCCAGCGACAGCGCCCGCCCCCGCGCCGCGACATAGCGCCTTGCCATGGCCGTGGTGTAGACATGCGTTGTCATCCCCTGGCCGAACAGCCGCAACAGATACAGCCCGATGACAAGCGTCGCCACCGAGAACACCTGGCTGAACAGCAGGGCGCTGGCGCACAGGCAGCAAATCACCAGACGCGCCAGCTTTTCGACCCGCATCGTGTCGGCAAGCTTGCCAAGCCATAGCAGGGTGATCGCGCTGGCGGTGGTGCCGATGGCGTAATAGGTGCCGAACGCGCCGTGGCTGAGCCCCAGCTCGCCACGGATCTCGGCCGAGAAGAGCGAGATGAAAAAGGTCTGGCCAAGTGACGAGCAGAACGCCATCGTCATGCCAAACAGAAGAAACCGCCACTCGACCCGCATGAAATCCAGCGTCGAGCTTGGTAATTCAAGGCCGGCGGCAGACGGCGCGGTAAATGATCCGGTGGGGGGTCCAGTGGGGGGTCCAGTGGGGGGTCCGGTGGGGGGACCAGTGGGAGGACCAGTGGAGGGATCAGCCGGGGTATCGGCGGGAGGATTGCTCATGGTTCGGATTTCACCATGGTGCCGGGGCGTACGGCAAGCGGTGAATGCGCCCAAGCTCGGCTTTTCGATGCTTTCCTGCCAGCGCCGGGACTGGCACCGCACCCCTTGAACCGACCCTCGCCTGTTCATAAATAAATCACATACAACAACTCCCTTCCATAAAAAATGTCGAAAGACGGTGCTGTCGGGAGGGCGAAGCGGCCATATATGCCTAGACTTGTGTTCCGCGCCTCATGTCGGCGACGCCAT
Source organism: Rhodobiaceae bacterium (assembly GCA_018624035.1). Lineage (GTDB taxonomy): Bacteria > Pseudomonadota > Alphaproteobacteria > Puniceispirillales > Puniceispirillaceae > UBA8309. The sequence goes on along the minus strand of JAAZUU010000039.1, from coordinate 18,711 downwards.
GGATGGCCGGGCATGGATGACCGGGTATGGATGGCCGGGTATGGACGGCCTGGAAGGAGAGTGCCATGCAGACCGATAAATTCACCGCTCTTGTTCGCAACGCGGTCGTCGCCGCGCAGAATGACGCGCTGGCGGCGAACCATCAGAAGATCACCGCGATGCATCTTCTTCGCGCGCTGCTGGCGGATGACAATGTCACCGTTCGCAGCCTGATCGGGCGCGCCGGCGGCGATCTCGGCGCGTTGCAGGCGGGGCTCGACAAATCCATTGCCGCCATCCCGGCGGTCACCGGAAGCGGGGCCGACCAGCTGCAGATCGCCATCGATCTGGCGCGGGTCCTGCAGCAGGCCGAGAGTGAATCGAAAACGCTTGGCGACAGTTTTCTGGCGGTGGATGCGCTGCTGCTGGCGATGGCGCGAAGCAAGGGCGAGATCGGGCGCATCCTGTCCGCAGCCGGAATTGATGCCGGCCGCCTTGCCGCCGCCATCACCGATATGCGCAAGGGCCGCACCGCCGACAGCGACGCCGCCGAGGACAGCTATGAGGCGCTGGCGAAATTCACCACCGATGTCACCGACGCGGCGCGGCGCGGCAAGCTGGACCCGGTGATCGGCCGTGAGGCCGAGGTGCGCCGGACGATCCAGATCCTGGCCCGCCGCACGAAGAACAACCCGGTACTGATCGGCCAGCCCGGCGTCGGCAAGACCGCCATCGCCGAGGGGCTGGCGCAGCGCATCGTCAATGGCGACGTGCCGCAGGCGCTTGCCGACAAGGCGTTGTTGTCGCTCGATATGGGGGCGCTTGTCGCCGGTGCGAAATATCGCGGCGAGTTCGAGGAACGGCTGAAATCCGTCCTGAAGGAGGTACAGGGCCGGGATGGCGAGGTGATCCTGTTCATCGACGAGATGCACCAGCTTGTCGGGGCCGGCAAGAGCGATGGCGCGATGGATGCCTCGAATCTCTTGAAGCCGGCGCTGGCGCGCGGTGAGCTGCGCTGTATCGGCGCCACGACGCTGGACGAATACCGGCAATATGTCGAGAAGGACGCGGCGCTGACGCGGCGCTTCCAGCCCGTGTTCGTCGATGAACCGACGGTTGAGGACACGATTTTCGTGCTTCGCGGCCTGAAGGAGAAATACGAGCTTCATCATGGTGTGCGGATCACCGATGACGCGCTGATCGCGGCGGCGAGGCTGTCGCATCGCTATATCTCCGAACGGTTCCTTCCCGACAAGGCGATCGACGTGATGGACGAGGCGGCAAGCCATCTGCGGATCCAGTCCGACAGCAAGCCTGCCGAGCTCGACGCCACCGACCGCGCCATCATCCAGCTGAAGATCGAGCAGGCGGCGCTGCAGAAGGAAAGCCAGGCAGCCTCGAGGAAACGGCTCGACGCCATCGCTGTCGAGCTTCAGACGCTGGAGGCGAAATCCGCCGCCCTGACCGCAGAATGGGATGATGTGAAGACGCAGATGGCCGAGGTCGGCCGCCTGCAGCAGGATCAGGAAGCGGCGCGCCACCGGCTGGAGGTGGCGCAGCGCGAGGGCCGGCTGGAAGAGGCGGCGGAGCTTGCCTATTCACGCATTCCGTCGATCGCACAGGAACTGGCCGCGGCCAAGGCCGCCCTGTCGGAATCCGAGATCGTCGATGAAGAGGTGACCGCCGCGCAGATCGCCTCGGTGATCAGCAGCTGGACCGGCATTCCGGTCGATAAGATGCTGGAGGGCGAGCGTGAGAAGCTGCTGGCCATGGAGGCCGAGATCGGGCGCCGAATCATCGGCCAGGACGAGGCTGTCAGCGCGGTCGCCAACGCCACGCGCCGGTCGCGCGCCGGCCTGTCCGACCCGCATCAGCCGATGGGAAGCTTCCTGATGCTGGGGCCGACCGGCGTCGGCAAGACCGAGATGGCGAAGGCGCTTGCCGCCTTCCTGTTCGACAAGGATGACGCGGTGCTGCGGATCGACATGTCGGAATATATGGAGAAACATGCGGTGGCGCGGTTGATCGGCGCGCCGCCCGGCTATGTCGGCTATGAGGAGGGCGGCAGCCTGACCGAGGCGGTGCGCCGCCGGCCCTATCAGGTGGTGCTGTTCGACGAGATCGAGAAGGCGCATCCGGATATTTTCAACATTCTGCTTCAGGTTCTTGATGAAGGCCACCTGACCGACGGCCAGGGGCGGCGGGTCGATTTCGCCAACACCATCATCCTGCTGACCTCGAATATCGGGGCCGACCACCTGCTGGCGCTCGGCGATGACGAGGACAGCGAGGCGGCGCGTGACCAGGTGATGGCAGACGTGCAGTCGACGTTCCGGCCGGAATTCCTGAACCGGCTCGACGAGGTGCTGCTGTTCCACCGCCTGTCGCCGCATCATATGGGGGCGATCGTCGGGATCCAGTTCGCCCGGCTTCAGGCCCGGCTTGCCGAGCGCGGCGTCACGCTGCGGCTTGACGATGACGCGGCGGCCTGGCTGGCGGGGCGCGGCTATGACCCGCAATTCGGCGCCCGCCCGTTGCAGCGGGTGATCCAGAACGCGGTGCAGAACCCGCTTGCCGAGGCGCTTCTGGAAGGCCGGTTCGGCGATGGCGACCTTGTCGAGGTGTGGGTCGATCCGGCAAATGACGGGCTGATTTTCGGCTTTGCCTCGCCGGATGAAGGCGGGCAGGTCAGGGGCGCGCTGACCGACAACGCCGCCGACGCGGCCGGCCGGGCGTAGGGACTCGCCCCGCCCTCTTACCTCGTCGGTCTTGTGGTGGTGAAGATGTGTTCCGGCAGGCCGGGCACGCCGGTCTCGATGGCGAACAGGCTGCCGGCAAGACGGTCGGTGTCCGCCCGGTCGGCCGCCGCCGTGGTGATGAAGAGCGTTGTCAGATCCGTCCCGCCGAAGGTGCAGGTGGTGATGTTTGTCACCGGCATGTCGATCACCCGGTCGATGGCGCCGTCCGGCGTCACCCGCACGACACAGCCGCCGCCATAGCGGCAATTCCACAGATACCCCTCGGAATCCATCGCCGACCCGTCGGGAAGGCCGCGCCCGAAACCGGCGAAAAAGGATTTGCCATCACCGATATCGCCGGTCTCGACATCATAGGGATAGACCCTGATCTCGTTCTTCAGCGTGTCGCCGAAATAGAAATGCCGGCGATCCGGTGACCAGCAGACGGTGTTCGGGATGTCAATGCCGGTCTCGATCGCCTCCAGCGCCGGACCTCCGCCATAACGATACAGCGTTCCCATGCCGTCACGCACCGGCAGTGCCTCGCCATGCGGGCCGACATTGTTGCCCATGGTACCGATCCAGAACGTGCCGTTCGGATCGCTTCGGCCGTCATTGAATCGCAGGTCGGGCCAGTCCGCCAGCATTGGCGTCAGCGTCTCGCGCACGCCGCTGTCCGGGTCGAACAGGATGATCCGGCCGCCAAGCGCGACCAGCAACCATCCTGGCCGGTCGGTCAGCGAGATGGCGACGACCGGCTGGTCGAACTGATGCGTTCGCGTCGTGCCGGCCTCCGGATCATGGACATGCAGCAGAAAGCGGTTGATGTCACACCAGTAGAGCCGGTGCCGGGCCGCGTCCCAGGTCGCCGCCTCACCGCAGATATCCCCTGTCGGAGCAACACATGTCGGGGCAACACAGACCGGTTCCATATCCAACCCTTCCGAAGTGACGGGTTCAGCATGGGTGTTCGCAGGCCTTTTTTCCACCTTAAATTGATTGAAGAGCCGCCACTTGCTGTCGGCATCCCAACAAGCGGATTGATCTGCGCCCGGTCCTGTCGCACTCTCGTGTCTTTGGGAGGGACGGGAACGTGCTTGAGACATGGCGGTGGTTCGGGCCGGATGATCCGGTGACATGTTCGGATATAAGGCAGGCTGGTGCCGACGGTGTGGTGACGGCGCTTCACGAGATGGTGCCCGGCGAGGTCTGGCAACCCGCCGATATAGCGGCCCGGAAAGCCTTCATCGAGGCGGCCGGCCTCGAATGGTCCGTCGTCGAGAGCATCCCGGTGCATCCGGCGATCAAGCTTGGTGATGACCGCGCACAGCCCTATATCGATGCCTGGATCGAGACGATGCGGAATCTCGCCGCCGCCGACATATCCACCATCTGTTACAATTTCATGCCGGTCGTTGACTGGACCCGCACCGACCTGCGCCACCCGACGCGTCGTGGCGGGCTGGCGCTGCGCTTCGATCCTGTCGAATTTGCCGCCTATGACCTGTTCATCCTGCAAAGAGCCGGTGCCGAGGCGGATTACGCCGGCGACGTCATCGCCGCCGCCGAGGCGCATTTCGCCGCCATGGACGAGGATGCCGGGCAGCGGCTTGAATCGACGATCATCGCCGGCCTTCCCGGCTCGGAACTGTCGCATGGGCGCGAGGATATCCGCGCCGCCATCGCCGAATATGACGGGCTTGGCGCGGCCGGTCTGCGCGCCAGTCTGATTGCCTTTCTCGAACAGGTCGCGCCGGCGGCCGAGGCATGTGGGGCGCGGGTCTGCCTGCATCCGGATGACCCGCCCTTTCCGATCTTCGGCCTGCCACGCGTGGTCTCGACCGCGGCCGATTATGGTGCGGTGTTCGATGCCGTGCCGTCGCTTGCCAACGGCATCACGCTGTGCGCCGGGTCGATGGGCTCGCGCCCCGACAATGACGTGATCGCGATCGCCGAGACCTTTGCGCCGCGACTTCATTTCGCGCATCTGCGCAATGTCACCATCGAACCGACAGGCGCGTTTTTCGAGGATGATCACCTTGAAGGCGGCGTCGACATGGTCGGCCTTGTGTCGGTATTGCTGAAGGAGGAGGCGCGCCGCCGCGCCGAGGGCCGGATGGATCAGGTGATCCCGATGCGCCCTGACCACGGGCATCTGCTGCTCGATGATATTGGCAAGCAGACCAATCCCGGCTATTCGGCCATCGGCCGCCTGAAGGGGCTTGCCGAATTGCGCGGTGTGGCGCGCGCCGTGTCGTCGCTGGCCGCGATCTGAAGGGAACAGGGATGCATATCGATTTTACGGGCAAGGTGGCGGCGGTTACCGGCACCAGTGGCATCGGCCTTGACGCGGGGCTGCATCTGGCGCGGCTTGGGGCGCGGGTTTTCCTTGCCGGAATCGATGCCGAATTGAACCGCGCCGCCGCTGAAATGGCAGCCGGAGAGGGGCTCGCCGTTACCGTGCAACATGTTGATGTCGCCGATGAGGCATCGGTCAGGGCCTGGTCAGCCGAGATCGCCGGCGAGACGGGCCATCTTCACGCGCTGGTCAATGCGGCGGCGATTCAGTTCTATGGCTCGATAGAGGATACGACGCCGGAGATGTGGGACCGGACTATCGCGGTCAATCTGCGGTCATGTTACCTGACATCGCATTGTCTCTACCCGCTGATGAAGGCCGCGAACGGCGCGTCGATTGTGCATATTTCCTCGGTGCAGGGACATGCCAGCCAGAACCGTGTCGCCGCCTATGCCGCGACCAAGGGCGCGGTTCACGCGCTGACCCGCGCCATGGCGGTTGACTGCGCTGCCGACGGAATCAGGGTCAATTCGATCAGCCCGGGGTCCGTTCGCACGCCCCTGCTGGAATTCTCGGCGCGGGAACTCGCCACGGACGGCAAGTCGGTCGACGAGATGTTTGCCGAATTCGCGGCCTCGCACCCGGTCGGGCGGATCGGCATGCCGGCGGACACAAGCGCGATGATCGCCTATCTGTGCTCAGACTCGGCGGGATTCGTCACCGGTGCCGACATGCTGGTCGATGGGGGGCTGACCTCGCAGCTCGGTGTATGAAGACAGGCAGGAACGCAGCTTTGCTTCGCTTTGTCATACCGTTGTCATACAGGCGCGAATTGTCGACACTGATTGTCGACAGTTCCGTGATATGACCGGATCACGGCGAATGGCAAGCCAACAAGGAGATATGTCATGGGGCTGCTGATACCCAATGCCGACATGCCGTTCAATATCACACGGATGAGCCATGTGGTGCTGACAAGCCGCGACCTGGACGCGACACGCTTTTTCTATGAATCTGGCCTTGGCCTCGAGGTGACATTTCAGGATGCGGAGCGGCTGGCCCTGCGCGCCATCGAGGAACCCGGGATGTTTTCCCTGATGTTCGAAAGGATGCCGACGGACGGACCGGGTGTGTGCCGGGCCGTTGGTTACCGCATGTATACCGATGATGATCTGAAGCATGCGCATGACTGGTTCCGAGCGCGCGGCGTGGCCGCCGAATTTGTCGAAAGGCCGTTTCAGGGGCCGACACTGCGCATCACCGATCCGGTCGGTGTGCCGGTGGAGTTCTGCGCCACCATGGAACAGAGGACAAACCGGATGCGCCGGTTCCACACTCATGCCGGCGGCAAGCTGGTGTTCCTCGATCACATCCAGATCGCCACTCATGATGTCGAGACAGCCTATGGTTTCTATAACGACCTCGGCTTCAGGCTGGCTGAATATACCGCAACCGATGGAAGCGATCAGGTCTGGGGGGTCTGGCTGAAACGGAAGAACAACACGCAGGATGTCGTCTATGCAAACGGGTCGGGGCCGCGGCTGCATCACATTGCCTACCACACGCCCGAAATCGCCAATGTGGTGCACGGCGCCGATGTGATGGCGTCTCTCGGGCTTGCCGGTACGATGGACCGCGCGCCGGGACGCCATGGCATCGGCAACGCCTTTTTCATCTATTACCGTGACCCGGACGGACATCGGGTCGAGACCTTCACAAGCCACTACAATGTCATCGACAGTGACCATGAACCGACACGATGGGATCTGTCGGACCTTCGCCGCTCGCAGCTCTGGGGCTTTCCGGCACCACGCAAATGGTTTCAGGAGGCGACATGTTTCGAAGGTGCGATGGTGCACAAGCCCCTGCTTGACGCCCCGCCGGTCACACTCGAGGATTTTCTGGAAGGATGGTCATCATGAAGTTCGGGACAGTCCGGCTTGAGGGGGCCCCTGCCCTCGTCTTGCGGATGACAGATGGCACCATTCGCCCGGTCGCCGATCTGACGCAGGCTGCAGGTATGGACGGGATGGATACGATGATGCAGCTCGTGTGCCGTGCAGGCGATGATGCATCCCTGTTGCCCGCCCTGGCCGCGGCAGCGGAAAACCTTGGCGGCGAGACCGGCCTTCGTGAGGATGACGACGCCATTGACTGGCTGCCGCCGATTGGCAACCCGTCAAAGATTCTCGGTGTTGCCTTCAATAACAGGGAGTTGATGAAAAAGGCCCATCATGACCCGGGCGTGCCGAATTTTTTCCTGAAGCCGCCTTCCTGTCTGACCGGCCATGGAAAGCCCGTTATTGTCGACCCGGGCTGGGGTGCCGTCATTCCCGAACCGGAAATTTGCGCGGTGATCGGACAGCGCGCCAAACATATCGACGAGGCTGACGCGCTGGATCATGTGTTCGGCTTCATGATCCATAATGACGTCACCTCGCACGGTTTGAAATTCGGCAAGGATTCGATTGCCGTGACCTATGACCGGGACATGGCGCGTCCGGAATTCTATGGCTGGCGCAACCTTCATGGCGAGGATGATACCGACGCCTATTATGTCTACCACACGCGCTCCAAGGGCACCGATACCTTCGGGCCCTGCGGGCCGTGGATCACCGTCCGTCAGGCTGTCGGCAACCCGAATGACCTTCATGTCACCGGCACCATTGATGGCGAGCCTTTCACCAGGGACCATACGGGCAATTACCGCTTTTCAGTCGAGACCTGCATCGCCGAGGCAAGCCGGTACTTCACGCTGGAGCCCGGCGACATGATCTCCTTCGGCACCACCGGCAAGGGGGTCGGACGTTTCCCGCGCGGCCACAAGAGCCTGCTGCTTGGCGAGACCCTCGGTACGGTCGCCATCGAGATCGGACCGCTCGGCCGCCTTGCCAACCCGATCAGGCATCAGAAGGGTGGTGCCTGATGGTGCGCGCGATCAACAGCCCGGACGCGGCGGCGCACCGCAACCCTGTGCCGAATGCGGCGGTGGCGGGGGGCATTCTTGTCACTTCAGGCATCCTCGGAAAGACCCTCGACACCGATGAATATCCGGCGGACCGCGGCGAACAGACGGCGCTTGTCTTTGCCTATCTCGAGGCGATCCTTGAAGAGGCGGGTGCCAGCTGTGACGATGTGGTGAAAATAGATCTCTATTTCGCTGACAAGTCAGACCGCTCGCATGCGAATGAACACTGGCTTCGGTTATGGCCCGATCCGGAAAGACGTCCGGCGCGCCAGGCACATCAGGCGACGCTCCCCGAGGGGTGCTGCCTTCAGATCGTGGCGATGGCAGTCCTGTCAGACCAGCGCGCCTGATTTCCGGGACCGCTGTTCTCCGGACAAAGGCGCTACGCTGAACTTTCAGGTGATCAAGAGGGTCCGATGGTGCTGCCAGCGTGATTCGAACACGCGACCTCACCCTTACCAAGGGTGCGCTCTACCGCTGGAGCTATGGCAGCATTCCCATCGACGCGCCTGACTTACACGAGATCGCGACGCCTTTGCAAGTGCGTTTTTGGCCTGCTGTCCGCCCGGATGTTCCCGTCAATCCATCTGCCGGCCGGGTGCTGTCGGCCGTCACAGCCTCAGAAGCCAGCGCACGATGGCACGGGTGCGGCGGCTGAACAGGGCGGCGGTGAAGAACTGCCCGGCGGCGCGCTTGCCGGCGTCGCCGAAGGTCGGATAGGGCGCGATCACGCCGGCCATGTCGGCGATCTTGCGGCGTGTGCCGATCGCCAGCGACCAGGCAAGGATCATTTCGCCGGCCTGCGGTGCCAGGATGCTCGCGCCGAGGATGCGCCCATTGCGATGTGTGACCACCTTGACCATGCCCTCGGTACGGCGTTCGGCCACGGCGCGGTCATTATCTGCCAGCGAGACACTCTGCGTGCGGATGTTGGCCGCGCCCCAGGCCGCCGCCGCAGCATCCTCGCCAAGTCCGACATGTGCCAGTTCAGGGTCGGTATAGGTAACCCAGGGAGTGAAGGCCTCGTCGATCCTCGCCGGTAGCCGGAACAACATGTTGCGGATCACGATGCCGGCATGATAACCGGCGATATGGGTGAATTGCGGCCGCCCTGTCACATCGCCGATGGCCAAAACCCGTTTGTCGCTTGTTCGCAGCCGGTTGTCGGTGGTGATGCCGGTACGGCCGGTGGTGATGCCAGCGGCCTCCAGCCCGAGATCGGTGACAGAGGGGCGGCGCCCTGTGGCCACCAGAATATGACTTGCCTCGATCCGGTGCCCGTCCTCAAGAGTCACCGTCAGCGCACCGGCAAGGCCGCCCACGGCGCTCACCCCGACTCCTTCGACAATCTCCACACCCTCCTCACGAAGCCGCGTCACGAGGATGGATCGCAAGTCGGGATCGTCCCCTGACATGATTGTCGCCGCCTCGATCAGCGTCACCCGGCAGCCAAGGCGGCGATGCGCCTGTGCCATCTCAACACCGATCGGCCCGCCGCCGATGATCGCAAGATGGTCCGGCTTCTCCGGATCGCTGAAAATCGTTTCATTGGTGTGGAACGGCACCGCATCGAGCCCGGGGATCGGCGGCACCATCGGGGTCGACCCGGTGGCGATGACAAAGAATTTCGCCGCAACCTCCACACTGTCCGAGCGAACACGCCGCGGCGCGATGAAGCGCGCGCGTTCCTTGATCACGGTGACGCCGAGCCCGGTGAAGCGCTCGACCGAGTCATGCGGGGCGATCGTGGCGATGGTGGCGGTGACATGCGCCTTCACCGCCGCGAAATCGATGGCTGGCGATGCGCCGGTGACACCCATCGCCGGGTTGCCCTGTGCCTGATGCGCAGCCTTTGCGGCGGAAAGCAGAGCCTTTGACGGAACGCAGCCGCTGTTCAGACAGTCGCCGCCCATCCTGTCAGCCTCGAACAGCACCACCCGTGCGCCCATCTGGGCCGCCCCGGCGGCAACGCTGAGCCCTCCCGATCCGGCGCCGATGATGCAGATATCAGTGGTGATATGTTTCATCAGGATGTCTCTTTCCGACGCGCCCGGACCCACTGCCATGCTACCGGCAGCAAGGCCAGAAGACCAAGCGCGACAAGTGGCCAGAGGATCGCCGGCGAGCTCAGCACCTGCAGGTCCGGCACGCTGCCGCTGCCAAGGATATGATCAAACCCGCGGCCGACCGACACAAAAACCGTGGTGCCGGGCACCATGCCGATGAACGTCGCCAGAACAAAGCTGCCGGGACTCATGCGGGTCAGCGCCGGCACGATATTGACCACCCAGAACGGAGCTGCCGGAATCAGGCGCAGCGCCAGAAGATAGGAAAACGCATTGCGTGAGAAGCCGCCCTCAAGCCGCGACAGGAACGGGCCGGCACGTTCGCGCGCCAGATCGGCGAAGGCCGTCCGCGCGGCGATGAACACCACCATCGCGCCGACCGTCGCGCCGACCATGACAAGTCCGACAGCAAGCCAGCCAAACAAGGCGCCGCCGGTCAGCGTCAGCGGCAGGGCAATCGGCAGCGAGAAGGCGACGGCGATGATGTAGATGCCGAGAAAGACGGCGGCAGCCATTGGCAGATTGGCCTCGGTGGCCGCTGTCAGCGCGCCATAATGCAGCGCGATGGTCTGCCAGCTCAGAACATGCCGTCCACCGAGCAACAGGAACAGCGCAAGCCCGCCAGCCAGCAGGGCCGGCAGCCACAGCCGCTTTGCCGCGGCATGCGTCCATGATGCCATGTCCTCGATCTCCCCTCATGCCAAAGGCTGATGCCACAATGCCGTGACCCACAATGCCGTGACCCGAAATGCCGTGACCCACAAGGCTATGGCAGGGAGCGAAGTTTACAGCCGCCGTCCGACTGCCACAATATGTCCTTAATGACAATCCAGTGTGCCATCTTAACTTGTTGAACCGAAGGCGGCAGTCGCGTGGTTGGCTGCAGCTGCATTTGTCATTGCCGGGCTGTCGGCTTTGGGTGATACAGTCCGGGTCAGGGCGGGTGCCGGATCGCAACATATGACCTCAAGGGGGTGTTGAACGGTGTCAAAACCGGAGACTGACAGGCAAGACAGGCTGGCGCAGGCGCTCCGTGCGAATCTGCATCGCCGCAAGGCGCAGTCACGGGCGAGGCAATCCGATGTGGATGACCGGGTGCCACAGGTGGCGGCCGGCAAAGGGACAGACGCGGAACCATCGACAGGGGCGGAACAGGATCATGGACAGGCTGAAGATTGATGGCGGGGTGCCGCTGACCGGCGAAATCGCCATCAGCGGGGCCAAGAACGCGGCGTTGCCCCTGATGGCGGCGGGGCTTGTCACCGACGGGACGCTGCGTCTGACCAATTTGCCCGACCTTGTCGATACAAGATCGATGCAGGTCCTTCTTGCCAATCACGGGCTGGAGGTGGAGCGCGACGGTGACGTTGTGACCATGTCCGGCACTGTGACGAATGTCGACGCGCCCTACGATCTGGTTCGCAGGATGCGGGCCTCGATCCTCGTTCTCGGCCCGCTTCTGGCGCGCCATGGGCAGGCCCGCGTATCGCTTCCCGGCGGCTGTGCCATCGGCACCCGTCCGGTCGATCTCCATATCCGCGCCATGCAGTCGCTCGGCGCCATTGTCGAGCTTGCCGACGGCTACATCCAGGCGCGCGCGCCGGATGGCCTGACCGGCACCCGCGTGGTATTTCCGATGGTGTCGGTCGGGGCTACCGAGAACGCCCTGATCGCGGCCAGCCTCGCGAAAGGAACCTCGGAACTCGTGAATGTGGCCCGTGAGCCGGAAATCAGTGATCTCGCCGAATGTCTGAATGCGATGGGCGCGCGTATTTCCGGTCATGGCACCGACACCATTACCGTCGAGGGCGTCGACCGGCTTGGCGATGCCACACACGCGGTCATTCCCGACCGGATCGAGGCCGGCACCTTTGCCATCGCGGCGTTGATCACCGGGGGAGATCTGACGCTGACCCGCACGCAGCCGCGGCATCTTGATTCGCTTCTTGATATCCTACGCGACACCGGGGCCGGCATCACGGCCGGCGAGGACAGCCTGCGGGTGGTGGCGAATGGCGTGCCGAAGGCGGCTGACATCACCACCGACCCGTTTCCCGGCTTTCCGACCGACCTGCAGGCGCAGTTCATGGCGCTGATGTGTCTTGCCGAAGGCTCGTCACGCATTTCCGAGACCGTCTTCGAGAACAGGTTCATGCATGTTCCGGAACTGATGCGCATGGGGGCCGACATCCAGGTTGACGGCGGCGTGGCCATGGTGCGCGGGCGCGCCGCCCTGACACCGGCACCGGTGATGGCCACCGACTTGCGGGCCTCGGTATCGCTGGTGCTGGCCGCGCTCGCAACCGAGGGTACGAGCGAGGTCAGCCGCATCTACCATCTTGACCGTGGTTATTCTGATCTTGAGTCGAAGCTTGGTCAGTGCGGTGCGCGCATGAAACGGGTCGGGGACTGACGATGCCGGCAAGAACACGGGACGGCTCCGCCGACAGGTTGCGCCTTCGCGCCGCGTCGACCGAGGATGTCGAGGTTCTCTCGACGCTTCTTCAGGACGCCATCATCCCCGGCGAGGATATGAGTTTTGAGCGTGCCAATCGGCGCTTCGTAATGGTGGTGAACCGTTTTTGCTGGGACCGGCCGGCGGTTGCCGGGGTGACGACCGATTCCGGCGCGCCTGTCTATGAACGCCAGCTTTGCGGGATCCAGATCCTCAACATCGACAAGGTCCGCACAACAGGCATGCCGGCGTCCCGCCGCGGCGCACTTTTCAACCTTCTGGCCATCACCGCCATGACCACAATTGACGGCGCGAATGTCGAATTGCTGTTTTCCGGCGGGGTCTCACTGCGGCTTGACGCTGACAGCCTGCTGATCCTTGTCGAGGATCTCGAAGAAGGTCGCCCGACACCGAACCTGCCGTCCCACAGCGACGACCAGTCGCCCTGACCTGCCGGTGTGACGATTGATTTTGCCGTCTTTTTGGCGTTAAACCTTCCTGACCGGAACATTTCCCGGACAGAATACGGGCTGGCCGGGCTGTGCCGGCCCGTGCGTATGTGTCCGGCGGCGGGCGAAAGGGACGATCAATGGCGGTCAGACTTGACAATCGGCAGGCAGATTTCGAGGGCGCGTTCGCCGCGCTTCTGGCATCGAAGCGTGAGGCGACAGTCGATGTCGCGACCACGGTTGCCGACATCCTTGCCGATGTGAGAGCGCGCGGTGATGTCGCCTTGCTGGAGCTGACGGCGCGGTTTGATGACCTGGCAGCTGACAGCATGGCCGAACTTGCCGTGCCGCAGGCCGAGATTGACGCGGCATTGGCCGGTTTGAGCGATGAATTGCGAACGGCGCTTGATACCGCCGCCACCCGCATCCGCAGCTTTCATGAACGCCAGATACCGCAGGGATTCGAGGTTACCGATGATGACGGCGTCGGGCTTGGCATGCGCTACTCGCCGGTTGATGCGGCAGGCCTCTATGTTCCCGGCGGCAAGGCGGCCTATCCGTCATCGGTTCTGATGAACGCCATCCCGGCCGCTGTGGCGGGCGTCGAACGGCGGGTGATCGTGGTGCCGGCGCCCGGCGGATTTGTCAGCCCGATGGTTCTTGCCGCCGCCGCCATTGCCGGCGTCACCGAAATCTGGCGTGTTGGCGGCGCGCAGGCCATCGGCGCGCTGGCCTATGGCACCGACAGCATCCGGCCGGTCGACAAGATTGTCGGCCCTGGCAATGCCTATGTCGCGGCCGCCAAGCGGCAGGTCTATGGCACGGTCGGGATCGATTCCATTGCCGGTCCGTCGGAAATTCTGGTGATCGCCGACAACAGCAACGATCCGGCCTGGATCGCCGCCGATCTGCTGTCACAGGCCGAGCATGACGAGGCCGCGCAGGCCATCCTGATTACCGATGATGCCAATTTCGCCGATGCGGTCGAGGCGGCCGTCGCGACCACTCTGAAGACGCTCGACCGCGCCGCCGTCGCCGGCCAGTCCTGGCAGGATAACGGGGCCATCATCACGGTTGATTCGATGCGGAACATGCCGGCGCTTGCTAACCGCATCGCCGCCGAACATCTGGAACTGGCGGTCGAGGAGCCGCGCCGCTGGCTGCCTGAAATCCGGCATGCCGGGGCGATCTTCCTTGGCCGTTACACGCCGGAGGCCATTGGCGACTACGTGGCCGGCCCAAATCATGTGCTGCCAACAGCCCGCACGGCGCGATTCTCGTCCGGTCTCGGTGTGGCGGATTTCATGAAGCGCACCACGACGGTTGAATGTGATGCCGGCAGCTTTGGCCGGATCGCGCCGGCTGGCGTTGCGCTGGCGAATGCCGAGGGGCTTGGCGCCCACGCGCTGTCGATGACCATCAGGATGAACGCACGAGGCTAGGATGGGGGATGACGAGCGCATGGGTGACAGCGGGGCTATGCAACCCGCCCATCGTCTCGTCAGGATCGAGCTTGACGAGGCTGGCACGCCGCGCCGCTCCGCCGAGGCCGAGCATGAGCGTGCCATCGCCATTTACGACATTCTCGAGGATAACAGCTTCGCCCTTGTCGATCAGGAAGGCGCGCCGCTTGACGGGCCGTTCCATCTCTATCTTCGTTCCGAGGGGCGACATATACGCTTCGACATCCGCAGTGACTCCGACAGCGAGCTGAGCCAGTTCTATATGGCGCTTGGTCCGCTGCGCCGTGTCATGCGCGACTATTTCCAGGTCTGTGACACTTATTACGAGGCGATCCGCACGAAATCACCATCGCAGATCCAGGCCATCGATATGGGGCGGCGCGCGCTCCATAATGAAGGTGCCGATATTCTGCGAAGCCGCCTCGATGGGCGGGTCGCGACTGACGAGATGACCTCACGGCGGCTGTTCACGCTGATCTGCGTGCTGCAGGCACGCTAGCCATGACAACAGGGACTTGATTCGAATGGGCCAGACAAACGACACCGACGAGACCGTCATAGCTCCGGCGCACAATGTCAGCTCGATCCTCTTCGCCTGCAACATCAACGCGGTGCGATCCGCCATGGCTGAGGCGATGGTCAAGGCACGCTTTCCGGGGCGCATCTTCACCGATTCCTGCGGCGTCACACCGGGCCAGCAGGACGGTTTTGCCATCGCCGTCATGGCCGAAATCGAGCTTGATCTGACATCACATCAGCCTAAGGGGTTCGCCGATCTGGACTGCGATTTCTATGACGTGATCATCTCCTTTTCGCCGGAGGCGCACGCGCAGGCGCGGGAGATCACCCGCAATATCGACTGTGCGACACTCTATTGGCCGGTTGACAACCTTGCCGGCCTGCAGGGGTCGCGCGAGGAAAGACTGCGCGCCTACCGCGCCGTTCGTGATGACATCGCCACCAAGCTTGCGGTCTATCTTCCGGACAACCGAACTGACGGAAAATCCGGCGAGGCTTGACCTTTCGGCGATTTTTGGTCATCTCTAGGGCGCAAAACCAGTGCGGAAAGGTGATCATGGCCAAAGAAGGCGTTATCGAATTCTCGGGGACGGTTGCCGAACTGCTCCCGAACGCAATGTTTCGGGTGAAGCTCGACAATGATCACGAGGTGCTGGCCCATACCAGCGGCAAGATGCGAAAGAACCGAATCCGCATCCTTGCCGGCGACCGGGTCAATGTCGAAATGACACCCTATGATCTGACCAAGGGCCGGATCACGTTCCGTTTCAAATACCTCCGGCTGATCCCCGCCAGTCGTGGATGGCAGCCGTGAATGGCAGCCGTGGAGGGCCGGATGAACAGCCGTAGACCCACGTTGGTTCTCGCCTCGGCCTCGCCGCGCCGGCTCGATCTTCTGGCGCAGATCGGGATTGTTCCGGGTCGTGTTCTTGCCACCGATATCGACGAAACCCCGCACCGCGGCGAGTTGCCTGCCGATTACGCGCGTCGCATGGCGCATGAGAAAGCCGCCGCCGCCGGTCAGTTCGACCTGCCCGCCGGTGCGGTGGTGCTTGCCGGCGACACGGTGGTCGCGCGCGGGCGGATGATACTTCCCAAGGCCGAGACCGATGCCGAGGCCCGGCATTGCCTTGATCTGCTGTCAGGACGCCGGCACCGGGTGCTTGGCGGGATTGCGCTTCGGCTTGCCGATGGTCGGATTGTCAGCCGCCTGGTGACGAGCCGGGTGACGATGAAACGCCTGTCCGCCGACGAGATCCACAGCTATATCGCCACCGGTGACTGGCAGGGCAAGGCCGGAGGCTATGCCATACAGGGACCTGCGGCAGCGCTGATCAGGCATATTGAAGGCTCCTATTCCAACATTGTCGGCTTCAGCCTCTATGACATTGCGGCGATGCTTCGCGGCAACGGCCTTATGGGGTGATGATGACGGGCGGGCCGCGGGTTCTGATCGACAAGTCGCCCGGGCAGATCCGTGCCCTGATGATGCAGGGCGAATCGGTGATCGAGGCGTGGCAGGATCAGGCGCACGCGCCCGATCTTGTCGGCAGCGTTCACCGGGTGCGTGTTGATCGCATCTTTGCGGCGCAGGGCCGTGCCACGGCGCGCCTTGCCGACGGCACATCTGTCTCGGTCCGAACAGGCAGACGCGATGCGCTGGGCGCCGGTCACCCGGCAACCATCACCATCATGGCGGCCCCGCGCGAGGACAAGCCCTGGCAGGCCGTGACCGGCGCCCGGCTTGTCGGGCGCGATCTCGTCCTGTTTCCGGGGGACACCGGCATCGCGATGTCGCGCCATCTTGAAACCGTTCCGGATGATGGGGTGATGGCGGAACTGGCGGCCTGTCTTGCGGGGGCGGGTGAATTTGGCGTCATTCTGCGCCGCACCGCTTCCCGGAGTGATGATCTCACGGCAGCCTGCCGGGCCTTGATAGGGGAGTGGCAAGACCGTGTCGGTTCGCTGGATGCAACAGGCTGTCTTTTTGACGGAGGTGGGCTGGTGGCGCGGATCCGTTGTCAATATCCCGCAATACCGATCATCGAGACCGGTCCGGAAAGCTGGATGATGTTCGATTCGGCATGGGACGGGATGATGACCGCGGTTGGTGAGCCACAGGTGGCGCTTGCCGGCGGTGGCCGGATGTGGATCGAGCCGACCCGCGCGCTGACAGCCATCGATCTCGACAGCGGTGATGGCAGCCTTGAGGCGTTGTTTGCCGCGGCGCCAGCGGCCATCGCGGCGCAACTGCGCCTTCGTCAGACAGGCGGGCTGGTGGCGATCGATCTGCCGCGCATGAAACCGGCCACGCGCAAACAGGTGGATGCCGCCCTGATCGCCGCGCTGGCGACCGACCCGCGCCATCCCGAATGGATTGGGCGCTCGCGGGCCGGCATGCTGGAAGTCAGGCTGCCGCATGGGCGGTCCGATCCGGCCGGCTATGAGGCCGATCCGATCGCCACGTCGGTGCTGACAGTGCTGCGGACCATCGCCCGTCGGCCCGCACTGGCGGCGCCTGTCATCGAGCTGTCACCTGACATGGCCGCCTGGTTGAGGGGGCCGGGGACCGCGGCGCTGGCGGTGCTTGACAGGCCGGTGACGCCTGTTGTTTCGTCTGAGGTTGTGACCGCCACCCTGCAAGAGCCCGCGCGATGACTTCACCGACCGACAGCCTGACATGCCCGACCTGCGGCGCACCGGCGGCACCGCGTGCTCAGAAAGGCGGCCGCAGCCCGCGCCCGTTCTGCTCGCGGCGATGCGCGGACATCGATCTTGGCCGGTGGTTTCAGGAAAGCTATGCCATTCCGGCGGTGGAATCGGCCGACGACACAATCGTCGAATCGCTTGCCGCCGTGAAGGCGCATTCCGAGGATGATATCTGACCCTGCCGGTCACGCTGCGCCGCTGCTTTTCCCGCTGGACAGGCAGGGGGCGGGCGGCTATACCGTTGCCTGCTGTCGGACTGACAGCCACCGTGCGGGCGACATGTGCCTGCCGATGCCCGGGTAGCTCAGTTGGTAGAGCAGCGGATTGAAAATCCGCGTGTCGGTGGTTCGAATCCGCCCCCGGGCACCATTGCTTCCTTAGTCAAAACGTAAGCTGACCTTTGATCACCGCCTGTGTCGTGTGTTGTCAATGGTTTGAGTCTATCGACATGATCGGTGGCTTGTCACTCGAAATCAGGGGTCTTGAGTGACCGAAGAGTGACCAGCGAGTGACCGACATCCTGTCTTGATTGGGTCCCATGGACGACAAACACCACCCCCGGTGGGTTCGACGAACAGCGATTTCAAAAAGGGGGACTAAAGGGGGCTTTGGTTGTTGTTTGGAGCTGTCATACTGTCAGCTCAGGAATAATCGTCCATCACTTCACCGCGATGGGGCGTGACGGTGACACCTTCGAATAGGTGGCCATATTTCTCAGCGAACTCAGCTCCGCTCTCTTGCCAAATCTTGTCACAAGCCTCGTAGGCTTCCAAGTCGCGATACTCTAACCAGTTACCGATAATGAACCTGTCTTCTGGCAAAAACATGCGGCTGGAATGGAACCTGGTCATGCCCAAGGGCCGCAATTTGTCGGCAAGTTTGCTCATTTCCTGCTGAAATACTTCCCGTGCCTTTAGCATTGAAGCTTCATCAGGGTATTCGACGGTCGTAAAGCTAATTACCTCACCAGACATTTTTGGTCTCCCTTGTGTGCTGTTGACAGATGTTCGAGCCTAGCAAAGTTTGCTTGCCCAGCAACTCGTCTATCTCGACACAGGCAACAGAT
>JAAZUU010000038.1 GCA_018624035.1 Rhodobiaceae bacterium | reverse complement strand
TTGCCGCGCCACACATATCTGGACAGGCAGCCGGGTCACAGGCTTTACTGGATCGAGTGATTGAGTTGAGTGACGACCCGGAGCCCACATGCCGCAAGGGCGCTCCGGGAGCGATGAGGAACACCACATGAAAAGCCGCCGCCGCCTTGCCATCATCCTGACCTATGCCGCCGCCGTGTTCCTGTCTGCCAAGGCACAGGCCGGTGCCGCCGAACTGACGACACAGATCACGCTGGCGGCGCTCTACCTGGGGCCGGCGGTGATCCTGCATTTCATCATCAACTGGATCTGGGGCGACGAAAAGCCTAACAAGACCGAGGAATAGGACGACCGCGGCAAGGCACGGCACTCCACAGTTATCAAGGTACAGTACACAAGGGAGGACGATCATGAACTACGTGGTTTCGACCATCTGGAAACACCCTGCTGATATGGACAAGGCGCGGATGCGCGAGGTCCAGACACAATGGCGCGACAACCCTAACCTGGTGAATATCTACTGGTTCGAGATTGACAGCCAGACACACGGGTCGGTCAGTATTTTCACATCAAAAGCCGCCTTCGAGGCCAACTTTGCCAGGCAGGAAGAACATCGCAGCAAATCAACCAGCGAGAACGGCATCACCATGACGCATGAGGCGAAGGGCGAATGTTTCGCCATCCTGCATGGCTAGTCACGGCGAAACGGCCATGCCCGGCAGATTTGTCACCACCGGGCGTGGCCTGCCGGATCAGGAGCCGGGCTTGCGATAGGCCCCGGCGATGGCATTCGCCTTGCCGGCGATACCATTGATATCCACCACTTCCATGATCGTCAGTTCCTTCATCGCGCCGGAGGCCGCGACAAGCATCTTCACCGCGGCGACATCGTCAAAGCTGTCAGCCTCGCCCATGATGGCGAAGTCATACTCGCCGCGCAGGAAATGCATCGAGTGCATCTTCGCGCCCATTTTTTCCATCATGCCGCTGACAGCGGCCCGACGGTCATCCTCTGGGCTGCTGACGAACCCGCCAAGCGCCTCGTTTGAATAACTTCCCAGAACAAGAAACTGCATGTTTACCTCCAAAGGTTGATATGTGCTTGTTCCGACATGCCCTTCAGGACACATCAGTAGTTCAAATGTTCAGGCTGGTCTCACGTCGATTATGCCACAGTTGAACGCCACCGCAATGCGGTCTGGGGCTGTCATTATGCGCCCTGCGGTAGTATATATCTGGCATTCGGGACATGCCGGTCATCGTGACAGGTGGCATCGCGCCGACAATTATCCACCGACACACATTCGCGGAAGCACTATGGACAGGATACCGGAAATGAAACACTGGCTTCTTCGCCTGCTTCTTCTTGCGTGTCTTATTTTGGGGAAAAATGCCGTGGCGGCTGAACTGCAGATTGAAATCATCACCGAGGGTGACGGTATGGTGGCCGAGGCCGGCACCCGCGTCAGCGTGCATTATGAAGGCCGGTTGGAGGATGGCGAGGTGTTCGACGCCTCACGCCCGCGCGGCCAGCCCTTTGCCTTCACCATCGGAGCCGGCCAGGTGATCAGCGGCTGGGAACAGGGTGTCACCGGCATGAAGATCGGCGAGGCCCGCCGCCTGACCATCCCGCCCGAGCTTGGCTATGGTGCCGCCGGTGCGGGCGGTGTCATCCCGCCAAACGCGACACTGATCTTCGAGATTGAGCTTCTGGACGTCACCGAAGCGGTGACGCTTGGCGAGGCAACGCCGGATGCGCTTTTGCAGGCGCAGGCCGACGGCGTCGTGATCATCGATATCCGGCGCGAGGATGAATGGCGCGAGACCGGCATCATCGAAGGCGCGGAGACGATCACGGCCTTTCAGGCAAATGGCCGCGTCGATCCGGATTTCCTGGACAGTTTCAGGTCACTGGCCCCCTCACCGGACACGCCGATCATGCTGTATTGCCGTAGCGGCAACCGGACGACCGGCCTTGGCAACGCGCTGATCGAGCAGTTGGGGTTCACCGATGTGACGCATTTGTCGGATGGTATCAACGGGTGGATGGCGGCGGGCAAACCGACCACCGGCTACACACCCTAGCCGGCCGCGCTGGCACCGGCGCTCCCCGTCATCATCAGTCATGCGACCAACGGCATGCGCCGACACCGGCGCAGGCGGAGGCGCAGGCGCAGGCGCAGGCGCAAGAGGCCTGCTCCAATAACTTTCGCGTGATTCAATCATGGCACTTGTATTTTCTAAAATTTATCATATGAAAGGGAAGTGAAAATAAACCTTGCTGGCGACTGGTGGCAGTGCCGGCCGGATGGAGGCTGGAAGACATACCATGTCTGTTGCCAAGCGCCATGATGAAATCCTGCAGCTTGTACGTGCACGTGACAGAATGGAGGTTGAGGACCTCGCCATCCATTTCGGCGTCACGACGCAAACCATCCGCCACGATCTGCGCGACCTTGATCAGCGGGGACTGCTGAAGCGCGCACATGGTGTTGCGCACCGGCTGGACACCGTCACGACACGCGACTATACCGCCC
This sequence comes from Rhodobiaceae bacterium, assembly GCA_018624035.1. Taxonomy (GTDB): domain Bacteria; phylum Pseudomonadota; class Alphaproteobacteria; order Puniceispirillales; family Puniceispirillaceae; genus UBA8309. The sequence goes on along the minus strand of JAAZUU010000038.1, from coordinate 18,153 downwards.
GGCGGGTCCATCGCGGTGCCGAGAAACAGGAAATCGGCCGCCTTGCCGCGGGGCTGGTTCCCAATGCCTGCGCCGTCATGCTGAATATAGGCACCACAACCGAACAGGTGGCGATGGCCCTGCAGCACCACGAAGATCTGATGGTGATCTCCAACAACATCAACATCATCACCCAGCTTTCGGGAAGCCCGTCCAAGACGCTGGTCCTTGCGGGTGGCCGCGTCAGACAATGTGACGGCGCGGTCATCGGCGAGGACGCGGTTGCGTTCATCTCCCGATACAAGGTGGATTTTGCCATTATCGGCTGCTCGTCACTGGATGCCGACGGCACGGTTCTTGACTTTGACATGCAGGAAGTGTCGGTCGCACGCGCCATTCTGCGAAATTCACGCCAGAAGATCCTTGTCGCGGATTCCTCGAAATTCGAGGTCGATGCGCCGGTGCGGATCTGTGACATCGCCGAGATAGACCATTTTGTAACCAACGCGCCGCCGCCAGACAATTTCCTGCGTGCGGCGAGGCAGGGCGAGACCCGTATCATCACCCCTGAAGGCATGCTGTAGATGACCAATGGCGACATCATCCGGGAATTCGACCTGTTCATCATCGGTGGCGGGGTGAATGGCTGCGGCATCGCCCGCGACGCGGCGGGGCGCGGGATGAGGGTCGGGCTCGCCGAAATGAATGATCTCGGGTCGGCAACCTCCTCTGCCTCGACAAAACTCTTCCATGGCGGTCTGCGGTACCTTGAATTTCTTAAATTCAGGCTTGTCCGCGAGGCGCTGGTCGAACGCGAGACCCTGCTTCGTGCGATGCCTCATATCTCATGGCCGATGCGCTTTGTCCTCCCCTGGTCCACCAATATGCGATTTGAGAGCAACACCCCGGTATCGCGGATTGTCACCGCCATCATGCCATGGATGAGAGGGCGCCGGCCCGCCTGGCTGATCAGGCTTGGCCTGTTTCTCTATGACCATCTTGGCGGCCGCGAGTTACTGCCGGGAACAAAGACACTGGACCTTCGCACGGATGTAGCCGGCAAACCGCTGAAGCCGGAATTTCGCCGGGCGTTCGAATATTCCGACTGCTGGATCGAGGATTCGCGTCTTGTTGTCCTGAATGCCCGCGACGCGATGCGACACGGCGCCGCCATCATGCCGCGCACACGCGTTGTCAGTGCGCGCCGCGATGCCGGCAGCTGGGTGATCACCCTGTGCGACAACACTGGGGAATGGCAGGTGCGCGCCGGCATGCTGGTCAATGCGGCCGGGCCCTGGGCGGAAACCGTCATCAAGGGCGTTGTCGGACAGAATGCCAGCGATCAAATCCGTCTGGTGCGCGGCAGCCACATCGTCACACGGCGTCTGTTCGATCACGACCGCAGCTATTTCCTGCAGGGAACCGATGGCCGGATCATCTTCGCCATTCCCTATGAACAGGATTTCACGCTGATCGGCACCACCGACAAGGATCACCCCGACGCCGCCACGCCGCCAATCTGCACCAGGGAGGAAAGCGACTATCTGCGCGATTTCGCCTCACAATATTTCGCCAGGCCGGTGACGGAGGACGATATCGTCTGGCGATTTTCCGGTGTGCGGCCACTCTATGATGACGGTGCCGGTTCGGCGACAGCGGCAACGCGCGACTATGTGCTGAAGACCGATGACACCGACAATGTGCCGCTTCTGAATATCTTTGGCGGCAAGATCACGACCTACCGCAAGCTTGCCGAGGCGGCGATGGCCGAAATCGCGCCGCGGCTGGACAACCGTCACGGCCCCTGGACGGCGGGGGCGCCCCTGCCAGGCGGCGATTTCGCGGTTGCCGAGGTTGCGAGGCTGATTGCCGAGCTGTGCCGGCAATATCCGTTTCTTGATGACACCTGGGCGCGGCGGCTGGTGCGCGCCTATGGCACCGATGCGTTCGAAATTCTGGGATCAGCAAGCAGCCCGGACCAGCTTGGTGAACATTTCGGTGCCACCATCACAACAGCCGAACTCGACTGGGCGGTGGCGAATGAATGGGTCGCCACCGGCGATGATTTCCTGTGGCGGCGCAGCAAGCTCGGTCTTGTCGTGACCGACAGCGAGGCCGCCGCCATCGATACCCATGTGCGCGCCAGCGCCAGACCCGCCAGCGCGGCCACAGGGACAGCAGACAGATTGTCCTGACTGTCGGCACCGATTCCCTCATGCACAAACGCGGAAATGCCGTTATTCTCTCTTCGCGAACATGGCGGTATCGGTGCTGTTGTAATCGATGAGGTGAATGCCGATGAACGACATCTGGAGATATATCGCGCCGGTCGCCATTCTCGCCTTTCTGGTCCTCTACACCAGGATCGCGAAGCGCATGAACATTCCAAAGCCGGTCTACTGGATCACCATGACCGCCGGCGGCTTCCTGCTGATGTCGCTTTTCACCATCGGGACCTGAGTCCATGGCAAATCTCAACAGGCTCCTTTCCAGACTGATACAGGTGATCGCCGCGCTGCTGACGTTGCGCGTCGCCGTCTGGTTCCTTGAACAACGTGCGCATGACAAGGAATACTGGCTGATCTTCGCCCATGTGATCCCGTTCCTGCTGGTGATCTTCACCGCCGCGTTCGCGCTTGTCTTCATCAAGAACTGGATATTCAGAAGGCTTGAAAAGGGCAGCTCCGCTGACCGCAATCCCGAATAGCCCCGGTGAAAGAGTGGCGACCGCCGGGCAAGGCAACGCCAAATTGCCCCACAGCCGTCACATACAGGGATTGGCAGTTTCCTGACTGCCCGCCTTGCTGTCTGACATCAACCGGATCCCTGCTTTTCCAGATGCTGGCGCAACGTCAGCATAAGACAGCCAAGACCCGGCGTTTTCACAACGCAGAAGGCGACACCAAGGCGTTTGCTGGTCTTTTTGGCGATCAGCGCGATCCGATGGCTGATATTCGTTATCGAGATGACGACAAGGTCGGCCCTTTTGATCTGACTTATCAAATGATCGGTTGAGCAATTGCCTTCCTCGCCGGAAAAGAACGAGATTTCACCACCGATCTGTTCAATCGCCTTGCCAATTTTCTGAAAGGAGCGACCTATGCCTCCGACATAGACAATGTTGATATTTCCCAGCTGGAATTCGTCTTCGCAACCGGCCTTGTCAGCAAGGTATGAAACCAGCTTTTCGAGCTCTGCATGAGCCAGGTTCAACCTTTCGATTTCATCCTCACGCTGTTTCGCAAATCCATGTTGCAGATTCAGAGCGCTCAACACCCGTTCATTTTTGCCTTCCAGCGTCTCGATTTTCGCCTCGGCGACGGCAATCTTTTCCTTCAGGGACCCTGTTTCACCGTCGCCCCGCCGCGACCCCGCATTTTCATGCTTCAGAAGCCTGATCTTCAGAGTACTGACCTCTGCATCGCGGGAAATGATTTCATGCCGATGCGCATCTTCCCGTTGCCGGCTGATCTCGCGCAACCTCGACAGCTTGTTCTCATTCACCGCAATCTTCTCCTCCAGCTCCGCAACCCTGCTGATGACCTGCTGGTTACTCGAGCCAAGAAGATGCGACAGCATGTGGACATCCGAAAACACTCTCGTCGCGGTGGTGTTCTGAACGGACGGGGTTGTCGCAACTGCCCAATAGGCGCCCGGCACAAGGCCGTTTCTCAGCGACGCCTTCCATAACTCGAGAATCTCTTCGTCGGTGCTGAGCTTCTGGAATTTCTTTACCATCGCCGCATGCTTGTTGTTCAGCTTCTTCTCGACATGGATTGCGATGGGATTTCTGGTCTTGCAGTCGCGGACGAGCATCGAGTGGATGACCGCGTTAAGCTGTGACGGGTCATCACAGGTCGCCCCGAATTTTCGCCCGATTTTGGCAGCCTCGGCGAATGTCAAACAGGTGCCGATGATTGAACAATGCCAGTGTCTGTCGATTTCCCAGATACGCAATCTTGCCACGCCCGGGCGCTTGGACGCATTCTGCTGCACATTCATCACCGCCTCCCTTGAACCTTCCTAATGTGATAATGATTCTCATTATCATTTTCAAGAGATATGAATAGACAGCATGACGCACTGGTTGCGGGATTTCAGACGGCAGCACAACTCTCCGGGGAATGGCCGGTAACCATGTCCGGTATTCAGCTGTGTCGGCACCGACCTCGGGGCCCCTCACATCCGGAGAACCTGACTCGCCTGCCCCATCGACTGTGATGCAATTTTTGCACTGAGAAACTGCAATCTTGGCAGTATATGTTTTCGAAATAGGTCAGTATTACTTACCCGATGCCAACGCTGTTCCGATCCGGAACCATGCGTTGGCAGTTCGCCGCAGACTGAAGGTCAACCTCACCAACCGGAAAAACAGACATATGACAAAGTCAGCGCTCCGCTTCCTGAAGAAGCAATGCACGCGTGAATATCGCCGTTATCGAAAAGGGTTGTCTCTTCTGGACAGCTGACGGAAAGCCCCCACTGTTCCTCCCGGTGGGGGCTTTTTTCACTCCGGCGGAAGACCCGGCATTTCCGTTTCCTGTATGGGCGGATGACGGGCGCCCGACGCGACAGCGCATTGCCATCGCAGGCCTGCCCTGACGGACCTCGCCAGTTCCGAATTCTGCTGGATTGACGACATGTTCGACTTGTGTCTTCGATGGCTCTGTCCGGCCGTCAGCATGATGGGCATCGTCCATGGAGACGCCGGCCTTGACTCTGGATGGCTGGAGGGCCAGCAACACTCTTGGCTTCGCCACAACTTGATGCATACTTCAGTCTCTTCAGGCTCTCGTAAATCCCAAACGAAATGGCCGCCAAACTTATGCAAAGAAGGTTATAAGGATCCATGAAGTTCGACAGAGATGTTGGCCGCCTCCAGAGGCTGATGGCCGCAAGCATCGCCGGGATCAATCGCCGGCAGGCAATATTGGAGACTCTCACCATAAATTCCGGTGACCGGATCATAGATGTCGGGTGCGGTGCCGGACAGCTGTTGGGGCACCTGGCGAAAGCCGTGGGAGACGACGGAGAGGTTATCGGGCTTGACCCGAGCGCTGATCAGCTGGCGAAGGCCAGGACAAATTGCGGTGACTCCGGGAATGTCACCCTGTTGGAAAGAGGTGCTGACGATACCGGCCTCACGCAGAACAGCTGTGACGCCGCCACATCCACACAGGCGCTCGAATATATCAGCGACGTTGATGCGGCCCTCACCGAGATCACGCGGATATTGAAGCCGGGTAGCAGCTTCGTAAACGTATCAATACTGTGGGATCATTTCAGGTTCCACGGCGCTGAGGCAAAGCTCAATGATGAGATTCATGACGCCTTCAGGGCGCATTGCAGCCATCAGATGCTTCCGATGGAACTTCCTGGAAAACTCAGGAGGCTTGGTTTCAACCACATCAGGGACAGATCGCTCGCCTTTGTGATCACCCACCGCGATCAGAACTCTCCTGCTCTTTACACAGAGAATGTGATGGCAAACTTCGCCATCAGCCGGGGGATTTCAGAGAAAGACGTGGCCAGCTGGCGCTCGCAGTTGGCGAATGCGGAAAAGGATGGTCGTTTCGGCTTCGCCAGCTTCCCCGTGCTGACCACGGCTTATCTCTCCCGCTGAAACACCAGCTTCGGAATATGGCAGGAAACCCGGGAATGACTGACATGCAACCAGCTCCGATCAATTCCACGACCGAGACCCTATCCAACGAAACAGACATGGATTTTCACCCAAGTCAGGCTGAAAAACGGTGGCGAAAATTGCCGTGTGTGATTTATTCGAATTCAGTTGATGCCACAGGCAGTGAGGCTGGGGATAAATTATGATGCGCAAATTTGCTCTCATCCTGTTTTTCGGTTGCGCCGGTTTGCTCCTTGTTTCAGCCGCCGCTCAAATAATTTACGCGGTTTTCTGACACGCAGCCCCTGCTGTTCTTCGGACTTCAGATGCTCCGGGCTTCAGATGGTCACTGTCTTTCAAGCGTCAGGCTTGGCATCACCAGTCTCGCCGTCACAGTGCCGAGGAAGGTCTTCGCCTGTAGCCTGACCGGAAGGAACAGCTCCGGTCGCACCTCCGCGACGAATATCAGAACATCCTCGGGCTTTGGCTGTTTTTTGCGCCAACGTGACTTTCGCTGGTGACCGCCGGTCGGCGTGCCGACAAACCCGCACACCAACGCCGTGCCCCCATAGGCGAACGGACGGTCCTTTTCCAATGTCTCTGTGCCAACATCATGCAAGGCAAGCTCGGAGGTTCTCAGGCCATCATAGACCCGTTGCGAGCCTTTGCAGGTTCCGCTCTGCGCGATGTCGTTCAGCGCGTTCAACATCGCGCTGAACGGGTCGACAGCCCCGTCGATATACTCCCTGGCAAGCGGGAACACCTTCTGCAGATCCAGCTCTGGCTCCCGGTAAGTGACGGCGGCACCGGTTGTCGGCGTCCAGGTCGTGAAGGCCGCCCGGGCGCGGCGCTTCGACACTCCCGAAATAACAAGCCTGTGCGGCAGATATCGCCCTTCCTCTATTCTGCCTGTGAGTTCCGTGCGACCCCGATATTTCCGCAACGCGTCCGTCAAACCGACGGTCCGCGACGTGGCCACAAGTTCGAACGTATCCTCGCCAAAGACCCAGTCTGCGGTGGTAGTCGCCACGTCGACATCGCCCCACTCGATCTCATAGGTAAGCTGAAGCGACATTGTCTTCGGCTTGGCAAACGCATTTACAGGCCCGAGGAGTATGGCAACGGCCACCACAAGACAACATGCGACAGACCTGGTGCTGATCATCTACTGACCATCCGAGATACAGCGGAAACCGATATAGACAACGGCCATATCCCTGGGTTTGGTGGCGCCATAATCAGCCTTCATCTGCGCCGCGCCATACCACCAGGACCCGCCCATCGTCGCCTGTTGCGGACCATCACCTGATATCACCCACTCCCAGACATTGGCCCCCATATCGTAAATCCCATTCACGCCGGCCCTTGTGCTGCCCGTTCTGGCATGCCCATAGCCGCGCATCAGGAATGGCGAATAGTCCGGCTTGCCGACCGGATTGCCGGTGGCAGCACCGCAGTCCCGCAGGCAATTCGCCCCGACAGGGCTGTCACCCTTTAGATATGGATAGGTCCTTCCGGCGATAAAGGGTGGGGGTGGCGCGTCGCGGTGCTCGGTATAGGCGTTGCTGATCCACTCCTCGCGGGTTGGAAGACGTCCGCCGCGCCACCGGCAATATGCCGCCGCCTCGTCAAAGGTGATGTGAACCGCGGGTTCCTCCGGCGCGCTTTCCACTCCGTAGGGGGTGCGCCAGTTCCAGCCGGGCCTGGTCACCCAACCGGCCTCGAACACCATGCCACCTGACCTTTCGGCCCCGGTGACGGTTCCTGTGGCGTCAACATACTCTGCAAAGGCACCAATGGTGACTTCCGTTCGGTCGATGATGGCGCCACCAGCGCACACAGGCGACATGAACATCGCGAGGAAAATGCCTGTCGGAAAAAAACGCATATGCCGGAAATATTCAACTGTGAATGATCAGGCTGACGGGCCACATCGAACCTGTTTATGTCTCCAAGCTACAGACATGTCGATGATATGAGATGAAATTCATATAAACAAGCATGACGCCGGCATGCGCCATATCCCGCAGTTTTCATGTTATTTTTTTAAGGGTGAAATGGTGGGCGTGACAGGGATTGAACCTGTTAAAAACATCGATCTGTGTGCAACTAAATGCAACAGGACCGTTACCCACGCTCATATTTTAGTCAATAGTTTATCTGTCAGTATCCGCCAGTATCCACTCAGTTAGTGATGCGTTAGTGATGCGATAACTACCCTGCATCACCACAGCTAGTGATGCGCCACCTAAACCGGCGCGTCTTTTTCATAATGCTATCGGGCTGCTTGGAGAACTGTTTGCCCTGGGATTTCGCGCCGAAGATTTTTTGTCGCGTCTGTTGCCTACGACTACGGCCTTGATGGTTACATTTTACATAAAGTCAATATGAACGTGTTCCTTAGGCTGATTCAAAAATGGATATTTTACTTTTGCCTAAAGTTGATTAGCTCAGGGTACCTTTCGAACAAAATATCCGCTGGTCTTTCACCATATCTCAGTGGGTCAACAAACATAACTTGGCTCGGCATCACGTTGGTAACGTTACAGTCAGTTCCAAACATTGAGAAATAATCCAACAAATTTGAGTACCACTTCATTGGAGCCTCCTTTGTAGAGGTAAGCTCAAAAGCGACCCGCTCTTTACCAAGGGCCTCCACAACTTCGCCAATCACATCTGTGGCCGCATCTTCTTGAATTTCTATTTCTTCATGGTCTATCAGAAGCGTAAAAGCACCGTCCGCAAGAAATGGCTCTGCCCCTTCAATTATTTCAGCAGAAGTAGCGGGCTTATCGGCAACGCCTTTCCTCCATCCGCGCTCAGGATGATGTTCATAAATCAGGCTCATGCCACAATCCCTTGCAAGGCTGCGCCATTTTCTGAGTTGTCTTTCAGGAACATCGCCAAAAGTATTCATAAATTCCATTACAGAGAAACCTAGGGCAGCTCCAGCCTCGATTGCTTCATCAACAACGCCCAAGCGAAAGGCCCGCAAAAAATATCCATGATCCAAGTAAGGTTGAATTGAATGTTTCTGATACAACGCTATTTTGCGCTTCAACCAAGTCTCTGGATGCCCCAACACCTGCGTTGTAGCTAGTTTGACATAGTCGATTCGTTCACCAGCAACTTCCAAAAAGTCTTCGAGTTCCAGTAGACCCATACGCTCAGAATACCAAGGAGCTTCATCATAACCGACATCCTTGATCCAAAGCTGATTTTTTGTTCGGGGTTTCTGTTCAGGGCGTTGCAATGAGAAGATTTCAGCAACAGATACCGATCTTGTGTCACTCATCCTTTTTCTTTCCCGCAAGATTACATCAGTGAACTCGTTCACGCCAAAGCTCAAAAAACAAAAGAAGACATAGTCTGCTAACGGCCAAACTTGTTAGCAGCTCAGCTGCACCAACTTCCCAAATTACGCTAGCGCAATCAAATTACAACGGCGCCTGATTAATTGATAACGTTATCATTGATTTGCCGAATATTCAACGTTTTTTGCGTCCGATCTAAACGGGGCCAGTGGATCCACGCTCAATCAACTTACAGGGAAGTAGGACTTTCTTGGTCGACCAATCTTTTGGCTTCTTGATTTTATCCAATAATATCTGCGCTGAAATGCCACCAATTTCAGAGCGATTTTTCTTCACGGTACTCAACGCAGGATAGCTTACCTCGCCAGAAAAAATTCCATCCATCCCAATAATGGATAATTGATCAGGGACCTTTATTCCATGCTCGTTGGCAACCTGCAGAGCAGCTAATCCCAATATGTCATTCGACGCGAAGAACGCAGTTGGCATAGGATTTTCGCTTAGGAAAATTTCCATAGATTTTCGTGCCTGTAAAAAAGATAAAGTGGAATCTACATTATAATCGCAACTCACGAGGAAATTAGCCGGAACCGTCAAACCCTTTTCGCGGTAAAACTCGCTGAAAATATCATAGCGCCACGACGGGTCGGAACGCATCGATCCACCCACCAACAATGCAATTTTTCGGTGACCTAGACTATATAAATGCTCAAGGGCGATGCGCATCCCTGCTTTGCTGTTGTTTCCAACAGAATCGTATTCAGAATAAAGATCTGAATTGGTGAGAAGTACAAACGGTACTCCTTCTAATGTGCTGAAATCGGTTCCTGAGTGCGACGGTGATATAATCGCCCCGTCCACACATGTCTGCACCATATACTGAAAATGATCCTTTTCTATACTCGGGTTCCATTCATTGTTCAGTTGGATAACGCTGTATCCCTCATCTCTCATTTTTTCCTGGATGCCCTTTATAAGTTCTGGAAAAAACGGATTGGTGATGTCTGGAATTGATATCGCAATTGTATTGCTTTGCTGAAGTCTGAAATTGGCCGCTAGTGTATTCCGGCGATAACCAATTTTTTGCGCGGCGCTCATAACTCGTTTCCGCGTTTTTTCTTTTACTTGTATGTCTTGTTGACCATTCAAAACCCTGGCGACGGTAGCTTGCGAAAGACCACATTCTTTCGCCACGTCGATTATGGTTTTTCTTTTATTCATTGACCGTCCCCAAAAGAGTAGATGCAATTAATTCAGGCCATTCGGATAGATAACAGAGTGGTCACTATCCATATCTTTCATACCCTAAATTGTACAAAGGGCCACAGCCTCAGGTCTTGGAAGTTAATAGGCAACCTATATCCCTATCTCAGTTGTAAGCTGAGATAAAAGGTCGGGCTTTAGAGATAATCATATCAATCGTCGGTTTGAAAATCATCAAAACTGAATTACGGCAATTTATTGCATCAGGTTTCGGCAGAAACACACGCCCTCAAATATCCCGATCATCTTCGTCTTTGATTCAGTCTTACAAACTGCTTGACAAAAAAGATAACGTTATCATTTAGTGGTGACTGTCTTCGATTACACAACGGGAGGAAAAAATGCATAAAATATTTGCTTTGTTGATCGTGGCTTTTTTCTCGATCTCGTCGACGGCATACGCAAACGTCGATTTGTCGGGAAAAACCATAACGTGGGTTGTGCCATTTAAGGAAGGTGGCGGCACCAGCAGATTCGCGCGCTTCATACAGCCGTTTCTATCGAAATATTTGCCTGGCAATCCAGATATTCAGATCATGCATATTCCAGGTGGAGGGGCCATCAAGGGTTCGAATTATTTTCAGAAAAATGCGAAACCTGACGGTACTTATCTCTTTGGATGCTCAACATCCGTGATTGTCAATGTTGCAACCGGCAACCCGCTGGTTGAATACAACCTAAGTGAATATCGTCCTGTACTCCTGCTACCACAGAACACTCATTGGTTTACAAGAACGGACCTCGCCGATGGGCCCCATGACTTGTCAAAATTAAAAGAGCGCGATCTGGTGTTGTATGCGCTGAAGACGCCCGCTTCTGCAGATCTTTTCCACATATGGGTCTTCGATAAATTAGGCATCAAAGGGGCTAAGCCGATACCAGGTCTGTCTTCATCGGGTGGCTATCAAGCGTTCTTGCGTGGTGAAATCCATATCAGCTCTCATGGTGCAGCCAACTATAAAAAGAAGGTGAAGCCGGAGATTGAAAAAGGAAAGGTAGTGGATTTGATGACATTAGGCATCATCGGCGCAGATGGATCAGTTTCAAGAAACCCTTTGGCACCTGATGCACCAACCTTTCCTGAGATGTATGAGAAAGTGAATGGGGAAAAACTGTCTGGTGACGACCTCGAAGCTTTCTACTCGATTGGCGCAGCTTGGTCACAAGCGTCAAAATCAATGTTGCTTCCGGAAGGTACTCCAGATGAAATAGTAGAGGCATTTCGGGATGCAGCTAAAAAAATGGTTGATGATCCCGAGTTCAAGGAAAAAGCAACCAAAGCACTTGGACCGTTTCCGCTTATAATAGGCGAAGAAGCTGGAGAAATTGTAAAGAAAGCTGCCGTCTTTTCAGACAACACAAAAGACCAGCTAAATGCTGCTCTCAAGAAGAACCGGTTTACATTCAGGGTCCAATAAAAAGGGTTAGCTGCTAGCGAAAGCTAGCAGCTTTTCACCATGGAACAGTTTTTTTCCTCTCTTTTACAACTTTTCGAAATAACCCACCTTGCCTTCCTTTTTGGCGGCACTCTGCTCGGATTGGTTGTTGGGATTCTGCCGGGCATGGGCGGTACATCTGGTCTAGCATTGGTGCTGCCCTTTGTGTTCACGTTGGAGCCATCCTACGCGCTCGCAATGATGATTGGTGTTCTGGCACCAACCACAACCTCAGACACCTTTCCTGCCGTATTGATGGGTATTCCAGGCACATCAGGTTCGCAGGCAACTGTGATGGATGGCTTTCCACTCTCCAAAAAAGGCATGGCTGCAAGAGCACTTAGTGCCGCATTTTCCTCGTCTTTATTGGGTGGAGTTTTTGGCGCGATAATTTTGTCAGTCTCGATTTATTATGCCATCCCAATCATCATGACATTTGGGTTTGGTGAGCAATTCCTACTCGTTGTCCTGGCACTGTTGATGGTCGGTGCCCTTACAGGCGATAATTTCGTCAAGGGCATCACGGCTTGCTGTCTCGGACTCATTATTGGGTCGATAGGCACCGCCCCTATTACCGGGGATCTTCGTTACACTTTCGGCACACTCTATCTTTTGGAAGGAGTGCCTCTTGTGATTGTTGGGCTTGGACTGTTCGCTATTCCGGAAATAGTTGGTTTGCTTGATGGCAGAGGCGCCATAGCAAAAAGCCTGAAAAACGAAAAAGGATGGCTCATCGGCATCAGAGACGTCTTTAGACACTGGTTTCTGGTGTTGAGATGTTCGACCTTGGGATGCCTTGTCGGCGCCCTGCCAGGCCTAGGGGGCACGGTAGTAGACTGGATCGCCTACAGCCATCTGAAACAAACAGTCAAGGACGGGTCTCAGCTGGGCAACGGAGACATCAGGGGAGTGATCGCCCCAGAGGCCGCCAACAATGCAAAAGAAGGCGGTGCATTGATCCCGACTCTGTTGTTCGGCATACCCGGATCAGGCAACAAAGTTCTATTGCTGGGTGGCTTCGTTCTAATAGGGATCGAGCCAGGACTAGATATGGTAACGACCAATCTCGACCTTACCTATCTCATGATCTGGTCTTTGGCGTTGGCCAACATACTTGGTGCCGGGCTCTGTATTGCATTTGCATCACAAATTTCAAGAGTCACGCTCGTTCCCTACTATATTCTCGCGCCAGTAATGATATGCCTAATATTTTTTGCGACCTTCAACGTCAATCGAGATTGGTTTGACTTCATTGGATTGCTGACATTTGGACTGATCGGAATAACATTCAAAAACTTTGGCTGGTCGCGACCAGCTCTGCTTATTGGATTTTTCTTGTCTACAAAAGTTGAGCTGCTGAGTTATCAAACCTACGCGGTATATGGTCTGTCGTTCATTTCCCGCCCTGTATCCATTGTGCTGATTATTCTTTGCCTCGCCACAATCTTTCTGCTGTTAAGACAGAAATTTGATGTAGGCTACGATTCAAGTGTTGTTAAAAACAAAGTGCAGCAAATTTGCTTCGTCTTGTTTTTGTCTTGTCTGCCAATCACCATGATCTGGTCCATAGCCCATCTGGATTATCGAGCTAATTTATATCCCACCAGCCTGAGCGTGATTGCTGGGATCCTACTTACCTTCATTCTGCTGATTAAGGTCATCGATCTTCGACAGGTTAAGGCGCTCGACAATGTAATGGTCCGATTTGCGCGCACCCACATTTTCGAGCATGGAAACGGTTTCAACAATCAACTTTATTATTACGCGAGTTTGCTCGGCTATCTGGGGATGAATTTCATTTTTGGATTCCCGATCGCTTCGGTGATTTTCATAAATCTCTTCATTCTGTTCCACGACCGGAAATCGTTTAAAGTTTCGGCGATTATCACCGCTGTGATGATCCTGATCTTTTGGTTTTTGTCCTCCCTACTCACCCTCCAGTTTCCAATTGGTGCAATCGGTTTGATGATTGATATGCCTTGGTGGCTTGGTGGTGAGCTAACACAATAAAGGAATCACCATGGAAGACTTCTCATTTCCAAATCTGCCTCTTCAGAAACGCGAAAAGAAACCGAGAAATAGAGGAATAAATTACGTCAGAGCACCAGTCATGGTGGGGCAATGTATAAATGATTACCTCAGCGCCTATGGTAACCTCGTTGACGTTTTCAAACTTTCGGGCAAGCAGGCCGCCATGATGAGCCGGAGCTCTTTGGTGGACTTCATATCAACCTGCAAAAAACACGAGGTCCTCGTCGCTGTTGGCAATCCAGTCATGGATGTCGCTTTGAGCGGTGGCGCAGAGGTTGTCGACAGTTATTTAGATAGTGTGAGAAAATATGAAATTGATATCATTGAGATTTCCAGTATTGCGCGCTCGATAGACGACGACGATATGTGTAGATTGATTGAGAGCGCTACCAAAAAGGGAGTTAAGGTCATCAACGAAATTGGCGTCGCATTTGCACATTCTGAAATTGCTGAAAAGAACATATTTGTGGAGAGACTGACCCAGCAATCGAAAAATTTTCTTGACGCTGGATCGTGGAAAATCCTTCTGGAATCTGAGGGGCTAACTGAAAATATCAAAAAGGAAGACTACAGATGGCACATCATCGATAAGGTCATCAGCCCTCTGAAGTTGGACCAGTTTATGGTCGAGGCCGACGATCAGGACGTGTTGTCTAGATATATTGAAATCTACGGCCCCAATGTGAACATGATGATAGACCATAGCAGACTCCTGAAGATGGAAGATGCCCGCATTGGATTTGGCCCATCACAGTTTTTGTGGGGAAAGGTAGTGAGATATTGAGTTCCAAATTTTCGTTACCACGACGGTTGTCGTTCAACTCAGACAAAGACAAATGTCTTTCGGCATTGAGAAGTCTCAGAATTTTTTACAAATCGTTTAGTAAATGAACCGGTGTAATTTTTAGCGGTCCCAGGGAAAGCCTGTGACCTATGTTAATTTTTTACACAGAGACAGTGATGCCGTAGTGATGCGGACACAAAAAAAGACGCCGAAAACCAATGTTTTCAGCGCCTTGCATCTAAAGAAATGGTGGGCGTGACAGGGATTGAACCTGTGACCCCTACGATGTCAACGTAAAAGGGGCACAGGTCTAACCCTTAATATCTGACTGTTTTACTTTTGTTTTTTGACATTGTGTAGCGGGCGAATCAATCCCGTGTCTGCACTATGTCTGCAACAGGATGATATTCGGATGCATTGAAATGAAAACGGTCAAAGCCTGTTTTGGCCGTGATCTGAGGGGAGTTTCAGCGCCCTCAAGTTATGCTCTGGTCCGTCGCAACCTGTTCGTTGATCAGGCGAAGCGCCTCAATGTAGGACCCGGCACCATCGGCCACCACCTCAACCTTCGGCTTGCCCCAGCCGCGGTCCAGCAGCGCCTGCGCCGCAGTGCCACGCACCCGCTCATCCCTGCCGTGACGCATCAGATGCGCCAGCGTCTCGATCGCCTCAGAGGTGTAGGACCGCGCCAGTTCAGCTACCCGTGCCTCATCCCTTGGCCGGCCACCCGGATTGCCGGATTGGCCTTTAGCAAAACGACCGTTTAAACCTCGTACACTATTTGGCTTCACCATTAGCAGCTCCTATTTCATGGTGCAGTTCTTGCCCGGATAATCTGCAATCCGAACGGCCTAAGTTACCTTAGAAGGTCGGGAAACCTTACTTAGTGCCAGCGTAAATCTGCCTCAAACCGCCACTCGATACCGATGGTCACATTGTCTTTTGTAAGCATGAATATCGCCCCGCTTATGAGGTGTTATTATACCGCAAAATTAGTGGCGCTTCGAGGCTGGCGGAACTTAGTTGCAGAAGGAAGCCCGGCGGTTCGCGAGAGCGACCTCGAAATGTGTGCGGAAAATGCTTGATGGTTGCGCAGGAGCTCAATCACCATAACCTAAGATTGAATTTCGATCTGGTTGGATGAGTGGCTTTGTGCAGTGTTGATAACGAAGCGTATTGCCGGTGTGGCGGCGTTCTTCGGCTGACACTATGGCTCGGTCCATTTCGTTTGTTGGGCACCAACCCTTCAGCGCTCCAGCCAATAAAGCTAACTTTGGAACACGAAAGTCTACTCAGTTCCGCTTCTCAAAATCTCCATAACGTCATGGAACTTTTCATGCTGAACAGCGACATGATTGATCATGATCTTCGCAGCTTTTTCAGGCTCTGCTTCGGTAAGCGCTGAGATTATCTGGTCATGCTCACGTATTGATTGTTTCAGCCGGCCACGTTGCCTAAATTGAGCGTAACGGAAGGGTTTAAGCCTACGGGAAAGACGACGGCACTCTTGTTCGAGGAACCGGTTGCCCGACTCCTGGTAAATTACGATATGAAACTTTTCATTCTCCAAGTGGTAAACGTCTGGGTTGTTTTCATTGGCCGCTAGCCTGCAACTCGCGTTAAGGTCCTTTAAATGTTCGAGTGCCTGATCGGAAATACGGTTGGCAGCCAAGCGTGCTGCTACCGCTTCAAGCTCGGCCATGACTTCAAACATTTCCATCAATTCCACAGGGCTGGGATGTCTCACAAACGCGCCGCGACCCGGTGAGTGTTCGATCAACCCAGACTCGGAAAGCCTGACCAAAGCCTCACGTACCGGCGTTCTAGAAACTGAAAATACCTTTGCCAATTTCGCCTCGTTAAGACGCTCGTCTTTCCGAAGCGCACCATCAAAAATCATTTTTTCGATTTTATCGGCTATCGTGCCTGAACTGTGCTGCGCCATGCTTTGTATGCTAACAGGACGCTTACCAGCACACAAGATTTCATCAAACGATGTTTGATCATCAGAAATTAAGAAATTTTGCATACAATATATTGCAAAAAAAATGCAATTTTATATAATTTGTATTCAGCATTTTGGTCAACAATCAGACCATTCGGGTTTCCTCAATACGCCACAGGCAAAGCGCAAAAGGACATGCGCAAAGAACAAGTAACGATCGGGGAATCCGTTGTTCGACTAAAGGCGTTACAAAACGCAGTAAACGCAAGGTTTGTTTATGTTTACGAAGAAGTATCAGGGCATTTGGCCTGTTGCCCCCACCCCTTTCCATGAAAATGGAGAGGTGGATTATGACGGAATGAAGGCAGTTATTGATTGCATGATTGACCAAGGCGTGGATGGCATCTGCATTTTAGCAAACTTTTCCGAGCAATTTTTACTTTCTGATGAGGAACGCGGAAAACTAACCCGCATTTCTATAGAACATGTAGACGGGCGTGTGCCAACCATCGTGACCATCAGCCATTTTGCCACCAAAATCGCAGTACAACGCGCCGCCTTTGCCATGAGCCTGGGGGCAGAAGCCGTAATGATGATGCCGCCTTATCATGGCGCACTAATTAAAGGCAGCACGCAGCAAAGCTTCGAGCAGATCAAGGCAGTTGGCGAAGTCGGCATCACTGTAATGATACAGGATGCACCACTCTCCGGTGTTGATCTGCCCGTACCATTATTAGTGCGCCTCGCTCAAGAAATCGAAACAGTCCGTTTGTTTAAAATAGAATGCGCAGGGGCAGCGGGTAAATTGCGCGCATTAATAGCAGAAGGCGGCGAAGCTATCGAAGCCCCGTTTGATGGGGAAGAAGCCATAACATTGCTTGCTGATTTAGATGCCGGAGCAAAAGGCTCCATGACGTCTGCGCTTATTCCTGATCTTATTCGTCCTGTAATTATCGACCATTTAGAGGGACGCCGCGATAAGGCTGTCGCTGGGTACAGTCGTTTACTGCCCGTCATAAATCACGAAAACCGGCAATGTGGCTTCCGCGCCACAAAGGCAGCGATGGTAGCGGGCGGTGTGATTAAATCCGACTTCTGCCGGCATCCCATTGAGGCTTTGCACCCACAAATCAAAGCAGGATTGTTTGAGTTATTGCGCCCGCTCGATCCGTTAGTGCTGCACTGGGGGCGGTAATCATCACAACGTGCCTCGCACATTCCTCCCACCTTGACCCCGTCACAATAACTGGCGGGGCTCTTTTTTGCGCCTGAATGATGATCAGCAGATCATTGTCTTGAAGTGGCGGCAAAGATTGGAGAGAGCGTTGCGAATACTTATAGGCTCAACAAACAAGTAACCAACATAGGAAGCTGTTGATCATTGATAAAATCACGCAAGTAACGCGCCCACAGTAGAGAATAGCTGTGGCAACATTGCCGATGGATCTTCGCGTTCAGCAGGAGATTTCAATAATTAAGACGTGGTCGATGCGCCTGGAAAAAGCAGCACTACGATCCACGAAGATATTCCTCCCCTCTACATCGTGGAGCTTGTTACTAATACCTTATCACTCAGGTCTCGGCTTTGAGCTGAACACCGGACGCCTCGAGCGTTACGTTATCTGACCGAAGGGCCGCCTAGTCGGCAGCCTTCTTTCCACCAGTAATCAGCTTTACGATCTGCGATCCGAACAGGCCGAGGAAGGCCAGGATCAGGAACAGCAACGCCAGCGGTTGCGTCAGGATCATCCACCAGGCGCCATCGAACATCTTCAGAG
>JAAZUU010000037.1 GCA_018624035.1 Rhodobiaceae bacterium | reverse complement strand
GTCAGCCAGCCCATCCATTTCGTCGAGTCGCTCGAACGGGCCTGACGGGATGGTCGCGCCGAGCGGCACGGTATGGCCGGCGGCGAACATGGCGTCGTGAAAGGCGCGGATGCGGCCGCTCTCGCCGCTGGGATTGTCCGGTGTCGCCGCGCGCCAGGGGGCGATCATCACCGGCTTGCCGCTGATCGCCGCCTCGCTGGCCATGTTCACCGAATCCGCTGTGATGATCGTGGCCTGGGCCAGCCCCAGCGCACCGACATAGATGTTCGGCTCGTTATCGCGTGGCAGCATCACCTGATCGGCTGGCAGCGCGGCGGTGATGCTCTCGACCAGCCCATCGGGCGTGCGCCGCGAGGCGACAAGGATCAGCTGCGCATCATTGGCGGTTGCGAATCCGGCCAGCCGCGCGCCCATCGTCGCCGCCATCTCGGAGGTGATCCGGTAGCGCCGGTTGTCGCCGCCAAGCATCACCGCCACCGCGGTGCGCCGCGCCGCGCCGAGCCAGCGTGAGGGCATCTCCATCATCGCCTGCATGATCGATGTCAGCGTCAGACGGTTCAGCGAGCCGGTGGTGACAAGTACATTCGGTCCGCGCGCCCGGTCATGGCGCGGCACGACGAGCGCGTCGAACAGGTGCGGTGGCAGGCGCGGGTCCTGAATATGGATGATCTGCATCGATGTGCCGGTGGCGCGGGCGCGGCGTCGCAGCGCCAGCGCGAAGCCGGCCATGCGCCGGCCACAGGTGATCATGATGTCGGGAAATCTGCCGGCATGCGGACGGCGATGCAGTCTGCCGTCGGCGGTGGCGGCGTAGAGTGGCAGGCCGGGCATCCGGGCGGCCAGACGCGGCAAAACCCTGATCACGGCGTGCGGCGCGACGTTGAACTCCTCGCAAGTCCAGTCGGCGCGCGCCCGTTGCAGCGCATCCGCAAGCGCCACCGCCTGCCACCGCATCCCTGCGGTGCCATCGCTGACAACCCAGAGTTGAACCGGTTCGGCGCGGCAGGGTCCGGTGCTTGTGGACTCGCTGTCCGGCATGGCGGTGTGTCTCCCATATTGGTGCCTGGTGGCGTGTGAAAGGGTCGGTTGATGCCCATGGCCCGCACCGCCGCGCATTCGCTGGCCGGCATAAAGGGCGGTGCCATGGCGGCCGGGGACCAGCCAGTTCCATTCGTAGAAAATGCCACGGGCGCGCGCAATATTATTTCGCAATTTTCTTGCGCGTGGAGGGGCCCGCATTTATCCTCAACCATGTTCACGGGATTTTTTCTGACCAACTCCAGACATCCGAAAATGGGCATCATGACAGGTGAAGCATCATGACAGGCAAGGTGAAGCTGGACAGTGTCGACCGGCAGATCCTCGGCGATCTGCAGGAAGACGGGCGGATGACGAATGTCGATCTGGCCAAGCGCGCCGGCATTTCCGCGCCGCCCTGCCTTCGCCGCGTTCGCGGGCTCGAGGAATCGGGGATCATTCGCGGCTATCACGCCGATCTCGACCCTGAATCGCTTGGCTATTCGGTGCAGGTCTTCGCCTTTGTCGGGCTGACAAGCCAGGCCGAATCCGACCTGCAGCTGTTCGAGGAGATGGTCACCTCATGGCCGCAGGTGCGCGAATGCCACATGCTGATGGGCGAGACCGATTTCCTGCTCAAGATCGTCGCCCATGACTGGGACGATTTCCAGAAATTCCTGACCACACGCCTGACGCCGGCGCCGAATGTCAGCCATGTGAAGACGGCGCTGTCCATCCGCTCGGCCAAGAACATGCCCGGCGTCCCCGTCGACGAGGCGGATGCGGGTTAGGGGTTAGCGAACCAATTCAGTCTTCAAATCCTCGATCCGTTTTGGCGGTTTTGTTGCGTGAACCATTCGATGGCAGTTAGCGCACAAAACGGCGACTTCATTCAAATTCGTAATTGTTGCACCATCATATGTCGCAAGAGGTATCTTATGATGTACTTCAAAGATTCTTTCCTTTGCTACACCATATCGCTCTGCTTCATCAGTGCAACATTCACAATACAACTTGCCACATCTGTTTATCATTTCAGTTAATTTTTTTCGTCGAAGCGTGGGATCGCGTTCTCGGTAGTAATGAGGTGTCAATCCTTGTCTTAACGCACCTTCAAGTGTGCCGTTAGCCTCTGATTGCTGAATAGCTGTTTCATCAAATGACGGTGAAGCTGAATCACTTTCAACTAAGAGCTCAGAAACAATCTTAAGCTTCCTATTTGAAAGTGATGGCATTTGACTATCTTGGCCCCACAGCGATTGAATTGGGTCCTGGTAGAAATCAATATCTGCACTGAATTGAGACTTAAGCCGCTCTCTTATCTCAAAAATTGCCCTGTCAATTGCAACTCTCGATTTCGTGCCGCCTGCGTCTATAAGATCACCTAACTGAGAATTATTCAGGAAATGGATGAAGTCACGACAAATCCTTTCTTTATCCACCTTGCAAACGACCCTTTCAAAAATATCCGGGTAAAGGAAGAACATTAAACAATGTCGAATTTGAGGATTTCTTTGGATTTCCTTTTTGCGCAGGCGCAGATGGCCCCTCAATTGCTCATATTTTTCATCCCACCTTTGATCCCACCAATCGGCAAAACTCCATATTTCATCTATGTTTGACGGTTTTCTGGGTCTCCTTTGCTTCCATTCGATCATCATCGAAATCATGTAGACAAAAAATTTGAAAACATTTGGGCCAGAGTGATGTCCGGGATTGGCGACGCCTTTTAAAACGGACCCGCTAATGAGCCAATGGTCTTCCAGTCCACCAGAAGATGTCCATGATAGGATGTGTTTAATATTTTCCTGTTTTTGCCTTGCAGCTATTGTGGAGATCAGACTTATGAACCAAAAAAGTTCAGCGGCAAGTTGGATGACATCATTGTCGACCATTCCGTAAAGCTGGCGTTCTAATTTATGAACAAAGAGTCTCACATCCGAATTGCGTTCAATTTCTCCAGCCGTTTCAGGGGTGTATATAGGATTTTGTAACACTTGTTCATCTAAGGATCGGAAATTTTCCTCAGTCCAAACAGGGCGATCATTAAAAAGCGCACCGTCACTAAAAAAGCACTTTTCCTTCCAAACCTCAGCAGCGGCGTATACATCCTCCCGCCAAGACAGATCATTCCAGCGCGCCATTGTTCTCTCCCGTTCCGTTTGGAAGGGGATGGTGCCCGAATACTCGTTAATTTGTCGTTAAGGCCGCGGCGATCAGCGGGATTATGTGTCGCGGTTACTCCGCCACCTTGCTCATGTCGAACAGGGCGATCGACAGCACTTCATAGCTTTTCACGCCGCCGGGGGTATGCACCTCGGCCGAATCCCCGACAGCCTTGCCAATCAGGCCACGCGCGATCGGTGATGAGGTCGAGACAAGCCCCTTGGTGATATCCGCCTCATAGGGGCCGACGATATGGTAGGTCGATTCCTCGTCGGTATCCTCGTCGGCGACCTCGACCGTGGTGCCGAACGTCACCTTCTCGCCACTCAGCTTGGCGGCGTCGATCACTTCGGCGCGGCTTGTCACATCCTCAAGCTCGGAAATGCGGCCCTCGACAAAGGACTGGCGCTCGCGCGCCGCGTGATATTCGGCATTCTCCGACAGATCGCCATGCTCGCGCGCATCGGCGATGGCCTGGATCACCGCCGGCCGTTCATTCGCTTTCAGATGCGCCAGTTCTTCCTTGATCGCGTCCAGCCCCTGCGGGGTGAAGGGAATCTTTTCCATCGTTCCGTCGCCGTTCAGTCTGTTGCCGTGCGGTCCGTCGCCGTGCGGCCATTCCAATGATTCAGTGTCATGCTATCAGTGCCGATGTCGGGCCCGCATCACCGCCACCAGGATCATGTCCCTGTCGCCACCGGATCCCTGTGTGACCAAGGCCCGCGAGCACCGGGAATTTGGTCGACCGGGGTCAACCCGGGTCAGCCCGGGTCAGCTGGCAATGTCGGACAGGAAATCCTGCAATGTGCGAACACCGAGGTCGCCCTGCTGCATGGCCCGAATGGCCTGCGTGGCAGCGCGACTGCCTGATACCGTCGTATAATACGGAATTTTGTTCGTTAATGCCGTATGACGCAAGGAGAAAGAATCCTGCATCGAGGCGGCGCCCATCGCGGTGTTGAAGACAATCTGGATGTCGCCGGACAGCATCGAATCGACGGCATGCGGGCGGCCTTCCATGACCTTGTTGATGCGGGTCGCCGGCACGTCGGCGGCTGTCAGCGCGTCGGTGGTGCCGCCGGTGGCCAGAATTTCAAAGCCGAGCCCGACAAGATCGCGGCAGATCTCGATAAAGGCAGCCTTGTCCTCGTCGCGGACCGACACGAACACCTTGCCGGCAAGCGGCAAATCGACACCGGCACCAAGCTGGCTCTTGGCGAACGCCCGGCCAAAATCACTGTCGATCCCCATCACCTCGCCGGTGGATTTCATCTCCGGTCCGAGCACCACATCGCTCCCCGGGAAGCGGGCGAAAGGGAAGACGGCCTCCTTCACGGCCACATGGTCGAGCGAGATATCGCGCAGCGACAGGCCGGCGAGCTTTTCTCCGGCCATCACCCGTGCCGCGATCTTGGCCAGCGGCACGCCGGTGGCCTTGGCGACGAACGGCACGGTGCGGCTGCCACGTGGATTGACCTCAAGGAGATAGATATGTTCGTCCTTGATCGCGAACTGCACATTCATCAGCCCGACAACGCCCAGCGCACGGGCCAGCGCCTCGGTCTGGCGGCGAAGCTCGGCCAGCAATTCGTCCGACAATGTCTGCGGTGGCAATGAACAGGCGGAATCGCCGGAATGGATGCCGGCCTCCTCGATATGTTCCATGATGCCGCCGATATAGACATCCTCGCCATCGCACAGCGCGTCGACATCGACCTCGACGGCGTTGCTCAGGAAGCTGTCGATCAGCACCGGATTGTCACCGGACACAACCACCGCGTCGCGCATATAGCGTTCAAGGTCGGACAGCTGGTGAACCACCTCCATGGCGCGTCCGCCAAGAACGTAGGAGGGGCGGATGACAACCGGCAGGCCAACCTCGTCAACAATGTCACGGGCCTCTTCGGCGGAATGGGCGATGCCGTTGCGAGGCTGGCTGAGCGCCAGATCATTGACCAGCTTCTGGAAACGCTCGCGATCCTCGGCAAGGTCGATGGCGTCCGGGCTGGTGCCGAGGATCGGGATCCCCGCCGCCTCCAGCGCCGCCGCGATTTTCAGCGGCGTCTGGCCGCCAAGCTGCACGATCACGCCATGCATGGTGCCGGCCTCGGATTCCCGCCTTATGACCTCGATCACATCCTCGTCGGTCAGCGGCTCGAAATACAGCCTGTCGGAGGTATCGTAATCGGTCGACACGGTTTCCGGGTTGCAGTTGATCATGATCGTCTCATAGCCGGCATCGGACAGCGCGTAGCAGGCATGAACACAGCAATAGTCGAACTCGATTCCCTGTCCGATCCGGTTCGGCCCGCCTCCCAGGATCACCACCTTCCTGCTGTCTGACGGTGCGGATTCGCATTCGGCGCCAAGGACCGGCTCGTAGGTCGAATACATATAGGCTGTCTCGGCGGCGAATTCGGCGGCGCAGGTGTCGATCCGCTTGAAGACAGGGCGCACATTGGCGGCGCGGCGGGCCGCGGCCACCTCGGCAGCCGGCACGCCGGCAAGGGCGGCGATGCGGGAATCGGCGAAGCCCATCGATTTCAGGTGCTGAAGTGCGGCCGCCTCTGTCGGCAGGCCGTCACTGATGATCGACGCCTCGGCAGCGATGATGGCGGCAATTCTCTCCAGAAACCATCTGTCCCATCTGGTGATGGCATGCAGATCGTCAACCGACATGCCCGTGCGAAGCGCCTGCGCGATGCGGAGGATGCGGAACGGAACGAATTCACCAAGCCAGCCGCGCAGCGGGTCGCCGCCAAGCGCGTCGTCGGGGGCCGGCATCGGCACCTCGTCCAGACCTGCCAGGCCGGTTTCCATCGAGCGGAGCGCCTTTTGCAGGCTTTCCTCGAATGACCGGCCGACGGCCATGGCCTCGCCAACCGATTTCATCGAGGTCGAGAGGCGTGCTTCCGACCCCGGGAACTTCTCGAAGGTGAAGCGCGGGATCTTGGTGACGACATAATCGATAGTCGGCTCGAAACTGGCCGGGGTGACGCCGGTGATGTCGTTCGCAAGCTCATCCAGCGTGTAGCCGACAGCGAGCTTTGCCGCGACCTTGGCGATCGGGAACCCGGTTGCCTTTGATGCCAGCGCCGAAGACCGGCTGACCCGCGGGTTCATCTCGATGATGATGATCCGGCCGGTATCGGGGCAGACGGCGAACTGCACGTTCGACCCGCCGGTATCGACACCGATCTCGCGCAGCACCGCAAGCGAGGCATCGCGAAGCGCCTGATATTCCTTGTCGGTCAGCGTCAGCGCCGGTGCCACGGTGATCGAATCGCCGGTATGGACGCCCATCGGATCCATGTTCTCGATCGAACAGACGATGATGCAGTTGTCGGCGGTGTCGCGCACCACCTCCATCTCGAATTCCTTCCAGCCGAGGATCGATTCCTCGATCAGAACCTCGCTGACCGGCGACAGCCGCAGGCCGTTGCGCACGATCTCCTCGAACTCGGCGCGATTATAGGCGACACCGCCGCCCTCGCCGCCAAGGGTGAAGGACGGGCGGATGATGGCTGGCAGGCCGACAATATCCAGCGCCTCAATACCATCGTCGAAATTGCTCACCGTGCGGGCGCGGGCGCATTGCAGCCCGATCTTCGCCATCGCGACACGAAACAGCTCGCGGTCCTCGGCCTTTTCGATCGAATCCGGGCGCGCGCCGATCATCTCGACACCGAATTTTGTCAGTGTGCCGTCCTTCTCCAGCGCCAGCGCGGTGTTCAACGCCGTCTGCCCGCCCATTGTCGGCAGCAGGGCGTCGGGCCGCTCGGCCTCGATGATCCGCGCCACCGTCGCCGGCGTGATCGGCTCGACATAGGTGGCATCGGCCATTTCGGGATCGGTCATGATCGTCGCTGGATT
Organism: Rhodobiaceae bacterium; assembly: GCA_018624035.1. Taxonomy (GTDB): domain Bacteria; phylum Pseudomonadota; class Alphaproteobacteria; order Puniceispirillales; family Puniceispirillaceae; genus UBA8309. The sequence continues at coordinate 13,624 of JAAZUU010000037.1, read as the reverse complement.
CGAATTCACAAGGATGACGCGATAGCCCTCGGCGGTCAGCGCCTTGCAGGCCTGCGCCCCGGAATAGTCGAACTCGCACGCCTGGCCGATGATGATGGGACCGGCGCCGATGATGAGGATGGAGCTGATGTCGTCGCGGCGCGGCATCTTTATCCTTTCCGCTCGTCCATGAGCGCGGTGAACCGGTCGAACAGGTAGCGCGAATCATGCGGACCGGGCGAGGATTCGGGGTGGTACTGCACGCAGAAGGCGGGCCTGTCGCGGTGCCTTAGCCCCTCGATCGAGCCGTCGAACAGCGACAGATGCGTGATTTCCAGTGAGTCGGGCAGCGAGTCCGGATCAACGACAAAGCCGTGATTCTGACTGGTGATCTCGATCTTTCCGGTGGCGAGATCCTTGACCGGATGATTCGCCCCCCGATGACCGCGCTCCATCTTGCGTGTGGCTGCACCCATCGCCAGCGCCATCAACTGATGCCCGATGCAGATGCCGAAGATCGGCATGTCGGCGTCGATCAGGCTGGCGATCTGCGTCGCCGCGTAATCTGCTGTCGCGGCCGGGTCGCCGGGACCATTCGACAGGAACACGCCATCCGGCTTCATCGCGAGGATGGTCGCGGCGTCGGTCTCGGCAGGCACAACGGTCACGTCACAGCCGGCGTCGGTCAGGCAGCGAAGGATGTTGTGCTTACAGCCGAAATCCATTGCCACCACACGATGCTTCGGGGTGGTGGCGCGGTGCGTTGATGTCTCGAGATCCCAGCTGCCCTCCTGCCAGGATGCCTCGGCATCCCGTGTCACCTCTATAGCCAGATCCATGCCGGCAAGCCCCGGCCATTCACGTGCCATCACGGTCAGCGACTCGATGTCGAATTTTCCGTCAGGGGCATGGCACAGCACGCCGTTCGGGGCGCCGGTATCGCGTATATGGCGGGTCAGGGCGCGGGTGTCGATACCGGCTATACCCGGCAGGCCGTGGCGCTCCATCCAGTCGGTCAGCGTGGCTTGGCTGCGCCAGTTCGCCGGGTCCGTCGGCAGTTGCCGCGTGATCATGCCAAGCGCGGCCGGGGCCGTCGTCTCGTGATCGTCGGGATTGGCGCCGACATTGCCGATATGCGGGAAGGTGAAGGTGACGATCTGCCCGGCATAGGACGGATCGGTCATGATTTCCTGGTAGCCGGTCATCGAGGTGTTGAAGCAGACCTCGCCCACATTTGTCGTCGGGGCGCCGAACCCGTATCCCCTGAATACTGACCCATCACCAAGAACAAGAACGGCGGTCGGATTTGCCCAACCTGTGGTCGGCGCGGCACCAGACCGGCCAGAGTTCGTGTTCTGAGCCATTGAGATCCTTGCAGCAAGTGGTCTATCCTGGTGACCCTGCGGACGCGGCGCGCATCAAGGATGCGTTCGTGATGGCGGCGGATTTGCAGAGCCGATGTGTGATACATAAGGCGGCACATCCGGTCAAGTGGGTGCCGGCCCGAATTGGCGGCACCTCTTGCGAAATATGCGTTTAGTCGCTAAAAACCGGCAGTCTTCATGCGTTGTGCGAGTGTCGCACAGAAAACAAGACAAATTTCAGGGCAGGTACATTATGGCGGATTTGCGCGAAGGCATTGCAACGGCGATGAAAGATGCGCTGAAGGCGAAGGATCAGACCGCGCTGGCGACCATGCGCCTGATCAGCGCCGCGTTGAAGGATCGCGACATCGCCGCGCGCGGCAGCGGCAATCAGGATGGCATCACTGACGAGGAGATCCTGTCGATGATGCAGACGATGATCAAGCAGCGGACCGAATCGGCGAAGATGTATCGCGACGGCAACCGCCCCGAACTGGCCGAGGCAGAGGAAGCCGAGATCGGCATCATCACCGGATTTTTGCCAGCCCAGCTTGGCGAGGCCGAAATCACCGCCGCCATCGACGCCGCCATTGAGACGACCGGTGCCGCATCCATCAAGGATATGGGCCAGGTCATGGGGCATCTTAAACAGGCCTATGCCGGGCAGATGGATTTTTCGGTGGCCAGCCAGAAGGTCAAGGCCGCGCTTCTGGACCGTGGATGAGCCTGCCGGGGTCTTGCCGATTTCGGAACGGATTTTCATCATAGCCCGGAACACCGGCTCGACAGCCCGCAGCCGGATGACTGACAGTTGGAATGGGAATGGCCGTACCGCCGGAATTCATCGAGGATCTGCGTCAGCGTGTGCCGCTGTCCGACCTGATTGGCAAACGCGTAAAGCTTGTCCGCAAGGGACGGCGCTTCACCGGACTGTGCCCGTTCCATTCCGAAAAGACGCCCTCATTCTCGGTCGTTGACGACCAGGGTTTCTATCACTGCTTCGGGTGCGGGGCGCATGGTGATGCCATCTCGTTTCTTCGTGAGACCGACGGGCTGGATTTCATGGAGGCTGTCGAGCGGCTTGCCGGCATGGCTGGGCTTGAGGTGCCGCGAAGCGCGCCCGAGGACCCGCAGCGGACCCGCCAGCGCAAGGCGGCGCTCGATATTCTGGAGGAAACAACGCGTGTCTTTCAGGCCGCGCTGCAGCGCAATGACGGGCAGGCATGCGCGACCTATCTTCAGCGCCGCGGCCTTGCCGAATCGGTCATCGCGACTTACCGGCTTGGCTATGCGCCGCGATCCGGCCTGCGCACCGCGCTGGCAGCGCGTGGTTTCAGCGATGAGGACATGCTGGCCGCCGGTGTGCTTCGTCGCAGCGACCGCGATGGCGAGTTGTATGACTATTTCCGCGACCGGGTGATGTTCCCGATCGAGGATCGTCAGGGGCGCGTGATCGCCTTTGGCGCGCGGGCGCTCGGCGACGCGCAGCCGAAATATCTGAATTCGGGCGAGGGGCCGACCTTCTCAAAGAAGAATGTCCTTTATGGATGGGTGCAGGCCCGTGAGGGGTTGCGGCGCGGCCTGCCTTTGGTTGTCGCCGAGGGATATATGGACGTCATCGCCATTCAGAAAAGCGGTGTGGCGACGGCTGTCGCACCACTTGGCACGGCGCTGACCGAGGAACAGATCGGTCTGCTCTGGAAACTCCATGACGAGCCGGTTCTGTGTTTCGATGGTGACGCGGCCGGCCAGCGCGCCCAGGCACGGGCGCTCGAACGGTTGCTGCCACAGCTTCAGCCGGGAAAATCGGCGCGGTTGGCCGTGCTGCCTTCCGGTCAGGATCCCGATGATCTGCTGCAGAGCGAGGGTGGTGACGGCCTTCTCAAGGTGTTGTCGATGGCACGCTCGCTGATTGACAGCCTGTGGGCGATCACTGCCGAACAGCATGATCTGCGCCAGCCCGAGCAGCGCGCGCAGTTCTGGCAGGCGGTGCGCGACCAGGTCCGGCAGATTGGCCATGGTCAGGTGCGCGGCGCCTTTTCCGACGAGATCGAGGCACGAATCGCGGCGATGCGAACTGCTGGCCGCGCCAGTGGCAGAGGCGGTGTTGCCGGCGGTCCGGTACGCCCACGCGTGCGCCGTCCCGCCGCCGGTGCCATCCACCGCCACCGGGCCATTTGCGCGCTGATCTTGGCGCATCCGGAGCTTGTTCCCGACATGTTCGAATCACTGCTTGGCATCGACTCTGGCGATGCCGGGCTTGAAGCACTGAAAAAAGCGGCAATTGATGCGGTAATTCGCGATCCTGACCTTGACGCGGCGACGCTCAGGCATCATCTAAATGGGTTGAATTTGGCTGAAGCGATTGGCGTGCTTGAGGGGGACGAGATGAAAGCGCGAATGCCATTCGACCCAGATAAAATTTCCGGCGCTGATGCCGGCCAGCATCTCAAGGAACTTCTTCAGCTTGTTGGCGGCGCATCGGGGCTTTTCTCCAGCGGAGCTTCCATACCCCGTTGACCCCTGTTTCTGACCGGACTGATCCCGTGACCGTTGCGGCTGGGCCAAATCAAATTCTGGCCGCACCAAGGAAAGCAGACGATTTAAATGGCATCCAAGGCAACACAGCAGACCGAAACTGAAATCCAGTCGCAGGAAGGTGCCGTCGACGCGCCTGATACCGATGCTGCACAGCAGGCCCAGAAGCTGCTGATGAAGCTTGGCAAGGAACGCGGCTATGTCACCCATGACGAGTTGAACGCGGCCCTGCCGACCGAGGATTTCACCTCCGAACAGATTGATGAATTCATGTCGACCCTCAGCGAGATGGGGGTCTCGGTCGTCGAGGCCGCGGACAGCGACGATTCGTCGGATGGCGAAGAAGAAGAGGCACGCGCATCCGGCAATGTGTCCGACAGCGATGTGTCGGGAACAGATGATCCGGTGCGGATGTATCTTCGCGAGATGGGCAGTGTGGAATTGCTGTCGCGCGAGGGCGAAATCGCCATTGCCAAGCGAATCGAGGCCGGTCGCGAGATGATGATCGGCGGGATCTGTGAATCGCCGCTGACGATCCGCGCCCTGCTTCATTGGCGTGATCAGATCGCTGACGGGGTGGTGCCGCTGCGTGATATCATCGACCTTGAAACAACCTATGCCAAGATCAATGGCGGGCCGGTTGACGAAGGTGGGATGAGCCCGATGGGGGACGGCATCGACGATGCCGATCTCGAGGATGAGGAAGAGGAAGGCGAGGAGCCGGAGGATGGGGAAGATGAGTCGGCTGACGGTGACGCCGATACCGACACCTCGACCCGTGATGCCAATTCAGGTGATGAGGGCGATGACCTGAACATGTCGCTTGCCGCGATGGAAGACGCGGTGCGTGACCATATGATGGAACGTTTCGACGAAATCGCGTCGCTGTTCAAGCAGTTCACCCGCTCGCAGGACCGGCGGCTGGCAAGAATGGCGGCCGAGGAGGCACCATCGCCGCGAAGCGAGGCGACCCACCTTGAACACAAGATCAGGCTTGTTGAACTGATGGAGGGTGTGAGTTTCAATCCGGCACGGATCGAGGCGCTGACCGACCAGCTTTTCACCCTCAACAGGCATGTCACGACCATTGAGGGACGCCTGCTGCGTGTCGCCAGCGCCGCTGGTGTGCCGCGTGACCAGCTGCTGGCGGCGTGGAGCGGACGCGAATGCGTCGATTCATGGCCCGGCGAGGGCTATCGCAGCAACCAGTGGCGCAAGCTGAAGGCGCAGCATGCCGACGAACTGGATGACATCCTTGGCAAGATCCGGCTTGTGGTTGATGATGTTGGACTGTCCGTTACCGAATTCCGCGACATCATCCAGACCATCCAGCGCGGTCAGCGTGAAAGCGCCCGCGCCAAGAAGGAAATGGTCGAGGCCAACCTCCGTCTGGTGATTTCGATCGCCAAGAAATACACCAATCGCGGCCTGCAGTTTCTCGATCTGATTCAGGAAGGCAATATCGGCCTGATGAAGGCGGTCGACAAATTCGAGTACCGCCGCGGCTACAAATTCTCGACCTACGCGACCTGGTGGATCCGGCAGGCGATCACCCGCTCGATTGCCGATCAGGCGCGTACCATCCGGATTCCGGTGCATATGATCGAGACGATCAACAAGCTTGTTCGCACCTCGCGCCAGATGCTGCACGAAATCGGGCGTGAACCGACGCCCGAGGAGCTGGCGGAAAAGCTGTCGATGCCGATCGACAAGGTCCGCAAGGTGCTGAAGATCGCGAAGGAGCCGATCAGTCTGGAGACGCCGATCGGTGACGAGGAAGACAGCCATCTTGGCGATTTCATCGAGGACAAGAACGCGGTGCAACCGCTTGATGCCGCGATCCACGCCAATTTGCGCGAGACAACGACCCGCGTGCTGGCCAGCCTGACGGCGCGCGAGGAACGCGTTCTGCGGATGCGGTTCGGCATCGGCATGAATACCGACCATACGCTCGAGGAGGTCGGTCAGCAATTCAGCGTCACGCGAGAGCGGATCCGCCAGATTGAGGCGAAGGCGCTTCGCAAGCTGAAGCATCCGTCGCGCTCGCGCAAGCTGCGGTCCTTCCTTGAAAACTAGACTGCGGTTCCGTGCATATGCCCAACGAATATGCTTGAAGATGCCATGAAGGGCGTGACATATGTTGTCAGCCCACATTTGGGGGCCTGTAGTTCAATTGGTTAGAACCCACGGCTCATAACCGTGTTGTTGCAGGTTCGAGTCCTGCCGGGCCCACCAACCTTCGCCGCTCTGAGCGTATCAAAGGAACGGCGCTGCCAGATTGTCAGTTTGCGAAGATGATCGGTGTCTTGCAGTCGCGTCGCATCCGCTCGGTGACGCCACCGAACAGCCGCTCCAGTGTCATCGATACGCCGTAGGCGCCCATCACCAGAAGGTCGGCCTTGTTGGCCTCTTCCAGAATCAGCCCGGCAACCGAGCTTCCCGCCGAGGGTTCGCGGATGATGTTGGCGCCGACGCCATGCGCGGCAAGATAGCTGCCGATATCATGCGGCTGGGTCTTCGAGGTCGGATCGACAATTATCACATCAACGAAATCGAACCGTGCCATCAATGGCAAGGCGGACCGCACCGCGCGGCTGGATTCGGCCGAGCCGTCCCAGGCAATCAGGCACCTGCCGCTGAATTCGCCGACCTCGGCATTGTCGGGGAGCTGCATCGTGGCGCTGACGCCGCAGGTGGCGATCTCCGGTGCCGAAAGCGGCGGCGCGACGATGGCGAGGCCGAAATAGGGTGACAGGGTTGGCCATTCGACCCGCATGAAGCCATGGAATCCGAGCCATTCATGAGCCACCTGCGAGTCGATGCAGGTCTGTCTGAACTTCTCCGAAAGCTCTTCAAGCTCCTTTTCGATGAGGGTGATCGACTGGCTGGCGGCGGCGGCATAGGCGCCGGCACCAACGGTGTAATATTGCAGCGAATCCTCGCTTGTCGCGATCCCCGCAAGGGGCAGGTCGAATGCGTTTGCCACACGGCAGGCGGATATCACCTGGCCTTCCGCATAGCCCGATTTTGCTGACATGAGCACCGCAAGTCGCATTGTCTGTCTCCTTTGACGCATTGCCACCACAGGCCAGCAGTCTGCGCGACGATAACCATGATCGTAATTGACCGGGGTCAATTACAGGCGAGATGAACCGCGCGGTGGCAAGAAGCGCTAGATATCGCAGAACGGACAATCCGGATTGTCCCTGAACGGGCAGGATTCCTTGGTGTTCAGGTCGCAGAAGTGGCACAGCACGAAGGCGTCTTTCAAACGCACGGTCTGGCCATCGATGGTGATCCCGTATTGCCGTATTTTCCGCAAGGCGCGTGAGAGCGTTTCCGGCGTCATGCCAAGATGGCTGGCGATCAGCGATTTCTTGAATCGCAGTTCGAACATCAGATTGTCCGACCCGCTCAGGATATGCTCGACGAGAAGGTAATGGCCGATACGCTGTAATGGTGTGCGCAGGGTGACGGTGTCGATCTGCTGGATGGCGCCGCGGTAATTGGCAGCGATCATGCCAAGCATGCTTGTAGCGAAAGGCGGGTGTTCAAGCACCAGATTCTTCACGAAATGCCCCGCAAGCTTGAAAATACGCACCTCACCCACTGTCTCGACCGTCATCGGCGACAGGCCGCCCATGAACAGCACCGTCCCCATGCAGCCGACCCCGGGGTCGAGCAGGCGCAACGTCACCTCGCGGCCATCCTCATTCGTCAGCAGGGTGCGCAGCTGGCCCTCGAGGACAAAGAACATGTGGCTTGGCGCATCGCCTTGATGGACCAGTATATGGCCGTCCGGACATGTCCTGATCGTACCGCCGCCAAGGACATTCTGAAACTGGTCATCCGAAAGGTCCGCGAAGGGCTGCACCTTGCGAAGTTTCTGCCAGACAGCTGACAGCGTGTTCGTCGATTCCGTCATTTTCAACATCCAACGGTGGCTGCCGGCCGGAAAGAGCCGGCTGAAATGCCTCCCACGCGCCTGGATTTTGATCTCGGTCAAGTCGCTTGTGCAGATCATATGGCATTTAACCGACAGGGCGCAAAGCTGTGCCCCTTCACTCACATTGCGATCTGAAAGGAGGCCTCTTATGGCAAAATCCTATTTTCCAACATTATTCGGGCCGCGTGCCGATGACGGCAGGCTGTTCCGCTCTCTGAAACGTGATATCGACAGTGTCTTCAGAGATTTCGATCATATCGGTTTTCCGGTGTTTTCACGCCATGGTGACGCGAATCGGGGGGAATTCGCACTTTACCCGTCGGTGGATGTCGTCGAATCCGACGAGGCGGTGGAGGTGGTGGCCGAACTGCCGGGTGTCGATGTCGATGATCTGGACATTCAGGTCACCGGCAGCACGCTGGTGATCAGGGGCGAAAAGAAGGCCGAATATGATCGCGAGGAACAGAATCTGCAGATTGTCGAGCGCGCCTTTGGCAGTTTCACCCGCGCGATCCCGCTGGCGTTCAAGATCAATCGCGACGGTGTCGACGCTGCGTTCGACAATGGCGTGCTGACCGTCACGATTGCAAAGCCGGCCGATGTCGTGACGAAGTCGCATCCGATCAGGATCACCGGCAAGGCGACTGGCAAGACAACTGGCAAGATCAGCGACAAGAAGCCCGACAAAACTGTCACCGAGGCCGCGACATGACCCTGCCTCCTGTCATGGCGGGGGGTGCGATCCGATGCCGAAACTGATGTCATTACAGGTCAATCGGCCGCCGCTATGGCGTGATGTCCTGCCGACACCGTCACCGGATGCCGACAAATATGCGCGTGGCCATGTGCTTGTCCTCGGGGCACCCGACCTGACCGGCGCCACAAGGCTGGCGGCGAGCGCCTGTTCACGGATCGGGGCCGGCCTTGTCAGCGTCGTGGCGACGCGGCGCGCCGATGTCTATCGCGCGTCACTGCCGCCGCAGGTCATGGTCTGGGATGGCGTCCTGCACCGGCCGAAACGCGTGTCGGTGGTCCTTGCCGGGTGTGGCGGGGCCGACCGCCAGCCGCTGGAACGGATCCTTGCCAGATCATCAGGTTGCCATCAGGTGCTTGACGCCGGGGCCATCGGGGCGGTCATGCGCCATCGCGCACCAACCGACAGGCGGCGGATCATCACCCCGCATCAGGGTGAATTCGACCGGGCATTTCCCGACCTTGGCGGCGGGGTCGAGACCCGCGCCCTTGCGGCGGCGCGGCTGACAGCGTCGCTTGTCGTTCTGAAGGGGCGGGAGACGATCATCGCGGCGCCTGATGGCAGGCTGGTCGTCAACAGCCGCAGCAGCGCCTATCTGGCGACGGCTGGCACCGGTGATGTGCTGGCCGGTCTGATTGCCGGTCTGCTGGCCCAGCGCATGCCACCTTTCGAGGCCTGCTGCGCCGCTGTCTGGGTTCATGCCGAGGCCGGCATCAGATTCGGTCCCGGCCTGGTGGCGGATGATATCGTGCGCCAGGTGCCGGCCATCCTGTCACGACTTCTCGCCGGGCGGGACAGCCATCACCAATTCCGCCCTGAAGAGGGTGGTGACGGGATTCCGCATCCCGACATGTTCGACCTTGTCGATGCCGGGCTGATGCCCACCGAAAGTCGGAAGCTGTAGCTCAGAAGCTGTTGGTCAGAAGCTGTAGGTGAGGCTGGCGATGATGGCGGCGTCGCGGGCAAGCGCCGCGCTGTTCGGATCTCGCGCCAGACGCTCCGGCCATCTTGCGGTCGCCTCGAAACTCAACGCGTCGGTAATCCGCCGGTTCGCCGTCATGGTGAGTGTCTGCGCCGCATTGTCGAGATCACGGGCAAGCAGGGTCAGGATTTCGGTATCCTCGACATCGTTCCACAGCCAGCGCCCACCCAGAATCAGATCATTCTGGAATCCGCTATGCGATCTTGCGCGCCGCTCGTCCCGCGCATATTCCGCGATCAGCACGAGGTCGCGCCCGCTTTCGGCAAGATCATAGAGATTATGTTCGATGCCAACCACCCCGGCGGCATAGCTGTCGGCGCTGCCAAGCCTGTCATACTGGCCACGACGCCGGATCAGTTCGGCCTTCACCGCGGTGTCTCCATGCAGTGACTGGATATCAAGGCCAAGCTGCGTGACGCGGCTGTAATCCGGATTCAGGGTGCCGTCGGCCTGTGGCAGCAGGCGCGGCGCGTGGCCGGTGCCGCGAAACCAGCTGACACCAAGGTCGATATCACCGAAATAGCCGGACCATCGCGCCGCGGCGGCGATGTCGTCACGGCTGGCACCGCCGCTGAAACCGGCGGTGTTGTCATTCACACGGGGCGCCGGGCGTTCACGAAGCGCCCGGTCGGGATAGACATTCTCGACAAAATCGATGGCAAGCAGGTCGATCTGGCCGGGGCCGGCCGGCCATGACAGCCTGACCATCGGCGCGCCGCGTTTCTCGCTGCGCAACAGACCGCGGCTGTAATCAAGGGCGTTGACGATATCCACCGGGTTGTAGCTTTCAACCTTGCCCCAGAACAGAACGGTACTGCCGACAAGATAATCGATCTCGCCACGCCGGCCGCTGATATGCGCCTCGCGGACATCAAGCTGTCCGCCGCCACCTGTACCACCGCTGATGCGCGGCTGGAACTGCGCCTCGGCATGGTCGCCATAGACAAGGATTTCGGGCCGTGCCTCGAGATGCAGGAAGCTGTCCGCCTGTCCGGCATATTGGGCCTGGCGGGGATACCAGCTTGCCTCGATGGTGACCTCGCCGCGCTGTTCGACCTCAAGCTGGCTGATGCCCGTCTCGGCGCTTGCCGGAAGCCATGCCACCCCGGCAAGAAACGCTGACAGTGATGCGGCGATGATTCGTGCGGCAGGATTGCCTGTCGTCATCGGCCCGCCTTGGGAAGTCCCTGCGGGGTGAAGTCACGCTCGGTCAGGCCTTGCCGGAAATTGTAGTCACCCCAGGACAGCCGTGTCGATTTGCCGGTCTGGTGGTTCTGCATCACCATCACATGCGCACGCCAGAACGCCCCCTCATATTGGCGGTAATCCTGAAATTCGAGGGTTTTCTCGAGATCGCCGCGGCGGTTGTAGAAATCGATCCGCTGAACCCTGTATTCCGCCAGGTCGATGAAGGAGACGCGCTTTGAATAGCCGGATTTCTTGTTTTTCGGACGACTTTCCACGGCGGCGCAGGTCAATGCCGCGTCATGCGCGCAGGCGGCGTCCTCAAGCCAGATATGATCATTGTCGGCAACCTCTTCTGAGCCCAGATCCTCGTAGGAGAATTCCGAGGACACGAACTTGCCGGTCCGGTTCGACGATGAGATCCGTTTCACCCGCTTGATGGCGGGCAGGAAAATCCATTGTGAATCATCCTCGGGCTCGATCTTCGAATGCGTCAGCAGCGCCGTGCCGCGCACGTCACGCGGCTTCGAGAAGGTGATGATCGAGCGGTCGCCCTCGGCGGTGTTCGCCGCCTCGAGGATGGTGCTGCGGAATTTGCGGACGGACTCATTGCCGGCCTTGTTCTTCAGCACCATCTCGCCCTCGACGGTGACGTCGCCCCAGCCGCGGTCGCGGTTATCGACTTCGGTGGCGATGGCAAGTCCCTTTTCCGCCGAGGCGTTGGCACTGCCGGAGGGTGTCAGCAGGGCCAGCCCCACGGCAAGCCCCGCCATAACGGCCAGCGCGGCCGTGGTTGAGGAGGAGGGTTTCATGAATTTCATCCTGTCGAGAAAGATCAGCAGCGGTGGAAGGAAGAGGAAATCGACGAACAGCGCAAAGCTGAGCGTGATGGCGGTGAGTCGCGCCATGTCACGGTTCACGGCAAAGCCGGACTGGCCGAGGATGGCAAAGCCGATGACGAGCCCGAGCGATGTCACGGTCAGTGCCATGCCAACCGACTTGAAGGCATAGCGGACCGAATCCTCGGCGCTGTCCCCGCGTTTGCGGGCATTGGCGTATTTCAGTATGAAATGCACCGTGTCATCAACGACGATGCCAAGCGTCATCGCAACGACGATCGACACCGCCAGCGTCACGTTGCCGACCATATATCCCCACAACCCAAATCCCATCGCCGCCGGCACAAGGTTCGGCACCAGCGAGACAAGGCCAAGTTTCAGGTTGCGAAGAACAAGGAAGATCACGAAGGAGATGAAGACAAGCGCCAGCGTCGTTCCCTTCAGCATCGACGGCACGTCACGCGCCGAGATCATCGTATAGACATGCGTCTGGCCGGTGACCGGGCTTGCCAGCTCCGGCGCATTGGCGGCAAACCAGCCCTGAATCCGGTTATCAAGCGCCAGCAGCTGGGATGTCGTGGCAAAGGGCACGAAGGCCGATACGCGGGTTGACGATCGGTCGACATTGATCTGGTCGGTCAGATCCATGCCATAGCCAAGCGACAGCTCGTACAGGAACAGATATTGCGAGGCTTCCTCGTCGGTCTGCGGGATATGATAGAAAGCCGGATCATCACCGTTCATGTTCATGTTCAGGCGCTTGATGGTATCGCTGAGAATGCGGATATGGCTGATTTCCGGCTGCTCCCGAAGGAAGTCGGCAAAGGAGTCGAGCGATTCAAGATAGGCAACCGAATTGATGCCGCTTTCAGCGCCGGTATCGACTGAATATTCCAGCACATTCAAACCGCCAAGATTGGTTTCATACAGGTCGGTCGCCTTGCGCGTCTCGAACCGCTCGTCGAAATAGCGCAGGAAGTCGTCCTCCAGCTTGATCTGCGAGATGCCTGCAGCGAAGCCGATGATGATCACCGGGATGCCAAGCAGCAGGCGGCGCTGGTGCCGGATCACGAACTCGCCAAGCCAGGTCATGAAGCGGTCGACCGAGGCGGCCCTGTTGATCTGCCTGATGGGAAGCCAGCAGATCAGGCCCGGCAACAGGAAGATGGTGAAGAGCCAGACACCGATCATGCCGGCGGCCACCATGTTGCCAAGCTGCTGGAAGGGCGGCGAAATCGAGAAATTGAGTGACAGGAATCCGATCGCCGTGGTGAAGATGGCAATGGTAATGCCAAGACCGTGGTCCGCCAACGCGCGGCGCGCCCACTCGGTACGGTCTGCCGTCTGCTGCATCGTCTGGCGGATTGATGACAGGACATGAACGCTGCTTGCCACCGCCAACGTGATGACCATCAGCGGTGCCACGGCGGTGGCCGAATTGATCGGGATGCGGGTCCATCCCAACGCGCCAAGCGATGCCAGCGCCGACAGCGACGCCAGGACCAGGATCAGCAGCGATCCGGTGACCGTGCGAAGCAGAATTCCGACCACCAGCAGCATCGCGACGAGCATCGCCGGGGTCAGCGTCTCGCCATCCTTCTGGCTTGCGGTGGCGAAGGCCTGGCTGATGGCGACCGACCCGCTGGCCTTGAATTCGATATCGGGATATTCGGTGCGATAGCGCGCAAGAAGCGGTACGGCCTCGGCGTTGATGTCCGGGATTTCCGAGACCAGGTCGACGCCGGGAAGACGGAAGATCACCGAAATGGCGGTGGCGTCGGCATCGGCGCTGATCAGGCTGTTGACGATCTCGATCCGGTCAAGGGCGGTGGCGCGTGCCCTGGCGGCGTCCTCGGCGGTCACGGTCTGCGGGTCGGGAACCAGATCCTCAACCACCATCATGTCGCCATCGGCATAGGTGTTCTGAAAACGCGTGATCGAATTCACCAGCCGCACATAGGGAAGATTCCACAACTCCTCGGTCAGCGCCCCGATGGCGCCAAGTGTCCGCGGTGTGAACACCTCGCCATCAGCCGG
>JAAZUU010000126.1 GCA_018624035.1 Rhodobiaceae bacterium | reverse complement strand
GATATCACGCCCACGCGGCTGGATAACAGGCATGCACAGCCATCTCATAAATGTTAGCGTTTGGTTTATAAGTGCCTTCAACATTCACCTGAACATCAAGTCAGAAGAACGTCAAATCAGAAAAGGGAAATCAACATGCCAAACCTGTTCAAGAAATCCTTCAGTGACGCGGATGAAGTGAAATCACCCGAAAAGACACATGCCGAAGTCGTGAAGCTTGGCAATGTGAACGTGACCAGGCTGGAGTTGCAGCCGGGCTGGAAATGGTCGGAATGCATCAAGCCCGTGGTTGGCGGTGACAGCTGTCAGGCCGGTCATGTCGGCGTGATCCTGCAGGGCAAGATGATGTGCGTTCATGACGATGGCACCGAAATTCTCGCCGAGGCCGGTGATGCCTATTACTTCGCGCCGGGTCATGATGGCTGGGTAGTCGGTGACGAACCGCTGATCGGCTATGAATTTGCCGATGCCGGCAAGGATTTCGGCCCCTGGAAGACCTCGGCCTGACACTGGCCGCATTCAACGAACACAGTCAGTGCCCGTCGGCGGAACACACAGATCGGCGGGCACTGGTATGATGAGCTATCGCGACTCACACCTCGGCGGCGGCGGCGCACATCACCTTCAGCTTGGCGACAGCAAGATCGCGGGTCAGCATGCCAAGCCCGCAATCAGGCGCCACCACCAGCCTGTCACGGTCGATATGCTCCAGCGCCTGACGAAGGCGGGTCATGACCTCCTCGACGCTCTCGATGCGGCTGCGGGCCACGGCAACCGACCCGAAGATCACCTGCTTGCTGGCAAACAGGTCCAGAAGCCCCAGATCATTGCAGCAATGCGCATCCTCGATCGACACCTGATCGAAGGCAAGACCATCCATCTCGCTGGCAAGCCGGTGATAGCTTGACGGGTCGGCCTTCTTGTAATCCTCATCATCAAGATGATCCGGGTAGCCGCAGCAGATATGCACCGCGCGGGTGACGTGCGACGGCACCTTGTGGAAGCACCGCTCGATCCCCTCAAGCCCGAATGCCATCGCATCCTCGACCTGCCGTGCGAACAGCGGCTCATCGAGCTGGATGAACCGGCACCCGGCATCGACCAGCGCCAGTATTTCCCGGTTGACTGTCGCCGCCAGATCGCGCGCCAGACGCGGCCGGTCGTGATAATGGCAGTCGGCGGTGGTGTCCATGATCGTCAGCGGCCCGGGCAGGGTGAATTTGACAGGTTTCCGGCTGACCGACTGGCTTGCCTTGAAATCATGCGGACTGTAGGGCGCGGCATCGTGGCTGACATCCCCCCTGATGGCCGGCAGGTCGGTCTCATAGGCGCCATCGCGCAACACCCGGTGTTCCAGATTCGCGAAATCGAAACCGGTGACATGCCGGCAATGGTAGTGGATATAGTTCTCGCGCCGCACTTCGCCGTCTGTCGGCACATCGATACCGGCATCGACCTGCAGTCCGATCACCTCCTCGGCGGCCCGCACGAACAGCGCCTCGTCACGTTCGGACATGCTGTAGGCCGAATAGCCCTGTGTGACCTCCGGCGCGTTCATCGTGCCGCGGTCACGGGCCGAATCAAACCAGTCACGGATCGGCAGATAATCGGGCTTGGGAAAAGACCCGATGACGGTCGTGGGAAGTTTTTCTGGCACGGTCACTCTCCTTGATCCCAGTCTCTGGACACCGGAGGTCTTCCCTTGCCTCAAACCTTTTCAGTCTCGTAATGGCTGAAGTTCCGCCGGTTCTTCGACGCAATATACGCCCCGGCGGCGATTGGCGGAAGAATATTGATGTCCGCCTCGGGATCAAAGTGGCGTGGATCGACCATGGCGTCGCTCGACGGGTCACAGAAGATGGGGATCGAAAAGCGTGACTTGCCGGACCGGTTCAGCACCCGGTGCGGCGTCGACACCAGACGGCCATTCGTCCAGCGTTCGAGAAGGTCGCCGATATTGCAGACAAACGTATCCTCGATCGGCATCGCCTCGATCCATTCATCGGACCGGTTGCGCACCTGCAGGCCCCCGAGATTGTCCTGCCGCAGGATCGTCAGCACGCCGAAATCACTGTGTTCGGCAGCACCGAAGCGCTGCGCGGCGACATCGGCCTCGCCAAGCGCCAGATAATAGACAAGCTGCCCGCGGCCAAGCGGCCGGTCATAGGCGCGCACGAAAATATCCGGATCGGCACCAAGCCCGCGGGCCAGACAGGTCAGGATCCGCAGCCCGAGCGCCATCACCGCCTCGTAATAGGGAAGGATCCCCTCGCGAAGGAATGGCGCCGTACGGTCCGGCCACTGGTTCGGATGGACAAGCGGCAGCCCGGCCAGCACGTCCGGATCATCCGGTGCCACCTCGCGGCCCCAGAAAAATACCTCCTTGGCGTCATGCGTTGCCGCCCCCTCAAGATTGGCCAGTCCCTGCGCCATCCAGCCGCGCTGGTGGCTGTCAATGGTGATGTCGCTCTTCGCCGCCTCGTCAAGCGCGAAGAACGCGCGGCTTGCCGCCATCGCCCGGGCCGACAGTTCCGGCGGAATCCCATGCCCCGAAACATAGAAGAACCCGATCTCCGACGCGGTTCTGACAAGCGTCTCGGCAACCTTTGCCTCACCCTCCGGCGTGGCCATCGCCGACAGGTCGATCACCGGGATTTCGCTGAAATCAACAGTGCGCGCCGCGGCATAGGCCGGTGTACCGGTGACGGACGCGCCTCCGGTGGATTGTTCCCTTGCAGACTGCTCAGCAGCGCTCCGGCTGGTTTTGTCGGTCATTCCGGCCTCCCCTGCTCCGACAATTGATGCGCCCGACAAGAAATATCACTCACGGATATATCACTCATGGATATATCGCTCATGGATATATCGCTCATGGATATATCGCTCAGAAACCGGGCTGATTCCTAAAGAAATGCCGGGTTGACGATATCAGGATTCACCAAATGGATTCGTGTCAGCACATCGAAAATCTCGATATCGAACCTTTTTTTCAATGCCGCCTTGTAGGGAGGTAAATTTGTGCATTCCAGGACCAGCATCCGCACCGGTCTTTGCGCCATAAGGCCGGCAACCAGATCGATGATTTCCGCCTCGGCGCGATTCCGGTCAAGTTGCGGCAGGTCATCCGCGATCACCTGTTTCAGATGCGATGTCGCCGGCAGACCGATGACCGGTCCGGCGAAGCCGTTCAGCATCCGCCCGAAGGCCGGCGCCATCAATGTTGCGGCATCGAAGGTGAGGATCGCCAGCTCATCTGGACCATACCGGTCCATCAGTTCCGGCAGACTGACCAGCGACGAGGCGATGAACGGCGCCGGTGCGGCACCGGCAAGCCGGTCCTGCCAGATCCCGAGGAAGCCGCATGAGGTGGTGATCACATCCCCGCGCGCACCCGCCAGAACCGACTCGATGCCGGCAACGTCGCTTTCGCGCGGCGTCGCGGCGATCACCTTGCGGACCGACAGGCCGGCCATCACATGCGGCTCCAGCCGCCCGCGCCAGGTCTCCGGGCTGCCGACATCGCCGGCAATGCGGGGAAACCCGGTATCAAGCTGCAGAAGGCTGAGGGTCGGCATCCCGAAACCGCCCGCGCCGGTCAGACGCGTGGACCCTGACGGGTGTTCTCGGGAAGCCAGGTGGCCAGCTCCGGCCAGATGACGAGGATCACAACCATCAGGATCATCAGCAACACCATCGGTATCGCCGTTCGCGCGATATAGGAAATCTCGTGCTTTGTCATGCCCTGCAGGACAAAAAGGTTGAACCCGATGGGTGGCGTCACCTGCGCCATCTCGACGACAACCACAACGAACACGCCGAACCAGATCACATCAATCCCGGCCTGCCGGATCATCGGCTCGACAATGGCCATCGTCAGCACCACCGAGGAAATGCCGTCAAGGAACATGCCGAGAATGATATAGAAGATGGTCAGCGCCGCGATCAGCACGATCGGTGACAGGTTCATGCCGTCGATCCAGCCCGCCAGCGCCCGTGGCAGGCCGGTAAAGCCCATCGACAGCGACAGGAAGGATGCCCCCATCAGGATCAGCGCGATCATCGCCGAGGTGCGGGTCGCGCCCATCAGGCTGGTGACAAAGGTCTCAAGCGTCAACGAGCGTTGCAGCGCCGCCAGTGACAGCGCGCCAAGCACCCCGACGGCCGCCGCCTCGGTCGCCGTCGCCCAGCCGAAATACATCGATCCGATGACGATGAAGACAAGCCCCATGACAGGCAGCAGGAAGCGGCTGTCATACAGCATGCGCGAGACTGTCATCGACGGCTCGGGACTTGGCCTTTCGGCTGGCCGGACATAGTGCCAGGCGATGATATAGGCCATGAACAGCCCGGCCAGCACCAGTCCCGGGATAACCCCGGCAAGAAACAGCTTGGTGATCGATTCATTGATTGTCACACCATAGACGATCAGCGTCAGTGAGGGCGGGATCATCAGGCCAAGCGTCGCCGCGCCGGCAAGCGTGCCGATGATCATATATTCGGGATAGCCACGCTGGCGGAGTTCCGGAATCGACATCTTGCCAACCGTTGTCAGCGTCGCCGCCGACGATCCGGAGACCGCCGCGAAGATTGTGCAGCCGGCGATATTGGTGTGGAGCAGCCCGCCGGGGAGCCAGCGCATCCATGGCGCCAGACCGCGGAACATATCCTCGGACAGGCGCGTTCGATACAGGATTTCCCCCATCCAGATGAACAGAGGCAGCGCCGTCAGTGTCCAGCTCGACGCGCCGGTCCAGAAGGTGGTGATCATCGCGTCGCCGGCCGGCCGCGAGGTGAACAGTTCCATACCGATAAAGGCCACCCCGACCAGTGCCAGCCCAACCCAGACCGAGCCGCCGAGAAGCGCGAACATCGCGAACAGGAAAATACCGGTGGCGTAAAGTTCGCTCATTCGACGATCTCCGATGTGATGGCGGATTCATCCGTCACCAGCAGCCTGACAAGATGGTCCCACAAGGCCACCGCCAGCAAAATGGTGCCGATCGACATCGGAATCTGCGGCACCCATACCGGGGTGTAGATCCAGTCGCCGCCGCTGTCCCGCCACAGCGCCGCCCACCCGTCGGGCGCGGTGGCGAACATCGACAGGAAGGTAACGAACCATTCCGGGATCTGGTCCTGGCCCTGCGTCCGGTCATTCAGCATTTCCGACAGGAAATTCGTCTTCACCGCATAGTGGGCGAAATAGGTCGCGATCACCGCCGCGATCAGCATCGCCGCCGCGTCGAGCCACATACGCGTGAACCTGTTAAGATTGAGAAGGATCGACACCCGGATATGCGCGCCCCGGCCAAAGGCGTGCGCCAGCGCGAAAAAGCTTGTCGCCGCCATCGCGTAGCCGGCGAACTCGGTCGAGCCTTCAAAAGTGATGCCGCTCCAGCGGGCGGCCATCTGCAGGACGATCAGGATCAGGATCGTCATCATGAAGATCGCGGCCATCACGCCCGAGGCAAGATAGACCCGGTCCAGCAACCGCCACACATGTTGCAATGCCGGGCGCATGCGGCTCCGCATCACCCGCGTCAGGACCGCGAAGGCTGTTGGCATGACAAAGAGCCATACCCACAGGGGCAGACCCAGGATCGGGGACCAGTCCGACATTCTTCAGAAGAACTTTCGCCAAGATGAAACGACTCCCCCGCAAATGCGGGGGGGCTGCGGATTCTGATCGAGCTACATGGCCTTGTAGGCGTCGATGATGGCCTGGCCATCCGCGCCGACCGATGCCAGCCAGTCGGCCTGCATCTTCGCGCCGATCGCCTGAAGCTCTTTCAGGAAGGTCGGGCCGGCATCCTCGACCTTCATGCCGTTGGCCTCGAGCTGCTCGAAATACCAGCTGGCAAGCTCGGCCGATTTCGCGGCGCAGGCAGCACCGGTCTCGTCGGCGGCCTTCTGCAGCGCGGCGCGGGTGTCACCGTCAAGGCCGTTCCAGACGCCCTTGTTGATGATCACATAATTGCGCGGCAGCCAGGCATTGACCTTGTAATAATGGGTCAGATGCTCCCACACCTTGCGGTCATAGCCGGTCGACCCGGACGAAATGAAGGATTCCGCCACGCCTGTCGCCAGCGCCTGTGACAGCTCGGCAGCCTCGATCTGGACGGGTGTCATGCCGAGTTCCCTGGCGAAGGTGGCGGTGGCCGCGTTGTAGGACCGGAACTTCACACCCTGCGTGTCAGCCGATGAGGCGACTTCCTTCTTGAAGTAGAAACCCTGGCCGGGCCACGGGCAGGTATAGAGCGCGACCAGATTCAGACTGTCGAGCTGGGCGTTGACCTTGTCCCTTGCGGCGGCCCACAGCTTGCTGTTGTCCTCGTAGGTCGTGGCAAGAAAGGGCAGATTGTCCCAGCCGAGAAGCGGTGCCTCATTGGCATGCGCCGACATGAAACGCTCGCCAATCGGGGCCTGTCCGGTCTGGACAGCGCGCTTGATCTCGCCACCCTTGAAGAGCGATCCGCCCGGATGAACGGTGATGTCGATCTTGCCGCCGGTGTAGTCACGCACCTTGTCGGCGAAGAAGACTCCCATCTCGGAATGGAAGTTTGTCGCCGCATAGGCCATCGGCATGTCCCATTTCTCGGCATGCGCCGAGGTGACAGCCAATGTCATGGTGGCCGCCAAGGCCACCGAAAGCAGTTGTTTGTGCATTTGTCTCTCCCCTGGCGGCCCCGGCCTCTGCCGACCATCCGGTCGGAGCTGCAAGGGCCACACGTCCTGAGCCCCTGATCACGAAACACGCCGCCA
This sequence comes from Rhodobiaceae bacterium, assembly GCA_018624035.1. Lineage (GTDB taxonomy): Bacteria > Pseudomonadota > Alphaproteobacteria > Puniceispirillales > Puniceispirillaceae > UBA8309. Next base: position 765 of record JAAZUU010000126.1, on the reverse strand, counting down.
CCGAGGGCTGCTGATACACTTCAATTGCGGGGGTATTTACATATCCAGTCAAGCCGGCGGCAGGCGGAAGAGACGGATTTTTCAGCCCGGACTGGCAAGACCGGTGATTATCTCGCAATTGTGAAGATGCGTGAAGATTTCCGGGGAGATCCTGAGCTTCGAGGTTCGGTTGCCGCCGCCAAGAATGATATAGTCGAGCGCCATCACGCTGGCCTCGACCCAGACCGGCAGGCCGGGCGGCAGCCCGATCGGCGTGACCCCGCCGATCTCCATGCCGGTCAGGGCCCGCGTGTCCTCCGGCGGGGCGAAGGAGGCCTTCTTCGCACCAAGCCGTTTGCGCACCGTCCTGTTGACATCGAGCCGGTGCGTTGCCGGCACCATGCACAACGCCATCCGCGCCGGGTCCGTCTTTGACCGCACGAGAATGGCGTTCACCGAATGGGACGGCGGCACGTTGTAATGCGCGCAGAAGGCCGCCGTATCGGCAAGCCGGTCATCACAGGGCCACACCTCATAGGCGAGGCCGGAGGCGTCGAGCGCCGCCTTGATCCGCGGCAGGGTTGTTCCGGAGAGGTCGGTCATGCGCGGTATCCTGCCAAAGTGACGGCATGATGGGCAAGGGCATGATGGCAAGGGCATGATGGCAAGGGCATGATGGGCAAGACTTTACAACAGCCCCCCCTCTTCCCATCTCATCCCCATGAATAGGCCCATCTTATCCCCATGAACAGGAATACCCCCTCACCACCGGCATGGCGACGGCGT
>JAAZUU010000125.1 GCA_018624035.1 Rhodobiaceae bacterium | reverse complement strand
GGTGAACTTGTTGTGATCGACCTCGACATATTCGGGAACGTCACGCTCTACCGAGGCGATGGCCTCGAGAACGGCCGGGATGTTCTTGGCCTTGTCCTTCAGCGCGATTTCGTCGCCCGGACGAAGCAGCACCGACGAGATGTTGCACCGCTTGCCATTCAGCAGGACGTGGCCATGGTTGATCACCTGGCGCGCCGCAAAGACGGTCGGGACCATCTTCGAACGGTACAGCACCGCATCAAGGCGCGTCTCGAGGATACCGACCAGATTCTGGCCGGTATCGCCTTTCGCGCTGGCCGCCTTCTTGTAGTATTTCTTGAACTGCTTTTCGCCGATATTGCCGTAATAGCCCTTCAGCTTCTGCTTGGCCATCAACTGCACGCCGAAATCGGTCGGCTTCTTGCGGCGCTGGCCATGCTGGCCGGGGCCATATTCGCGGCTGTTTACGGGGGATTTCGGGCGGCCCCAGAGATTGACTCCCAGACGGCGGTCAATCTTGTGTTTGGCGGAGTGCCGCTTGTGATCAGACTTGGCCATAGGTGGCTCCTCATATGTCTGCGGAGGCGCGTGTGGCGCATCCGTGTGTGGCCCGGTAGGGTCGCGGCGTTTCCGCCGAACCGGCATCGCACCCCGCTGGTGCAATCCACGTTCCCGGGAATGGCGGAAAACTAGGCATCACAGGCCCGTCTGTCAACCTGATTTCCTGTCAACCGGGTTTCGACCGGTCGCGCTTCTTGGTCAGCGCCTGGATGACGCCGTGAAGCGTGCTTATTTCCTGGCTTGTCGGACGCGCCCGGCCGAACAGCGCCCGCAGATTGCGTTTCACCGCCGGCGCCATTTCCGGCGAGATGAAGAATCCGCCGCTGTCCAGCTCGGCCTCGAGCCGTTCATGGAACCTGTCCCGTTCCAGAATGGTCGCCATGTCATCCGCTGCCTCATCTGCCTCGGCACGACGTCCGGTCCCGCTGCCGGCATGTCCATTGGCATTGGCAATGGCCGCAGCGCGCCACTCCCACGCCATCAACAGCACCGCCTGGGCAAGATTCAGCGACGGGTAGTCCGGATTCAGATCGGCGGTGACAAGACAGTCGGCCCGCACCACATCCTCATTGTCCAGCCCGGATGCCTCGGGTCCAAACATCAGACCAGCCTTGCCGCCATGTCGCAGAAGATCGGCGGTCACGCCGCGGGGATCGCTTGTGTGCACCGGCATGTCGCGGCGACGCGCCGACAGGGCGGCAAGGAATGTCAGGTCATGCGCGGCCTCGGCAATGCTGGCATGGACGGTAGCGGCCTCGATGATCGACGCGCCACCGGCGGCCATCGGCAGCGCCACCTTGTTCGGCCAGCCGTCGCGCGGCGCGACCAGCCGCAGGTCGGTCAGCCCGCAATTCATCATCGCACGGGCCGCCGCACCGATATTCTCGCCGAGCTGGGGACGGACAAGGATGATAACGGGCGGCGGGGTGAGGGTCATGCGTCAGGCGGCGGTGGCGGGACCGGCGATCCCGTCGCGCTGCAGCTTCCACATCATGCCGTCACCAAGCGCCACGACCGACGCGTCGATGATGTTCGTCGACACGCCGACGGTCCGCCAGATCACCCCGTCCGGTGTCCGGAACTCGATCATCACGCGGGTCACGGCACCGGTGCCCGCCTGCTCTTCGCGCGCATCGAGGATCCGCACCTTGTAATCGACAAGCTCGACATCCTCAAGCGAGGGATAGGCCGTCGACAGCGCCTTGCGAAGCGCCGTATCGACGGCATTCACCGGCCCGTTGCCAAGCGCCACCTCGTGATAGATGACATTGCCGACGGTGATGGTGGCGGTGGCCTCGGATTCGACAACAAGCTGGCCACGAGCGTTGAACCGGCGTTCATCCATGACCCGGAACCTGCCGATATTGAAATAGTCCGGCACCTCGCCAAGCGTGCGGCGGGCCAGCAATTCAAAGCTCGCCTCGGCGGAATCAAATGCCCAGCCCTCGAATTCGCGCTCCTTGACCACACGGATCAGCGTTTCCAGCCGCGGGTCGGCATTGTCGATCTCGATGCCGAATTCTGCAAATCGCGCCATCATGTTGGATTTGCCAGCCTGGTCGGAGACAAGGTACTGCCTTGTATTTCCGACCTTTTCAGGCGGAACATGTTCATAGGTGCGCGGATCCTTCTGCGCCGCCGAGGCGTGAAGCCCCCCCTTGTGGGCGAAGGCCGCCTCACCGACATAGGGCGCCTGCGCCCAGGGCGCACGGTTCAGCCGTTCATCAAGCATCCGCGACAGGCCCATTAGTTTCGGCAGGCTTTCCTCGGCGATGCCGGTGTCGTAGCCGAGCTTCAGAACCAGCGTCGGAATCAGCGTGATCAGGTCAGCGTTGCCACACCGCTCACCAAGCCCGTTGATGGTGCCCTGGACCTGACGCGCGCCGGCGCGGATCGCCGCCAGCGAATTCGCCACCGCCACCCCGGCATCATTGTGACAGTGAATTCCGAGACGGACATCAGGCAGCGCCTCATGCACCGTGCTGACAATCTCGAACACCTCGTTCGGCAGCGCCCCGCCATTGGTGTCGCACAGGATCACCCATGACGCACCGCCCTCATGCGCCGCCCGGACACAGTCCAGCGCGTAGTCCGGATTGTTCTTGTATCCGTCGAAGAAATGCTCGCAATCGAACATCGATTCACGGCCACGCTCGGCCGCCGCCGCGACCGACTGCCGGATCATGTCGAGATTCTCCTCAAGCGAGGTGTTGATCGCCGTCTCGACATGGAAATCCCAGGTCTTGCCGACCAGGCAGGTGGCCGGAACATCGGCCCCGATCACCGCGTTCAAGCCCGGATCATTGGCTGTGCTGCGCCCCCCGCGGCGGGTCATGCCAAAGGCGACCATGCGCGCGGTGCGGGTTTTTGGCGGGTTGGCGAAGAAGGCGTCGTCGGTCGGATTGGCCCCGGGCCATCCGCCCTCTATATAGTCGATGCCGATTTCGTCCAGCGCCGCGGAAATGGCGATCTTGTCGGCCTTCGAGAAATCGACGCCGCGCGTCTGACCACCGTCGCGAAGCGTCGTGTCAAACAACCAGATCCTGTTATCGCTCATCCACCTGTCCCCCGGGGCGGCGTCCGCACGGCCCCTCACTGCGCCTAGGACTTAACAAAAATGATGCCAAAAGGCTAGCTTCGCCGCCAGACCGTGCCGTCCGGCCCATCCTCGAGAAGAATGCCACGCGCCGCCAGTTCATCGCGAATGGCGTCGGCGGCGGCGAAATCACGCGCCGCCCGGGCCGCATTGCGAGCCTCGATCCTGGCTTCGATCCCGGCATCATCAGAGCTGTCAGCACTCTGATCACCCTTTGCCCATTCATCGCCTGTCTGTCCCAGCAGTCCCAGCAGCCCGGCGGATGATTTCAGCGCCATCGCCGCATCCATGCTGCCCCGGTTCGCCTCGCCTGCCAGCTCATGTAGCCGCGCCATCGCCGCCGGCGTGTTCAGATCATCGAAGAGCGCCGCAAGGAAGGCCGGATCCACCGCGTCATCGGCGGCCCCGGCATCACCGACGGCCCGGTACAACCGGTCAAGGACATTGCGCGCCTCGGCCAGCGCCGTGCCGGTCAGCGCCACCGGCGCGCGATAATGCGCCGCCAGCAGGCCGGTCCGCACCGTCTCTCCGCGATGTTCGGCAATCGCCTCATGCGCCAGCACCATGTTGCCAAGCGATTTCGACATCTTCTCGTCACCCATGGTGACATAGCCGTTATGAAGCCAGTATTTCGCCATGATATCGGTGCCATGCGCGCAGCAGGACTGGGCGATTTCATTCTCGTGATGCGGGAAGACGAGATCAAGGCCGCCAGCATGTATGTCAAAGGTCTCGCCAAGATAATGCCGTGCCATGGCGGAGCATTCGATATGCCATCCTGGCCGCCCCCTGACCGCCGAGAACGGGTTGTCCCATCCCGGCTGGTCATCGCTGCTTGGCTTCCACAGCACGAAATCGGCGGCATCGCGCTTATAGGGGGCCACCTCGACACGCGCGCCGGCAATCATGTCCTCCATGCTGCGCCCCGACAGCGCGCCATAGGCCGGCATCGTCGCCACGCTGAACAGCACGTGATCCTGGGCGACATAGGCGTGACCACCTTCGATCAGGGTCCCGATCATCGCGATCATTTCGCCAACAAATTCCGTGGCGCGTGGCTCATGGTCCGGCGGCAGCGCGCCAAGCGCGGCGATATCGTCATGAAAACAGCGGATCGTATCTTCGCAAAGCCGGTCGATGCCGATATCGCGTTCCGCCGCCCGCGTAATGATCTTGTCATCGACATCGGTGATGTTGCGGACATAGGTGACGCGCGGGAACTGGCGACGCAGCAACCGCACCAGAACATCAAACACGACAATGGGCCTGGCGTTGCCAATATGGATCCGGTCATAAACGGTCGGTCCGCAGGCATAGATCCGGACATGTGACGGATCAAGCGGCGTGAAGACGTCCTTGCTGCGGGCCAGGGTGTTGTAGAGACGCAGTTCGCTCATCCCGTCTCTCCGCGAAGTCGCGCCAGAATGCGCTCCCGCCCGATAAAGGGCAGCAGCGGCGCAATTTCCGGACCACGCGCCTGGCCGGTCAGTGCCAACCGGATGGGCATGAACAGACCGCGCCCGCGCGCGCCGGTGGCCGCGCCGACGGATTTTGTCCAGTCGCCCCAGACATCGCCAAGATCGCCGGCGGGCAGAAGCTCGGCAGCGGCATCCGTCACTTCCGCCGCCTCGATCACCGGTTTCAGCGGCGCGGTGCAGACCTGCCACCAATATTCTGCCTCGCTGACCGCTTCAAGATTGTCACGAACAGCAAGCCAGAATGCCTCGCCCCCGCCGACATCAAGCGCCGCCAGCCGGTCGGCGACAGCGGCGAAACCAAGCTGCTGGATCACCCGCATATTGACCTGCGCCAGCTCCGCCGGATCGAATTTGGCGGTGGCGCGGCCAAAGCGCGACAGGTCAAACCCCTCGATGATGGTGGTCATATCGGCGCAGGGAACAACCGGGTCGGAGGTGCCGATGCGTGCGAGGAGGCTGGCAAGGGCGGCCGCCTCGGTTCCGTCCTCGCGAAGCTGGCCAATGGACAGGCTGCCAAGACGTTTCGACAGCCCCTCGCCATCGGCGCCGGCCAGAAGCGCGACATGTCCCATCACTGGGGCGGTGGCCCCAAGTGCCTCAAACAGCTGGATCTGTGCCGCCGAATTGGTGACATGATCCTCGCCGCGTATGATGTGGGTAATGGCGTAGTCGATATCATCGACAACCGATGCCATGGTGTAGATGACACGCCCATCCTCGCGGAACAGCACCGGGTCCGACAGGCTCGACATGTGATAGCTGACATCGCCGCGCACCATGTCGGTCCAGGCGACCTCGCTATTGTCCAGAAGGAAGCGCCAATGCGGACGCCGTCCCTCGGACTCAAAGGCGGCTTTCCGTTCATCGGTGAGGTTCAGCGCCGCGCGGTCATAGACCGGCGGCCGGCCGGCAGACAATTGCGCCTTGCGCTTCAGCGCCAGCTCCTCCGGCGTTTCATAGCAGGCATAGGCGCGGCCATCAGCGACGAGCTGTTGCAGTGCCGCATCATACCGCTCAAGCCGCGCCGACTGCCGGTCCTCGCTGTCCCATTGCATGCCCATCCACACCAGATCGGCGCGGATCGACTCCTCGAAAGCCGCCGTCGACCGGTCCGTGTCGGTATCATCGATCCGCAGCATGAAATGCCCGCCATGACGGCGCGCGAACAGGAAATTCACCAGCGCGGTGCGCAGATTGCCAACATGCAGATTGCCTGTCGGGCTTGGCGCGAAGCGAACCTTCACGTTACTCATTCACTCATCCTTCCCGGATACCTGCAGCGGATTGAAGCCGGAGGTCAGCGGCAACCGACGCTCGCGGCCAAAGGCAAGGGCTGTCATTTTCGGCCCCGGCGCCGCCTGGAACCGCTTATATTCGGCCCGGAACAGCAACTGGCTGGCCCGCGCCACCTCCTCGCGGTCATGTCCGCGCGCCACGATGGTCTCGATATCCACCATCTCCTCGCACAATGCGCGCATGATGTCATCAAGCCTGTCATAGGGCGGCAGCGAGTCAGTATCCTTCTGGTCGGGCCGCAATTCGGCCGAGGGTGGTTTGTCGATGATCCGCACCGGCATCACCTCGCCATCCGGCCCGGCACCGCCGCGCGGCATGTTGGCATTGCGCCAGCGGCACAGATCGAAGACCTGCACCTTCCACACATCCTTGATCGGCGCGAAGCCGCCGCACATGTCGCCATAAAGGGTCGAATATCCCGCCGCATATTCGGATTTGTTGCCGGTGGCGAGCACCATCGGGCCATGTTTGTTGGAAATACCCATCAGGATCATCCCGCGAAGGCGCGACTGGATGTTCTCCTCGGCGATATCCGGGCCGGTGCCGGCGAACTGGCCCTCCAGCATCCCGTCCATCGCCTGCATCGCCGGCCCGATCGATATCTCGTCAAGACGGATACCCAGGCGGCGCGCCAGCTCGGCCGCGTCATCCAGACTTTCCCGGCTGGTATAGGGTGACGGCATCATCACCGCATGGACGCGTTCCGGGCCAAGCGCATCGACCGCCAGCACGGCGACGATCGCCGAATCGATCCCGCCAGACAGGCCGAGAATGACTCCGGGGAAGCCGTTCTTGTCGACATAGTCACGAAGCCCCAGCGTCAAGCCGCGATAGAGCGCCGTCATCCCCTCATCCGGCGGCGTGATCTGCCCGCTGAGCGACAGCGCACCGAAATCCTCGGCAAGCTGGATGGTGACAGTGGCCTCGGAAAAGCTTGGCAGATGGGCGGCAAGCTTGCCGTCGGCGCCAAGCGCGAACGACCCGCCATCAAAGACAAGCTCGTCCTGCCCGCCAACCATGTTAACGTAGAAGAACGGGCACTCTGCCTCCAGCGCCCGGCTGACGGCATGCGCCATGCGGCTGTCAGGCTTCAGCAGGTCAAAGGGCGAGGCATTCAGCGAAATGATGATCTCGGCCCCTGATTCGGCAAGGCATTCGACCACGTCCGGCGTCCAGATATCCTCGCAGATCGGCAGGCCGAGCCGCCGCCCGCGCACCATCGCCGGCCCCGGCATCTCGCCGGCGGTAAAGTTGCGCTTGTCGTCGAAGACACCGTAATTCGGCAGATTCACCTTGTCACGGCGCGCCTGAATGGCCCCGTCATCAAGGACGAAGACCGAATTGGTGATCATGCCGTCCTCGATATGCGGTGCGCCGATGATGATGGCAGGACCACCGTCGGATGTCGCGTCGGCAAGTGTCTGCAGACCGGCGGCCACCTCACCCATGAAGTCGCTTCGCAGCACGAGATCATCACAAGGATAGCCGGACAGATACATCTCGGGAGTGACGATGATGTCGGCGTCAAGCGATGCGGCCTGACGGCGCGCCTCGAGAAGGCGTGCGACATTGGCCGGGATATTGCCGAGATGGGAATTCAGCTGTGCAAGCGCGATCCAACTGGCGGTGGACATGGGCTGGTTCCCGGTCATTTGCGGAGCAGGAATTCGCGCCCTGACTTGACGCATGGCTTC
>JAAZUU010000124.1 GCA_018624035.1 Rhodobiaceae bacterium | reverse complement strand
TCTAGCTGATGCGGGACTGATTCCCGAACAGGTTCCCATTTCTCGCATCGCTGTCGATGTGTCCGCGCCATGACAGTGGGGTATGGTGATGTTTTCGCGCAGTGGCGGAAAGGGTGCCCGGAGGTCTGGTCGGCTTATTCAAAGCATGAGTTCGTCGCTGGACTTGGTGACGGGACGCTGCCGCGCGACGCCTTCCTGAGATATCTGCGTCAGGACTATGTTTTCCTTGTGCATTTTTCGCGCGCCTGGGCTCTTGCCGTGGTCAAGGCGGGGAACCTTAGGGAAATGAAAATGGCTGCGAGCCTTGTTCACACGCTGATCAATGAGGAAATGAAGCTTCATATCGGCGTCTGTTCCGCTGCGGGCATCGACGCGAATGAGCTGGAGCAGACGGTGGAGCTGCCACAGAACACCGCCTATACACGCTATGTCCTCGAGGCCGGCTTTTCCGGTGATTTTCTCGACCTGATGGCCGCGCTCGCCCCCTGTGTCATGGGATATGGCGAGATCGGGGTAACACTCAAGGCCGATCACGCAAGTCCAGTCTACAGGGACTGGATCGACACCTATGCGCATCCCGATTATCAGCAGCTATGCGTTGATCTGGGCAGTCTGATCGACAAAGCCGTGCAGGACCGTCTTGGTGTCGACTATCGGCAAACCGGCAAGTGGACCCAGCTGACCCGTCATTTCGAGATTGCGACAGCTCTTGAACGCGACTTTTGGGATATGGGGCTCCACGGATGACAGCATCGGTTCCGTCCATCACCGTCCGGGGCAGCGCCGGGCACGACGGAACCATGCTCTTTGACGGGCTGGAAATGCACATTGGTGCGGGGCAGTGGACCTGTCTTCTGGGGCCGTCAGGCGTTGGCAAGTCGACATTGCTGCGACTTCTTGCCGGGTTGGACACCCATGTGGACTTCAATGGCACGCTGGAGACAAGCGACGGCATCCCGCTTGCCGGTCGGGTTTCCTACATGGCGCAGAGTGACCTGCTTCTGCCCTGGGCGACAATATGTGACAATGTCGGTCTTGGGAGCAGATTGCGGGGAGAAAAGCCGAATCTCGAGAAACTGACAAAGGTCATTGCAGATGTAGGGCTTGGTGACCACGCAGAAAAAAGGCCGGGTCAGCTTTCCGGTGGTCAACGTCAGCGTGCGGCGCTGGCGCGGACACTGATGGAGGACACGCCTGTTGTGCTTCTTGATGAACCTTTTTCGTCTCTTGACGCACGAACGAGTTTCGACATGCAGGAGCTTGTCGCGAGGCACCTTGGACGCAGGACGATCCTTCTTGTCACACACGACCCCGGCGAGGCGGTACGGCTCTGTCACCGCATCTACATTCTCAAACAGGGAAGGGTGGATCAGGTGGAAAGCCTGGCGCCACCCTTTCCCAGAGATTTCGCCGATCCTGAGGTCTTTGCCAGACAGAGTGCCCTGATGGCGCGAATCCGAGAGGATACCGGATGAGTGGCGCGCGCTACATCATTGCCGCACTGGTCGCTGTGGCGGCAATCTGGGAATTTGCGGTAATCGTGACCGGTGTACCCCGGTACATCCTGCCATCCGTCGGTGATGTAATGGTGGCATTCGTCAATAATTGGAGCCTCATCGGCGAGCATCTGATCGTCACCCTGACCGAGGTCGTCCTTGGCATTGTTATTGGCACATGCCTTGGATGTGTAACGGCGATACAGCTGGAGACGTCTCGCGCGGCGCGCCTGTTTCTGCGTCCCATCCTCATATTCAGTCAGGCAATACCGGTGTTCGCGCTGGCTCCGTTGCTGACGCTATGGCTTGGATACGGGATGATTTCCAAGGTCGTGATGGCAATTCTCATTATCTATTTTCCGGTCACCTCGTCCTTCTATGACGGGCTGGTGAACACGCCAAAATCATATCTTGATCTGGCCACGACGATGGGAACCACGAAATGGCGCCAACTGTTTCTCATCAAGGTACCGGCTGCGGCGCCGTCCTTGTTCTCAGGTATCAGACTTGCGGCGGTATATGCGCCAATCGGTGCCACAATCGGTGAGTGGGTCGGGTCATCCCAGGGACTTGGCTATTTGATGCTCCTGGCTAGCGGGCGAGTGAAAATCGATTTGATGTTTGCCAGCCTTCTGACCCTGGGTGTGATGTCGATGGGGCTCTATGCCATCATTTCAGTGACCCTTGGCAGGCTGTCTCGATTCAATGGGTAGGGCATTAAAGGCAGGGAATGCAGGCTGTTGTTTTCGGTATGCTGCGCACGCTTTTGCCTGGCCCCAGTGAACCGGTTCTGGCTGACGTCCTCTGGCTGACGGAATGACAATATCAACCTGAATGTCGCATAATGTATATTATGGACTGCAGCCGATATGAGGAATTGAGAATTGAACTTAGAAATTATCTACAAAGTTCTGATTTTGCGCTACTTAAGGTCAAACACCATGCCGTCAACACCAGGTTCGGTTCTTGGCGGACACAACGCTGCCAGAGTTTCATAATCGGCTTCAAGGCCGAGATGTGTCAGCACGGCCCTTTCAGGTTTTACCCGATCAATCCAGTCAAACGTCTGTTCATAATGGCTGTGCGACTGATGCGGCGTGTCGCGAAGCGCCTCGACGATCCAGAGAGGCACACCGGCAATACGCTCAAGGACATCATCACCCAAAGCAACAACATCTGTCGAATAGGCAAAGAGATCATTGAACATGAACCCGAGCGAGTCGGTCGTGCCGTGATCCTGATGAAACACATCGACGCCGATGTCACCAATCTCCAGCCGCTGTCCGGGTGCAATCTCCACGATTTTCATCGGCGGAACGAAATAACTCGGGGATTCAGGTTGTTTTTCAAAAAGATAGGGAAAGCGCGCCTTGATGAAATCCCCATGAAACGACGTGGCATGGAGTTGCAGGTCAATCCGGTCAGGCCAGTAATAGGCCCGCAAATCATCCAGCCCGGCGATATGATCTGAATGGGTGTGGGTGATCAGTACCGCATCGATCTTCTTCAGCCCAAGCGGCAACAACTGCTGTCTGATATCCGGGCCGGCATCGACAAGGATCGTCGTATCGCTGGTCTGGATGAGAACGGCGCAGCGCTGGCGGCGGTTGCGTGGGTCATCGGGATTGCAGCGCCCCCAACCGGCATGACCGAGCGCCGGAACCCCGACGGATGTGCCGCATCCCAGAAGCGTGACCTTCATGATGCCTCCATCCGTGAGAACAGCCGCAGGGTGTTGGCGCGCGTCAATGTCGTCATTTCACCTGCATCCGCGCCACGGATCTCCGCCAGCCTGGTCAGTGTGTGGCTGGTATAGGCAGGCTCGTTCGATTTGCCGCGCATCGGCACAGGTGCCAAAAAAGGTGCGTCTGTTTCCACCAGGATCCGGTCGGCAGGCGCGTCGCGGGCCACCTGCTGGATTGTCGTGGCCGATTTGAAGGTCAGGATGCCGGAAAAACTGACATAGAACCCGACATCAAGGGCGCGCCGCGCCAGTTCCGCTCCTGAACTGAAACAATGCAGCACACCGGTGAAAGCACCCCTTGCCATCTCATCCTCGATAATGGCGGCTATGTCCTCATCAGCCTCGCGCGCATGAACAATGACAGGCAGGCCAAGCTGGCGTGCCGCGGTGATCTGCGCGCGAAAACTTGCCGCCTGAAGGTCACGCGGGGCGTAATCATAGTGATAATCAAGACCTGCCTCGCCAATGGCAACGCATCTCGGGTGATCCGCCGCCGCCATGATGGCGTCGGTGTCGCAGGCCAGTTCCTCATTGCCTGCCTCATGCGGGTGGATGCCGGCGCTGAACCAGACATTGTCATAGGTCTCGGCGATACGCCGCGGCCGGTCCGCCGTGCTCAGCTTGACGCCGATGGTGATCACCCGGTCGACACCCGCCTCTTCGGCGCGCGCCAGAACGGCCGGCAGGTCGTCGGCAAGTTGCGGATAGTCAAGATGGGCGTGGCTGTCGATGATCATCAACCGCCCTGCCCGGCTTCATCTTCGACATGACGCGGGAACACCGGTTCCGGCTTGTCTATTGACGTGCCGCCCCGCAACCGGCCCTTCCCGCCAATGGCGTTGAAGTCGCGGGCGTCCAGTGCCGCGCCAAGCTGGTCGAGGATGCGCGACGCCGAATCCGGCATCACCGGCTGTACCAGGATCGCCACTTGGCGGATTGTTTCGGCCAGCACCGCCAGCACTTCGGCCATGCGGGCCGGATCGGTCTTTTTCAAGCCCCAGGGCGCCATCGCGTCGACATAGCGGTTGGCGTCCGACACAACCTGCCAGATGGCCCGCAGCGCCTCATGAAAGGCCTGCCGGTCCATCTGCATCCGCACCTCATCGATCAGGGCGTCCGTGGCTGCCATCAGCGCTTTGTCCTCATCCTGCGGTTCGGCGGGAAGCGTCGGCATGACACCATCACAATTCTTGAAGATCATTGACAGAACGCGCTGTGACAGATTGCCAAGGTCATTCGCAAGATCGCCATTCATCCGGTGGATCATCGCGCGTCGGGAAAAATCCCCGTCATTGCCGAACGGCACCTCGCGCATCAGGAAATAGCGCGTCTGGTCGAGTCCGAATTCCGCGGCCAGCGCATTGGGGTCGATCACATTGCCAAGTGACTTCGAAATCTTCTCGCCCTCATTCGTCCACCAGCCATGCGCGAAAACCCGTCTTGGCAGAGGCAGGCCCGCGGCCATCAGGAAGGCAGGCCAATAGACAGCGTGAAAGCGCAGGATATCCTTGCCGACCATATGCAGATCGGCTGGCCAGAATTTGGCGTTCCGTTCGGTATCGCCGAATTCACCGTCGGTTGGCCATCCGGTCGCGGTCAGATAGTTCGTCAACGCATCAAGCCATACATACATCACATGCGCGTCGTCATCCGGCACCGGAACGCCCCATGAGAAACTCGCGCGGCTGACCGACAGATCCCGAAGCTCGCCACGGACGAAACTTTTGACTTCATTGAATCGCGACTCAGGGCCCACGAAATCTGGATTTGCCTCATAAAATTCAAGAAGCGGTTCCTGCCATTCCGACAGGTTGAAGAAATAGGACGGCTCTTCTACCCATTCCACCGGCGCGCCGGTCGGTGCCCTGCCATCAACAATCTCTGCCTCGGTATAAAATGCCTCGTCACGGACGGCGTACCAGCCGGCATAGCTTCCCAGCCTGATATGGCCGCGTTCCATCAGCATCGACCACAATGTCTGGCAGGCAACACGATGACGCGCCTCGGTGGTGCGGATAAAATCATCATTCGAGTAATTCATCCGCGCGGTCAGATCGCGGAAATTCTGGCTGACGCTGTCGGTGAAGGATTGTGGCGTGACGCCCTTGTCCCTTGCCGCCTTCTCCACCTTCTGTCCATGTTCATCGGTGCCGGTGAGGAACATCACCTCATAGCCGTCCAGCCGCTTAAACCTGGCCAGAACATCGCAGGCAAGCGTTGTGTAGGCATGGCCGATATGCGGCTTGTCATTCACATAATAGATAGGCGTCGTGATGTAGAAACGCCCATTGTCTGAACCGGTCATCCGATTGTCCTGAATACCTTTGAAACGGCCGCGATGCAGTCACCGAGCCACCTAGCAGGATGTACCGCCATAGCCCTTTCAGGGCAAGGATTTCCGGTGAAGTGCTATCAGCTCGCGGCTCAGAAAATGCCCAAAATCAAGGTAAAGACCATCCATCTGCGCAGCCCGACGCAGAAAGGCGGCATGTGCCTCGGCAAGATCGGCCGGAACACGTTCTTCGAGGATCCGCCAAATGGCGGCCTCCTCGAAATCGCATAATGGTGCTGTCTCACCCTTTCCGGCCCGCAATGCCGCGAGCCGCAGCAGTCGTCCAACAAGCCAGATTGCCCCGTCCCTTGCCTTCTGCCCGGCGGCCCCGCCCCGCCCCCATTTCTCACACAGGGTCGCCAGCGCCGCTTCATCCAGTTTTTGCTGGCCGATCAATGAACAGACGGCCCTGTAGAGATCATCTGACTGACTTTCCGCCAGCGCCAGACCCCGGCCCGGGGCACCTTCCGAAAGGCACGCCAACGCTGCCACCCGGCTGCCTTCCTCCTCGGCAAGCTGTGAGGCAAGGATGGCCCGGCAGTCATCAATTCTCAACGCGTCCAGCCTCACAAGCCGACAGCGTGACCGGATTGTCGGTGGCAGCCGCCCGGGGCGTGAGGCGATGAGAATCAGCATGGCACGCTCAGGCGGCTCCTCAAGGAGTTTCAGCAACGCATTGGCACCATTGCGATTTACCAGATCCATGGAATCGATGATCGCGACACGCCATCCGCCGCGACCGGGCTTGTTCGCCATGAATCCCGCAAGCTTGCGAATCTGGTCAATCTTGATCTGACCCGACCTGTTGTCATCAACCTGCGGCCGCACAAGCATCAGGTCGGGATGCGCGCCCCTGATCACCAGATTGGCTCCGGGATCGTCACGATCAAGCGTGAACACCTGCCCCACCTGCCTGTTTTCGCCAAGAAGCCAGGCTGCCGCCATGCAGGCCATGATGGATTTGCCTATACCCTGCGGCCCCGTGAGCAGCCAGCCATGCGCGACACGGCCGCTGGCCATGGATTGTGACAGCGCCTCGGTGAAAGCGGCATGCCCGAGAATCTGGCCCTCGGGTATCAACAGGGTCGAATCACTCATGCCCGTGTTCCGTCCAACATGTCAGGACAGACCGGAGGCGACGAGCCGCGGCATGACGGCCGCCACGATGTCGGTGGCTATATCATCAACATCCCTTGCCGCATCGATGATTACGAAGCGGTCACTCTCCCGTCCGGCAAGATCGAGAAAGGCCTGACGGACCCGACGATGGAAACCGGTGCCCTTGCTCTCAAAACGGGACTCCGTCGTGGCGCGGGTGCCGGCGCGCCGCAGTCCCTCCTCAACATCCATATCCAGCAGGATTGTCAGATCGGGAACAAGATCACCGCAGGCAAGGCGGTTCAGTGCCTCGATATCCTCGGTCGGCACACCGCCGACAATTCCCTGATATACCCGCGTTGAATCATTGTAACGGTCGCAGATCACGATGCGGCCCGCTGCCAGCGCCGGGCGCAGGACATGAACGACATGTTCATGCCGTGACGCCGACATCAACATGGCCTCGGTCGGTGCGCGCCAGCGATCGGCACGTCCGGTGACAAGAAGCTGCCTGATGGATTCAGCCGACTCCGTTCCGCCGGGCTCGCGTGTCACCAACGGATCACAGCCCTCGATATGACTTTCAAGATGGTCCGCAAGCTTCTGTATCTGCGTGGTTTTACCGCTTCCCTCGCCACCTTCGAACGTAATGAAATACCCGCCCATGGGATTTTGCTATTGGAACTGTATTGAATCGGCACCAGCGCCGAAAATCAGATATTTCAACGCCTCGCCAACGCGGTCAAACATACCAAGTTCAGCAATGTTGCTGGCTGCGGTCAGTGGGAACTCAATCGTCTCATCAGGCAGCTCCAGCACCAGAGTACCGACTTTCTGACCGGCGGCAATGGGTGCCGGCACCGGATCGCTCCACTGCAATGACATCTTCATGCGACGCCGGTCCGTCCGCGACAGCACCAGATGCAGCGGCTCCTCGAGAACCAGATCCACTTTTGGTGCCTTGCC
>JAAZUU010000123.1 GCA_018624035.1 Rhodobiaceae bacterium | reverse complement strand
ATCAGGCCGCGATGCTCGGCGCACGCCTGATGGCCCGGCAGAAAAACGGAGTCGGTCAAAAGCTTGCCGGCAGCGAAGATGAGCTGGCACGCCAGACGCTTGCCGAACTCTATCGCCGCTCGGGACTTGCGATCATGGATGCGGCGCTGGCGCATGACGGCGCCGGCGAGGCGCAGGCAAGCACAAGCCCGCTTCTGTCCGGTCTTTACCGGCCTGATGCAAATGAAGCTGGCGGTCTTGTCAAGCTTTCGCTTGGACTGCGGACAGGGCTTGTCGCCCTTGGCGCCTCGGCGGCGGCCCATTACCCGCATGTCGCTGACCTGATGGGGGTCGATCTGACTGTGCCGGACCATGCCAATGTCGCCGGTGCTGTCGGCGCGGCGGCGGGCACGGTTCGCCAGCGCGTGGTTATTTCGGTGACACAGCCTGGCGAGGGCCGGTTCCGGATCCATCTTCCCGATGGCCCGAAGGATCTTGGCGAGATGGAGGCGGCGCTGACCCATGCCCGCGGCGCCGCAGCGGAGCTGGCGAGGATGCGGGCAAGGAATGCCGGTGCCAGGGACGTTCTGGTGACGCTTGACGAGGACGTCAAGCTGGTTCCGATCAGCAGCGAGCGTGACATGTTCATCGAGGCATTGATTTACGCCACCGCCGACGGGCGCGCCGGTTAACAGCAGTTTTTCCAGCTGTTGTTAACGCTGCCTTAACCCGCCTGCCCTATTCTGGTATGCCCCCTTCCGCCAGGATCGAGCTCATCACCAGCCTTCTGATCTTTGCCGGCTCGGCGCGCCACGGCGCGTTTTCCAAGCAGTTCGCCGCCGCCGCCACAACCCTTGTCGCGGGCGAAGGGGGAAAACCGACATTGATCGACCTCGCCAATTTCGAGGTTCCGCTGTACAACGCCGACATCGAGACCACATCGGGCATTCCGCAGCCGGTCATTGATTTCCGCCGGCTTGTCGCCTCGCATGACGGAATGATGATCGCCACGCCCGAATATAACGGGTTCGTCACGCCATTGCTGTTGAACATGCTTTGCTGGGCATCACGCCCGTCACCAAGCGATGATTTCGGCTCGGTCTTTCACGTACGGCCGGTGAGACTGATGGCGTCAAGCCCGGGCCGCCTTGGCGGCGTACGGGTGGTGCCGCGGCTTCGCGATGTTGTCGCCGAATGGGGATGGTGGCCGTGCCCGGCTTTGTAACGGTGCCGGCGGCGGCATTTGCCTTTACCGACTAGGGCCGACTTGTCGACCGCCAGACAGAAGACGAGCTTGTGATGCTTGTCAGGCGGCTGATAACCGCCGGTCGGCGCGGCCAGGCGTGATCTGTCGGCAACGAGCGTGCTCAGAAGGCACGCTGGCGTAACGGCAGACAGACCGCGCGATATGATTTCTCGTCGCGAAGCTGAAATTTACTTGTCCTGATCGCGCCGGCGCGCCGATGGTCACGAACGCGGTCCTCGCCCCAGACAAGGTTCAGATCACCGCTCGACCTGTCGATTCGCATCTAGATGGTTTCGATTTTTTCACGTGTTGGGACCAGCGGCCTGCCATCCACTCGCGCCTTGATGATCGGTCCGCTCTCGACCACATGCCGAAGAACCACCTCACGCTCGCTAGTGTCGATTGTCAGTGTCCCCGGCGTAGCCACGACCTCCGACAGATCAGATGCGCCATCATCCTCGCCCGTTGCATTAATAAAGAGTTCGGGGAACAGCAACGCCATATCGCCGGTTTCAGGCTCCGCTTACATCGGCGGCAAGGCAAAGGTATGGACAGGGGCACGCCTGCCATCCTCAAAGGTCTGCAGGCGAATTTCGACCACGCTGTCCTGTTCGGCCACAAGCGCCACATGCATCGTGCCGGCGGAATTGATCTCGGTCACACCCTCGACGCTAGCGCGCTGGGTCCGGAACTCGCCGCCACAGAAAAGCGCCACCGAGGCCGCCACGCCATCGGTCTCTGCCAGCGCATATGAGGCCATCGCCGCACCAATCACGGCTCTGAAGGAAAATCTAAACATGCGTGAGAATTAATTTTTTAACCATTTACCGAAAGCATAGGATCAGGCATTGGGCGGCAATGGCAGGCGCGCCGTCTCGGTACAGGACGCATAACGTTCCATCGAGATGTTGGACCCACAGGCCAGCACGCCGACACGCCGACCGGCCATCCGCTCACGAAGCGGTCCAAGCGTTGCCGCCAGCGAGGCCGTGCAGGCCGGCTCGGCAATCAGATTGAGCGTGTGCCGCATCAGCAGCATAGTATCGGCCATCAGATTGTCGGGAATGGTGATCAGCTCGTCGACATGGCGGCGCGCCAGCGCCAGCGATTCCGGCATGGCCATTGGCGCACCGAGGCTGTCGGCGATTGTCGCGACACGATCAAGCGGTTCCGCGCGGCCTGACCGGAAACTGCGGCCAAGACTGTCAGCGCCTTCCGGCTCAACACCGATCACCTTTGTTGTCGGGCTCATATGCTTGATCGCCGCGGCCATGCCGGAAATCAGCCCGCCACCACCAACCGGCAGCACGACATAATCAAGCGGCGGGCAATCCTCCACCATCTCGGCACCGCAGCTTGCCGCGCCATAGGCCATGTTCACATCATTGAACGGGTGCAGGATCTGCCGACCCTCCTCCTCGGACAGCGCGTTGAGCATCGGCATGGCGGCCATCATGTCGGGAACCAGCACGATTTTCGCGCCAAGGTCGCGGCACCCCTTGATCCGGAAGGGATCCGCTGTCTCGGTCATCACCACCTTGGCGGAAACGCCTTCATTCCGCGCCGCCCAGGCGATGGCCAGCGCGTGATTGCCGCCACTGAAGGTTGTCACACCGCGGCGGCGCTGGTCCTCATTCAGCCAGTTGACACCAAGGCTGGCACCACGGGCCTTGAAGGACCCTGTCTGCTGGAACAGCTCCAGCTTCAGGAACAATTCACCACCATCGGGAATATAGGGGGCGATCTTGCTGCTCCGCAGCGGCAGGATCGGGGTCCGGATCACCTTCCCGTCCAGTTCGGCACGGGTGGCGGCGACCCTGTCAGTCGTAAACGCAGTCATGACGCGACGCTAGCAACGTCCGGCGCGGCGCGTCAATCGACTGATCACACATCCCAGACGACCCGGAACCCCTGGTGCGCGGCGGTGGAGTCCGGAGATATGCCCGACCGCGCGGCGATGCGATAGCGGTAACAATAGCTTCGGTGGCACAGGAAGGACCCGCCCTTGGCAAGCTTGAATCCCTTCATGTTCCTCAGCCGTTCCTTTACCTGTTTCTTCAGCGACCGGATCCGGAAATCGTCTGCCGTCCATTCCCAGACATTGCCAGCCATGTTGTACAGCCCATATCCGTTTGGCGCGAAAGACGCCGCCGGCGCCGTGCCGACATGACCGTCACCGGCTGTATTGTGCTGCGGAAACCGTCCTTGCCAGATGTTGCAGGGAAGAAAGGTCTCGTCATCCGGCTCATCATCACCCCAGGGAAACCGGACATCGCCCAGCGCGCCGCGCGCCGCATGTTCCCATTCCGCCTCAGTGGGAAGCCTTCCGCCCACCCAGTCAGCATAGGCGGCGGCATCATGCCATGACATATGCACCGCGGGGTGATCGGGGTGGAATTCATCCGCCGTGCCGGGGCCGTGGATCTGGCGCCAGTTCGCCCCGTCAACGCGCCGCCACCATTCACTTCCAATAACGCCTTCGGTCGGCCCGACACTGTTCGGGACATCGGACCAGAAGACAAAGGACCATCCCCAACGTTCCGCCTCGCTCACATGCCCGGTGGCATCGACAAAGGCGCCAAACTCGGCATTGGTAACGGTGGTGGCACCGATCAGGAACGGGGGCACCCGCACGCGCCTTACCGGCCCCTCCCCGTCATCGGCAAGCTCGCGCCTGTCTGTGCCAACAAAGGCCCGCCCACCCGGAATCCGCACGGCATGGCCCGGAACCCGGCGCCGGCCACCACCCGTACAGCCCCCCCGCGTCACCCCGCCAGCCTTTTCAGCGGGCGGGGGGCAACAGCTTTCAGACGAATCTGTCATGACAGCGATCATCCTGTTTCAATCCGCGCTTCGCAAGACCTAAAGCCGTGACGCCGGCCGGATATCATCACGCATGAGAGCCGATTGATGCGCCGTGCAGCGATGTCGAAGTTTGTTCTGCAGGCAAATCGTGTCACAGTGGCCCGATGACACCGGATATTTTCCTCATTGTCCTCTTTGCCGCCATCATGCACGCCCTGTGGAACGCCGTGATCAAGGGCGCGACAGACCGCACCATCACTTTCGGCCTTGTGTCGGCTGGACATACTGTTCCGGCGGTCCTCATGCTGCCCTTCGTGCCGTTGCCCGACCCGGTGGTTCTGCCCTATATCGCCGCCTCGACCGTCATTCATTGGGGGTATTACTATTTTCTGAATACAGGTTACCGGTTCGGCGATCTGTCCTTTGTCTATCCGGTGGCGCGCGGCATGGCGCCACTGCTGGTGGCGATTCCGGCCTTCATCTGGCTTGGCGAGGCGCTGCCCCCCGGGGCCTGGGCCGGAATGGTCTGCATTTCGACCGGGATCCTGATCCTTGGTGTCCGCCGCAACGGCAGCGGCGCGTCACTGCCGGCATTGATGATGGCACTGCTGACAGGCGGAACAATCGCGCTCTATTCGCTTGTTGACGGTGTCGGCGTCCGCCTTGCCGAACAGGCGCTGACCTACATTGTCTGGCTTTTCATCGTCGAGGGGTTTGTGATCCTCTACATCTTCCTGCCGCGCATGGAGCGTCTGCGCGCCCAGACCCGGCGGCAGGTGATTATCGGGCTTGCCGGCGGCATTCTCTCGGCGCTAGCATACGCGCTGGCGCTGTACGCCAAGAGCAAGGCCCCGCTTGGCATGGTATCGGCGCTGCGCGAGACGTCGGTGATCTTCGCCGCGATGATCGGCCTGATCTGGTTTGGCGAGGGGCCGGCGCGCCCGCGCATGATCGCCGCCGCCATGGTCGCCGCCGGAATCGTGATGCTGGCGCTGGCGTGAACGGGCGGCACCGGCCTGTACAAAGCACGAGAGAGTATTCGGGGGAATTTGGGGGATATGATGTGCAGGCGGTGAAAGGTGGCGGCACTTAAAAATTTGTTCATAAGGACCCATCTGTTTACATGGTGTCCGAATACGCACTCACCTTCCGGGGGCCATTTAAATTTCGGGCTCATCCAAATCCACCAATTATTCCGAATCGAGTGAAGGGCAAGCTGCCTGGCGCACAGTGAAACGTGTATCGCCTTTCATGTGGCCAGTCGGTAACTTTGATTTCCGCGCACGTGTTGTGATCGCACTTCTGGCGTTGGTCGCAACCAAATTTGTTGCCATACTGGCGCCCATTCTGCAGGCGTGGGCTGTCGACGATCTGGCGGGTGAAGGCGTGCCAGAATTCGCGCTTGGCGCGATAGGGCTGACTGTTGCCTACGGTGTTGCCCGTATTTTGACAAACGGCTTCCAGCAGATACGCGATGCCCTTTTTGCAAAAGTCGCGCAGCGGGCGCTGCGCAGCCTCGCGCTGGAAACGTTTGAACATATCCACAGGCTGTCCTTGCGTTATCACATTACCCGTAAAACGGGTGGTCTAAGCCGGGTCATCGAACGTGGCGTGAAAGGCGTTGAGTTCCTGTTACGCTATCTTGTCTTCTCGACCGGTCCACTTGTGCTCGAGTTGATCTTCATCGGCGCGGCGATCTTCTGGAAGCTGCAGGACTGGCGCTATGTGGGCATCATCCTTGCCACGATTGCAGTCTATGTCTGGTTCACCCTCGCGATAACAGAGTGGCGCGTCAAACTACGGCGGGTGATGAATGAGCAGGACACGGATGCAAACCAGAAGGCGATCGACAGTCTTCTGAATTTTGAAACCGTAAAATATTTCGGGGCGGCGAAAAGAGAGGCCGCACGCTATGATCAGGCAATGGCCGGCTACGAGGAGGCGGCGCTTAAAACAAGCTACTCATTAGCCTTTCTGAATTTTGGTCAGGCGGTTCTGATTACGTCCGGCCTAATGGCAGTTATGCTCCTCGCCGCGTCAGGTGTGCAGGCTGGCGAGCTGACCGTTGGCGATTTCGTTCTTGTAAACGCCTATATGATACAGATCACCATGCCTTTGAACTTCCTTGGCACGGTGTACCGCGAAATCAGGCAAGCCCTTGTAGATATGCGCCAGATGTTTGATCTGCTCGACGAGCCACCCGAAGTGAGGGACAAAACAACTGCATCGGCGCTCAAAGTCACAAATGGCCATGTGACTTTTGAATCGGTCAGCTTCTCATATGAACCGCAGCGGCAGATCCTACGGGGTATCAATGTCGATATACCTGCCGGACAAACCATCGCTATCGTGGGTCCCTCAGGATCCGGCAAATCGACAATTGGTCGGCTCCTGTTCCGTTTCTATGACGTGACCGGTGGTGCAGTTCTGATAGACGGTCAGGATGTGCGGGATGTCACTCAGGACAGCCTGCACCGGGCCATCGGCGTCGTTCCCCAGGACACTGTGCTTTTTAATGATACAATTTATTACAACATTGCCTATGGCCGTGAGTTTGCAGCGCATGACGAGATCATCAATGCGGCCAGGGATGCACAGATCCATGAATTCATCATGTCATTGCCTGACGGGTATGATACGCGCGTGGGTGAGCGTGGACTGAAGCTGTCTGGTGGAGAAAAGCAACGTGTCGGGATCGCGCGCACATTGTTGAAGGACCCGCCAATCCTGCTTCTGGATGAAGCCACCAGCGCCCTCGACAGCGAAACAGAACGTGAAATCCAGGAGGCCCTTGAGCGCGCGGGGCAAGGCAGAACCGTCATCACGATTGCCCACCGTCTGTCCACCGTCTCTAATGCCGACGTCATTCTGGTGTTGGAGAAAGGCGTTTTAGTGGAAACCGGCACGCACCAGGAATTGTTGGATCGGAATGGGCGTTACCTTGATCTTTGGACGCTGCAGCGCTCGGAACAGACAAGCTGACCCATTCTGTAGGCAAAGTGACTTTGGCGATCACCGCTACCGCCTTGCAAAATCCGGCATCTTCTAGATGTCGGGGCGTCTCTGTATTACCCATTGTCTCATCCATCGCCAGGCCGATGATGGTAAGTTCTTACGAACGATCAACATCCTCGAAGAGTTCAGCAAAGAATATTTAGCCATCAACGTCGACCAGAAGCTGAACTCAACGAACGTGATAGATGCTCTATTCGATTTATTCATAATGTGTGCCCCCCATCATTCATACGGTCGCGCAACAGCACTGAGTTCATCGCTCAAGCCTTAATAGTCTCGATTGCGGCTCTTGGAGCAAAGACGGCCTGAATCGAACCAAGCAACCCTTGGGAGAATAGATGCTGTGAGGTCTTCAACGGCAGATTCAGTGATGAATTGCTCAAAAGGGGGAATCTTTTCGCCTCTCGACAAGGTGAATATTACCATTAAACAGTTGCAACAGCACCATCAAAGAAACCGCCTGCACTCAACTTTGGGATACAGACCACTAGCACCAGAAACGATCATGGCGATGAACGAAAGGCCACTCATGAACCAATCTTAATAACTAGCCACGCGATGGGGACTGGCTAAACACCGCACTTTTTGCGGCAGACCGTGACGTATT
>JAAZUU010000207.1 GCA_018624035.1 Rhodobiaceae bacterium | reverse complement strand
TCTCCTATGGTCAGGCGCGCTCGAAGCCGCGCGCCACCTCGTAATCCGTGACGACACGGTCGAATTCCTCGATCTCCCAGGCGGCCGCACGGGCGTAGTGCCGTACCACGGCCTCGCCGAAGGCGGCGCGAAGCATCTTTGAGCGCAGCAGCGCGGCACGCGCCTCGCGAAGCGTCGCCGGCAGCATTGCCGAGCGCCCCTTATAGACATCGCCCTTTGTCGCCGGCGGCAGTTCAAGGCCTTCCTCGATGCCGGACAGCCCGGCGGCAAGCTGCGCCGCCATCGCCAGATAGGGATTCAGGTCGGACCCGCCAATCCGACATTCAACCCGCACTCCCGGTGTGCCGTCGCCACAGACGCGAAAGCCCGCCGTGCGGTTGTCCACCGACCAGATGATCCGCGTTGGCGCGAAAGTGCCCTTGGCAAAGCGTTTGTAACTGTTGATGTAGGGCGCCAGAAAATAGGTTGTCTCGCCAGCATATTTCAGCAGCCCGGCAAGATAATGCTTCATCACATCCGACATGCCGAGCGGGTCGTTCGGGTCATGGAAGGCCGGCGCGCCGTCCCTCCACAGCGACTGGTGGATATGCGCCGCCGAACCGACCTTGTCATGATGCCATTTCGGCAGGAACGAGACAGCGCGGCCCTGCTGCCATCCGATTTCCTTGGCGGCGTGCTTGGCGATGGTGTGGTAGTCGGCGGTCAGCATCACCTCGGCATATCTGATGTTCAACTCTTCCTGGCCGGTTTCGGCCTCGCCCTTGGAATTCTCGACCGGGATGCCGGCCGCCCGCAGATGATTGCGAAGCGGACGCATGACATGCTCTTCCTTGGTTGTCTGCAGGATGTGATAATCCTCGTTATAGCCACTGATCGGGGCGAGATCGGTGAAGCCCGACTTGCGGATCTCCTCAAAACTTTTCTCGAAGATGAAAAATTCCAGCTCGGTGGCGGCCATTACCTCGAAACCAAGCGCCGCCGCCCGCGCGACCTGCCGCTTGAGAAGCGCACGCGGCGAATGCGGCACCTCCTGATGCGTGTGGTGGTCCAGAACATCGCACAGAACAAGTGCCGTGCCGTCAAGCCACGGAACGCGGCGCAGGGTCGAAAGATCGGGCTTCATGATGTAATCACCATAACCCGATTCCCAGGACGTCGCCTCATAACCGTCAGGCGTTGCCATTTCGAGGTCGGTTGCCAGCAGATAATCGCAGCAATGCGTCTCCTCCCAGGCGCTCTCGACAAAGTGCTCCGCGTGGAAGCGCTTGCCGGCAAGCCGCCCCTGCATGTCAATGATGCAGGCAAGCACCGTGTCGATCGTGCCGGCCGCGGTTTCCGATTTCAGATCCTCGAAAGAAATATTGCCCGCCATGGTCACTTCGAACCCCCTGTTGATATTCCGATATGTCTGACCCAGATTAGCCGCTCAGCACCGGGACGCCAGCCATTTTCGACCTGAAAAGCCATGTTGATCCGGTTACACTGGCATCATCACCCTGTCCTGCAGACAAGAGTGCCCATGCCACGGATTGACCCTGACCGACTGCGCCACTTCATTACCGATATCTATCTGGCGATGGATGTGCCGGCCGATGCGGCGGCGCATCTTGCCGATACGCTTGTAGCGGCCGATCTGTGGGGACATTCCTCGCATGGCGTGATGCGCACCTTCTGGTATGGCGCGCGGATCGACAGCGGCGCGACCCGCCTCGACACGACACCACGCATCATCAGCGATACCGGCCCGCTGCTGGCGCTTGACGGCGGCGACGGAATAGGCCAGTGGATCGCGCAGAAGGCGGTCGATCTGGCGCTTCAGCGGGCTGGGAAATATGGCATCGCCGCGATCAGTATCGGCAATTCCGGGCATTTCGGCACCGCCATGTATTTCACCCGCCAGCTGGCGATGCGGAACATGATCGGCTTTCTGGCGACGAATGCCAGCCCGGCGATGCCGCCGGCGGGCGGGCGTGAGAAGCTGATTGGCAACAATCCTCAAAGCTGGGCCGCACCGACCGGTCTTGCCGTACCCTATCTTCTTGATTTTGCGCATTCAGCCGTGGCGCGTGGCAAGATCTATCTGGCGCGTGAAAAGGGCGAGGCCATTCCCGTCGGATGGGCGCTTGACAGCAACGGCCAGCCGACCACCGACCCGTCAGAGGCCATTGCCGGCACATTGCTGCCGATGGCCGGCCACAAGGGTGCCGGGCTGTCAGCCATGATGGATGTTCTGTCGGGCCTGTTGTCGGGGGGTGAAACTGGCGATGGGGTCACCGGCCCCTATGTCGCCGACAGGCGAAGCGGGGCTGGTCATTTCCTGATCGCCATCGACATTGCCAGCCTGCGCCCGCTTGACGGATTTCTTGCCGACATGCAGGCGATGATCGCGTCATGGAAGGCCAGTGCGCCGCAGGATGGCGTTGCCAAAATCCTGTACCCCGGGGAACCGGAACATCAGCATGAAACAGCGTCCCGCAGCGCCGGCATTGCCCTGCCGGCCGAAATTCTCGATGACC
>JAAZUU010000036.1 GCA_018624035.1 Rhodobiaceae bacterium | reverse complement strand
ACCGGCAATGAAGCGGCGACATAGCTGATCTGCTGCACCGTCACCATGGCGGACAGGCTGCCCGCCCCCTTGAGACGCCGCGTCCAGATCTGGAACAGCGCGTAGGACAGCGCCGCGCCGAAGACAATCACCGATTCAATGCGGAACTGTTCGGTTCCCGGCCGGATGATCAGCAACACCCCGCCAAGCCCCATACAGACGGACAGAACCCTGTGGATGCCGATCCTCTCACCAAGAAGCGGCACCGAAAGCAGGGTGATCAGCAGCGGTGATACGAAGAAGATCGAGATCACGGTTGGCAGCGGCAAAGTGCCAAGCGGGATGAAATATAATGTCATCGCCAGCACAAGACACATGCCACGCCCGAAGAATTGCCAGAACACACTGGCTGGCAGGGTCCGCAGAACAGAGATGCCACGGGCGCAGACAATTATGATGGCAAGCGCCAGCACCCCGCGGATGAGTGCGATCTCGGCCAAAGGCAGATGACCGCTCATCAGCTTGATAAAGGCGTCGTTGAGCGGGATGATCGCCATCCCGAGCGCCAGCAACCCAAGGGCCACAAACGGGCGCTGCATCCAGCCTGACATGAAACACCTCGCCGGCAGGTCCGTGTTGGTCTTGCCATCCGCCCTATCAGGAAAAATACCGACCGCAAAGCGCAATCTGATTGCCTGTCGAAACCGTCTGCGCCAAGCTTTTCCCGAACAACATCCGGGGGAAACAGGTCATGGCCACGCAGCAGGACGCAACATCGCAAGACGAGGTGCAGCCAAAGGGTGAGGTGCAAAGGGGGTCATGCCACTGCGGCGCGGTGACATTCGAGATCCACGGACCGATCCGCGATTTCCGGCGGTGCGACTGTTCGATCTGCCGGCGCAAGGGCGCCATCATGTGCACCGCCGACAAGGACCAGTTCAGACTTGTCTCCGGCGCGGAAAGTCTCGGTCTCTATCAATGGAACACAAAGACGGCACGGCATTATTTCTGCCGAATCTGCGGAATCTATACCCATCACTGGCGGCGATCGCGCCCCGAATTCGGCTATAATATCGGTTGCATCGAGGGGGTTGATATCCGCGCTCTGCCGGACGTCGAAATCTTTAACGGCCAGGCGATGAACCTTGTCGGCGAGGATGACAGGACAGACATGAATGGTCGCAATTGATCAGATAACAGTGAAAATCAGGATGAAGGCGGTGTCAGCGGCATGTGCCGCGTCGCGGCCGTCATAAATCGGCACCTCGTGGAGGTGTGGCGCGGTAATCCGGCCCTCCGATTCCAGCCTGCCAAGCGTCGCCCGGAACCCCTGTGCCGCGAAATGCTCGCTGTTGACGCCAAGCGCCGCCACGCCGCCGCTGGCGCAGTGCCTTACCAGGCCTGCCAACGGTTCCGGCCCCAGATGACCGTGGGTGAAGGTGCCGGCGCTGACAATCGCCGCATACCCTGTTGGCAGATGGCTGAAATCCTGCGTCAGGTCGGCCACCATCAACTGGCGATAGGCACGCTTTTCGGCCGCCCTGTCGATCATTTCCGGCGAAATGTCCACGCCGTCGATCACGGTACCCGGCTGGCGGCCATGAATAGCGGTGGCGACAAGACCGGTCCCGCAACCGATATCCAGAACAGGGCCGGGCGGGCGCTCTAGACCGGCAAGAACGGCGGCGATGCCAAGCGGATAGACATAGCCAAGGCCAGCGGCGAAGGTGCTGTCATAATGCGCCGCGAAATCACGGTAATAGCTTATATGCTGATCCGGTGTCTGCAACGCATAGGCACCAGCCAGCAGCGCCTCGCCCTCGCCGCTGGTTGACGGCTCCGGGGTTGCCGCTGCGCTGTCGCCACTGTCGCCCTCGCCCGCCATACGACCCCCGTGTCAACCGGTGATGCCGCTGATCGTCTTGATCTCGAGGAATTCCTCGATACCCCAGGCACCCCCTTCGCGCCCGACGCCCGACTGCTTGTAACCGCCAAAAGGCGCGCCGGAGGCACGATGCGCGCCGTTCACCTGGATCATGCCGGCACGAAGACGCCTCGCCACACGGCGGGCCCGCTCAGCGTTGTCGGTCTGGATATAGGCGGCAAGGCCGTACGGCGTGTCATTGGCAAGCTCGACCGCCTCGTCCTCGCTGTCGAACGGCATCATCGCCAGAACCGGACCGAAGATTTCCTCGCGCATGATGGTCATGTCAGGCGTGGCATCGGCAAATACTGTCGGGCGGGCGAACCAGCCACGATTGAGGCCTTCCGGCCGTCCGGTACCGCCGGCGACAAGACGCGCGCCCTCATCGAGGCCAGCCTGAATCAGCCGCTGCACCTTGTCGAACTGGACCTGCGAGACAAGCGGCCCGATATGACCACCCGACTTGTCGGGAAGATCGACAAGCGTTGCTTCGGCGGTGGCCTTCGCCACCTCGACCGCGCGTTCATAGGCAGGACGTTCAACCAGCATACGGGTTGCCGCATTGCAGGACTGGCCGGTATTGGCAAAACAGAAGCTGGCGCCGCGTTCCACCGCCGCGTCAATGTCCGTATCGGCAAAAACAAGGTTTGGCGATTTGCCGCCAAGCTCCAGCGACACCGTTTTCACCGTATCGGCGGCAGCCTTGCTGATCAGGATTCCGGCGCGTGTCGATCCGGTAAAGGACACGACATCGATCCCCGGATGCGATGACAGGATGCTGCCAACCCCCTCGCCGTCGCCATTCACCATATTGTAGATCCCGGCCGGCAGGCCGGCCTCGTGGATGATCTCGCTGAACAGGATGCTGGACATCGGCGCTACCTCGGACGGCTTCAGCACCATTGTGCAGCCGGCTGCCAGCGCCGCACCGACCTTCAGCACCACCTGGTTCATCGGCCAGTTCCACGGGGTGATCAGTCCGGCCACACCTGCCGGTTCATAGACAAGGTCCTGCCCCTCGACCCCGGGGCGGAGCGGATGCTGCCATTCGAAGGCATCAAGCGCACGGATGAAGGCTTTCAGATGGCTTCGTCCCGAACCGGCCTGGTCACTCATCGCCATGTCGATTGGCGCGCCCATCTCGTTCGATATCGCCGCGGCCATGTCAGAGGCACGTTTCTCATACACCGCGAGGATGGCGCGCAGCACCTCACCGCGCTCGGCCGGAGTGGTCATGGACCAGCTGGCAAAGGCCGCGCGGGCCGCCGTGATCGCCGCTTCGGCATCGGCCGCTCCACCGAGAGAAATGGTGGCATAGGCCTCTTCGGTCGCCGGATTGTAGACCGGAAAATCTGTTCCCTCGCGCGGCGCCACCCAGGCCCCGTCGATATAGAAGTTGCGCATATTCTGCATGCTGTTGTCCCCAATAGTCTGCCGGCTCACCCGGCGTCTGGTGCCGCGGCGGGCTTGTGACGTTCGGCAAGATAGATCCCGCCAAGCACCATCACCGCCGATATCGCGTGATAATAATAAAGTTTCTCGGACAGAATGAACACCGCCATGAAAGCCGAGAAGACAGGAATCAGGTTGAGATAGAAACCCGCCCGATTGGGTCCGGCAAGCTCGACACCGCGCATGAAACAGATCTGCGCAAGCATCGACGGAAAAATCGCGCAATAGACAACAATGGCAAGCCCCTTCAGCCCCGGCATCTGCATCGTGCCGGTCCAGTATTCAAAACCCATCGACAGCGCGAACACCATCGAGGCGGGAATTGAGAAGAAGGTCAGCAGCAGCGCCGGCGACATTTCAAGCCGGCGGCTGAGCCCGACCATATAGGCGGCATAGCAGAAACAGGCAATCAGCATCAGCAGATCGCCGCTGTTGAATTGCATCGCCAGCAACGCCGCCGGTGACGCCTTGGTGACAAGCACTGTCACGCCAAGAAACGAGACAGCAAGCCCAAGAAGCTGCATGGTGCCGATTCGGGTGCCGAAGACGGCAAGGCCGAGCAGCATCACGATGGCCGGCACCGAGCTCTGTGTGATGCCAAGATTGACCGCAGTGGTGTATTGCGCGGCAAGAATGAAGAAGAAGGTAAAGCCCGCCATGCCGCCGCCGCCCATCAGCAAAACCCAGACGAGCCTCTCGCGGATGCGCGGCCATTCGGCGCGAATCTGCCGGCGGAAAATCACCGCCAGAATGGCAAGACAGGTGAACCAGCGCAGACCCATCATCACCATCGGCGACATCTCGCCAACCGACAATCTTGCCGCAATGGTGTGGCCTGCCCACATGAGCGTCGCCATAATCAGGGTGAAATGCGCGCTGTTCCAGAGCCGTGTCACGACGGGGTGACGCCGCGCAGCCGTTCGGACCGGCGGCGCAGCAATTCGATCACCGTCAACAGGATGATCGACAGCAGGACCAGCAAGGTGGCCACCGCGAGGATGGTCGGGCTGATCTGCTCGCGAATGCCCGACCACATCTGGCGCGGGATAGTGCGCTGTTCGGGGCTGGCCAGGAACAGCACCGCCACAACCTCGTCAAAGGAGGTGATGAAGGCGAACAGACCACCGGAAATGACACCCGGGATGATCAGCGGCATCTGAATCTTGAAAAAGGTCTGGATCGGCCCGGCACCAAGCGAGTTCGACGCCCGTACCAACGACTTGTCGAAGCCGACCAGCGTCGCCGTGACGGTGATGATGACAAACGGCGTGCCAAGAACGGCATGTGCCATGATCACGCCGATATAGGTCTGGCTGAGCTGGATTTTCGAATAGAAGAAGAACATGCCGGCCGCGGTGATCACCAGCGGCACGATCATCGGCGAAATGAGGATCGACATGATCAGCCGCCGATAGGGCATCTCCGAGCGGCTGAGTCCGATCGCCGCCAATGTACCAAGCGCCGTCGACAGCAGGGTGGCGCAGATGCCGATGAAGAAGCTGTTGCGGATGGCGCGCATCCATTGCGCGTTGTTCCAGGTATCGGCGAACCAGGTCAGGCTCAACGGCGCATCGGGCGCCGCCATGCCGTTCCGCAGGATGTCCTTGTACCAGCGCAATGAGAACGCCTCCGGGTCCAGCGACAGCATGCCGGGCGTGAAGCTGAAATAGGGCTCTACATTGAAGGATAGCGGCAGGACGATCAGGATCGGCAGGATCAGAAACAGAAAAATCAGGCCACAGATCACCCGGAAGGCATAATGCCAGATCCGTTCGCCGGTCGTGGTATAGGGAGGAAGCTGTGCCATGACCTATCCCAGTTTCATGTTGTCGATGCCAATGATGCGGTCATAGGCCCAATACAGGACCAGAACACCGCCAAGCAGCAATCCGCCAAGCGCGGCCGCCAGCGACCAGTTCAGCGATTTCTGCATGTGATAGGCAATCATGTTGGATATGAGCTGGCCATCCTGACCGCCGACAAGGGCCGGCGTGATGTAATAGCCGATCGCCAGAATGAAGACCAGCAATCCGCCTGCTCCGATCCCGGGAACCGTCTGCGGCATATAGACCTTGATGAAGGCGCGGGTCGGCGTGGCACCGAGCGATCGCGCGGCACGCATGTAGGATGGCGGGATCGTCTTCATCACCGAATAGAGTGGCAGGATCATGAAGGGCAGCAGAATATGCGTCATCGCGATGATCGTGCCGGTCATGTTGTAGATCAGCGAGAAACGGCTGTCGTCACCGGTGATCCCGATCCAGACAAGCAGGTCATTCACCACTCCCTGCGACTGCAGGATGGCGATCCACGCCGTTGTCCTGACAAGCAGCGATGTCCAGAAGGGAAGCAGGACCATGATCATCAGAAGATTCGAATAACGCAGCGGCAGCGTCGCCAGAAGATAGGCCACCGGATAGCCGAGAAGCAGGCACAGCAGCATGACGCTGCCCGAGATCATCAGCGTGCGGACGAACAGCTTTGTGTATATCTGCCGCTTGTCCTCCTTCATCACAAAGCCCTGATCGACCGTCTGGACCGCGTCGAGCGAGGTGGCATAGAACCCCGGGGTCAGGCTCTGATTGGTCAGCTTCATTGCCTGCCAGACTTTCAGCTCGCCCCATTTCTTCTTCGTCTTGATGACGGATTCCTTGTAGGGCGGCTCCAGCTTCTTTGCCTTGCGCGCCGTCGAGGTGAAAAGCGATCTTGTGCCGGCAAGCTCCTGATTCACCCGCGAGGCCACCTTGCCGATGGTCTTGTCGGCACGGTTCTGTCGCAAATCGGCGACAAGCATCGCGTACATGTCCTCGGTCGGCTCGCTGACGCCGTCCCAGACGCGCAGCTCCTCGGTCAGGTTCGGCATCAGCCTTTCAAAGGTGTCGTTATAGACGCCCTGCCACATCAGCGCGATGATCGGGAACACAAAGCTGGCCAAGACGAAGGCAAGCAGCGGCACGACAAGGCCGGTGGCCCGCAATTTGCTGCGGAACATGGCCTGCGCCAGCTTTTTCTTCAGGGGCGTGCCGTCTGCCGCCGTGATTGGCTGCGCTGCGTCCATCAATGCCTCGGATAATCCGGAAGATACTTAATGCTGGAAAGGACGGTCACCCCGAAAAGGGGTGACCGCCGTTGGATTATTGTGCGAGCCAGGCGTTGAAACGCTCGTTCAGGTCATCCTGGTTGTCGGCCCAGAACTCAAAATCGTTCTGCAGCGCGTTGGCAAAGTTGCCAGGAGCCGTCGGCATGTGATCCGCCATCTTGATGGCCGGATTGTCATGGTAGGTGCCGATCAGCGGTACGGACGACGCACGCGCCGGGCCGTAGGAGATCCAGGAGGCCTGGTTCGCCAGCTGCTCGGTCGCGGTCGAGAAGCGAACGAAGTCGAGGGCGGCCTCGACATTCTTCGAGCCCTTCGGGATCACCCAGAGGTCAAGGTCGTAGATCTGACCGTCCCAGACCATTTCAAAGGACTGGTCCTCGGCGGCGACAGCGTTGAACACGCGGCCGTTCCAGGCGGTGGTGAAGATGACTTCGCCGTCAGCCAGGAGCTGTGGCGGCTGCGCGCCGGCTTCCCACCAGATCACGTCATCCTTGATGGTGTCGAGCTTGGCGAAAGCACGCTCGATGCCCTCTTCGGTGCCGAGAACGTCATAGACTTCGCTGACCGGAACGCCATCGGCGATCAGGGCGAATTCCATGGTGACCTTCGGCGACTTGCGCATGCCGCGCTTGCCCGGATAGGCGTCGGTGTTGAAGAAGTCGGCCATGGTTTTGGGAGCGTTCCAGTTACGAACCTTGCTGGAATCGTAAACATAGACCGACGACCAGACGATGTTTGCGACGGCGCAGTCATGCAGCGTGCCGGGCAGGAAGTCGTCAACGGCAGGTGTGCCGTCCGGTGCCGCCGGCAATGAGCTGTGATCGATCTCCTCGAGGAGACCCTCGTCACAGGCGCGGATGGCGTCGGACAGTTCAACGTCGACGACGTCCCAGGTGACGTTACCCGATTCGACCTGCGCCTTGATCTCGGCGATGCCTCCGCCGTAATCCTCGGAAATGATGCTGTGACCGCTCTGTGCCATCCATGGCTTGTGATAGGCCTCAACCTGCGATTTCGTGTATGCTCCGCCCCAAGACACAACTGTCAGTTCAGCTGCGACGGCGTTGCCTGCCACAAAGGCAGACACGCCAGCGAGAGCAACAATCTTCTTTGTCAGTCCAGACATATTGTCTTTCTCCCTGTTCATGTTTCGCGCCCGGGGGCGCCATGGTTCAGGCGCCATGTTCAACAGCGCCCCATCCGGCCTTGACGGCCGAATTTCTGCGTCAATCCTAACCCTCAGACCTGCTTGAAGTCGAGAGCGCGGCAGTCATCAGTCTGCCAGCCGACATAGGATTCGGCGCCGATTTCCAGACCAAGCTGGTCCGCGGTGTTCGGCACCTTGACGATGAATTCGTCATTGCCGGCGACATTCATCCGGCAGCGGATATGGTCGCCAAGATAGATCAGCTCCTCGATCCGCCCCTTCAGCATGCCGAGCCCGGCCACCTTTTTCGGCGACACGACACAGCGCTCCGGCCGGATCGACAGGCTGGTGCGGCTTCCCTTGCCGTCTGTATTGACGGCCAGCGCCTTGACCGAATCGCCGGCTTCCAGCTTTACCTTCGCGACATTCCCGGTCAGGCTTTCGATGGTGCCGGTCAGCGTGTTGTTCTCGCCGATGAACTGGGCAACAAACGAGTTTTCGGGCTTTTCATACAGCGTCACCGGGTCATCGAGCTGCTGGATCACACCGTCATCGAACACCGCGATGCGATTCGACATCGTCAGCGCCTCCGACTGGTCATGTGTCACATAGACGACGGTCACGCCTAGATTTTCGTGTATGTGCTTGATTTCATACTGCATATGCTCGCGAAGCTGCTTGTCGAGCGCGCCAAGCGGCTCGTCCATCAGCACCAGCTCGGGCTCGAACACCAGCGCCCGCGCCAGCGCGATGCGCTGCTGCTGGCCACCCGACAGCTGGGCCGGCTTGCGGTCGCCGAAGACGCGCATTTGCACCATGTCGAGCGCGCGGGTCACCTTGTCCTGAATGTCGCCGGCCGACATGCCGCGCACCTTCAGCGGAAAGGACAGGTTCTCTGACACCGTCATGTGCGGGAACAGCGCGTAGTTCTGGAACACCATGCCGATGCCGCGCTTGTGCGGCGGAATGTTGTTGATCGGCCTGCCACCAAGCTCGATCTCGCCATGGGTGGCGGTCTCGAAACCGGCCAGCATCATCAGGCAGGTCGTCTTGCCGGACCCGGAGGGCCCCAGCATGGTGACGAATTCGCCAGCCTCTATATCGAGGTTCAAATTCTTCACGACGAGCGTTTCGCCGTCGTAACTTTTCTGGACGTTGCGGAAACGAACGAACGGGTTGGTGCCGTCTAGCATATTCAGTTCACAGCCTTGCGAAACTTTTTCGTAACAGGGCCAGAGCAAAGCACGGGCGCGGCAGACAAGGCAAGTATCTTCTGGTCACACCCCCGTGCAGTTTTCTGCACCATCCGGCACATGAACAGGCCACCGGAACAGGCCGACAGAAGAGGAGTTGACGGGCCCGTCCAAACTGTCTATCCGGCAGCAAATGAAATACGCAGCCACCCCACCGTGCAAGGAGTGTAGATCATGGCCGCAGACGATCTGATTCATGTGACCCGCTGGCATAATGGCGAGAAGACGTTCTCGCCCTTTTCCGATGCCGAGATGGCGCGCCGTCGCGACGCCATGCAGGCGCGCATGGACGCCGCCGGGATCGATGCCTGCCTGTTCACCTCCTATCACAATATCTGCTATTTCTCCGGCTTTCTCTATTGCAAGTTCGGGCGTCGCTATGGCGCGGTGCTGAACGGCAACGGCGTGACCACCGTGTCGGCGGCGATCGATGGTGGCCAGCCCTGGCGCCGCTCGGTCGGCGACAATGTCACCTATACCGACTGGCGCCGCGACAGCTATTTCACCGCGCTGAAAGACCTGCTTGCCGGCGTGAAGCGGCTCGGTGTCGAATTCGACGAGGTCAGCCTCGATCTGAAGCTGCTGCTGGAGCAGCATTTCCCGGGCGTCGAGCTTGTCGATTGCGCGGCCGAGGCGATGGCGCTCAGGACGATCAAGAGCGCCGAGGAACATGTGCTGATCCGCAAGGGCGCCGACATGTGCGCCGTTGGCGGGCGGGCGCTGATGGGCGCGGTCAGGGCCGGCGTGCCGGAACATGAAATCGCGCTCGCCTCGACCGGCGCGATGGTCCGCGCCATCGCCGACAGCTTTCCCTTTGTCGAGCTGATGGACACCTGGACCTGGTTCCAGTCGGGGATCAACACCGACGGCGCGCACAATCCGGTGACCAACAAGGTGGTCGAGGATGGCGACATCCTGTCGCTCAACACCTTTCCGATGATGTTCGGCTATTACACCGCGCTGGAGCGCACGCTGTTCTGCGGCCACGCCTCGAACGCGCACCGCGATCTGTGGCAGAAGAACTGCGAGGTGCATGTCCGCGGCATGGAACTGCTGAAGCCCGGCGCGCGCTGCTGTGACGTGGCGGCCGAGCTGAACAAGATGTATGCCGACTGGGACCTGCTGAAATACCGGTCCTTCGGCTATGGCCATTCATTCGGCGTGCTGTGCCATTATTACGGGCGCGAGGCGTCGGTCGAGCTTCGCGAGGATATCGAGACGGTTCTGGAGCCGGGCATGGTGGTGTCGATGGAACCGATGATCATGCTTCCCGAGGGCGAGGCCGGCGCCGGCGGCTATCGCGAGCATGACATCCTGATCATCACCGAGGACGGGGCCGAGAACATCACCAACTTCCCGTTCGGCACCGACGAGATGATCGTGGGGCGGTAATCCGCCCCCTCACCGGTTCTCGGCAATTCGGCCGATCAGGTTGAGCAGCAGCTGCGCGGCCAGCGTTGTCGTGCTGCCGGTCGGGTCATAGTCCGGCGCCACCTCGACAAGGTCCACCCCGACGATGCTGCCGCGTCTGGTCAGCCCGTCGAGCAGTTCCAACACCTCGTAATACAGAAAGCCGCCATGCGACGGCGTACCGGTGCCGGGGGCGATGGACGGGTCGAACCCGTCAATGTCGATGGTGACGTAATAGCGCTGGCCGGCCGGAATGCGGTCCAGCATGCCATCCACCCCCAGAGCGCGGAACTGACGCACCGACTGGATGTCGGAGCCCATGGCGCGGGCATCCTCATAGCCGTCGCGGGCGGTCGATGACACGTTGCGGATGCCGATCTGCGACAGGCCGGTGACATAGGGTTTCTCGGCGGCGCGGCGCATCGGGTTGCCATGGCCATGGCGCACGCCGTGCCGTTCATCGACGAAATCCAGATGCGCGTCGATCTGCACCAGATGGAACGGCGCCTCGCCGTCAAAGGCGTTGATGCAGGGGATGTTCACCGAATGGTCGCCGCCAAGCACCACCGGCACCGCGCCGGCGGCCAGGATGGCGCGAACGCCGGCCTCGATATTGGCGTGGCTGGCGACGGTGTCGGTATGGATGATGTCGGCATCACCGATATCGACAATCCGCACCAGGTCATTTTCCAGATAGGTGACGTCATCCTCATGGTCATAGGCACCGGCATGGCCGAAGGAGAACAGCGTCGAGGCCTCGCGGATGCCGCGCGGGCCGAACCGCGCGCCGGCGCGGAACTGCGTGCCGAAATCGAACGGCGCGCCGAGAATCGCGAAATCGGCGTCGATGGCGTCCCAGTCCGGCTGGTAGGGGTATTTGCCAAAGCTGCACAGCCCCACGAAAGGCAGGTTCAGCCGCCCGCTGTCATATCCGTGTTTGCTCATCATCGCACCTCTTGCGGCCTGTCATTCGGGCCGGATTTCGAACTCGCCGCATCAGGCTAGTCGAAAACCGGCAGCGCGAGAAGAGGCGGTACGCCGCCAATGCGGACGGATGCCGCGCAAAGTCTTTGCGTCGGGCGCGCCGCTGAGGCACTCTCAGCCCCGAAGACCGAAGACCGAAGAATTGCGAGTGACCATCATGCCGATC
Organism: Rhodobiaceae bacterium; assembly: GCA_018624035.1. GTDB lineage: Bacteria > Pseudomonadota > Alphaproteobacteria > Puniceispirillales > Puniceispirillaceae > UBA8309. Next base: position 9,702 of record JAAZUU010000036.1, on the reverse strand, counting down.
AGACTGACCGCGGCGCAGAAGGCCGCCTATGAGCAGGACGGGTTTGTCGCGCCGATCGATATTTTCAGCCCCGAGGAAGCCGCCGACATCCGCGCCGCGCTGGAGGAGGCCGAACGCCGCTGGCCCGAGGGTATGGCCGGCGCGAATCGCAACAACGCGCATTACGTGCTGCCGGTGCTGGATTCCGTCACGCATGACAGCCGCATTCTGGATGCGGTCGAGGATGTGATCGGGCCAGATATCCTTGTCGCCGGCACCACGCTGTTCATCAAGGAGCCGGAAACGAGGGGCTTCATCAGCTGGCACCAGGATGCCCGCTATATCGGGCTGGAGCCGCATGACTGGGTGACCGGCTGGCTGGCGATCAGCAACGTGACCGAGGAGAATGGCTGCATGCGGATGATCCCGGGATCGCACCGGGCGCCGCTGGCCGCGCATGTCGACACCTATGGCGAGGACAATCTTCTGACCCGCGGCCAGACTGTGCCGGATGTCGACGAGGATGCCGCCGTCGCGGTGCCGCTGAAACCGGGCCAACTGTCGCTGCATCACCCGCGCATTGTCCACGGATCGGGGCCCAACATGTCCGGCGAGCGGCGGATCGGATTCGCCATGCAAAGCTATATCGCGCCGCATGTCGAACAGGTGATCGGCCGCATCTGGGTGCAACAGGCACGCGGCACCGACAAATACGGGAATCACGACACCGCGCCGCGCCCGACCGGGGCGATGCAGCCCGGCGACATCAGGTTCCGCGACGAGGCGAATGACCGCCTGTCAGACATCTTCTATGCCGGCTCCGATCGCAAGGGACGCTATTGATCCCGCAGGCGGACCACACAAAGCAGGTCAATACAGACACGGCCCCGGAAGAAACGGACCATGCAGAACGGCCCCGGAATGGCGGGGCACTACAGAAAAGGAACACCCCATATGGACGCCAATCTTGCCGCCGCGATGGCCACCCCGTTCACGCTTGACGCCAACCCCGGACACGCCGCAGCCGCCTTCCCCGACCGGGCCGGCTCGCTTGATGGCACGGTGATGGACGCCGCGCAGGCGGTGATTGGCGGCTGGCCCGGCTACGCGCCGACACCGCTTCACGACCTTCCCGAGATCGCCGGGCATCTGGGTGTGGCGCGGGTTGTCTACAAGGATGAATCGGCGCGTTTCGGTCTGGGGTCGTTCAAGGCGCTTGGCGGTGCCTATGCCGTCGCCGCGCTGGCCCGCCGGATCGAGGTACAGGGCGGCACCCCCGCCGACCTGACAGTTGCCACCGCCACAGACGGCAATCACGGCCGGTCGGTTGCCTGGGGGGCGGCGCGTGCCGGCTGCGCGGCGAAAATCTATATCCACGCGCATGTCAGCCAGGCCCGCGAGGATGCCATGGCCGCCTTTGGCGCCGAGGTGATCCGGATCGATGGCAATTACGAGGCCTCGCTCGCCGCCTGCAAGCAGGACGCGGAAGCGCATGGCTGGCAGATTGTCTCCGACACTTCCTGGCCGGGCTATCACGAGGTGCCGTTGATGGTGATGGCAGGCTATACGGTGATGTCGCGCGAGATCATCGACCAGCTTGGCACGACGCCAAGCCACGCCATGCTGCCGGTCGGAGTTGGCGGGCTGGCGGCCGGGATTGTCGCGCCACTCTGGCAGGCGGCGGGGTCGTCGCTTGGCCATATGATCGCCGTCGAATCGCATATGAGCGCCTGCATGCGCGACAGCCTTGTCGCCGGCACACCGACACTTGTCGACATCACCGAGGAAACACTGATGGCCGGGCTGTCATGCGGCGAGGTGTCGGACCTCGCCTGGGATATCCTGAAACCGACGGTCAGCCATTGCGTGACCATCGGTGACGAGGCGGTGGCGCCGCTGATGCGCTGGTTCCATCACCGCACAGATGCGATCGAGGCCGGCGAATGCTCGACCTCGGGGCTGGCCGCGTTGCTGACAATGCATGCTGACGGCGCGGCCTGGGAGCAGCTTGCGATGACGCCGGACTCGGTTGTGCTTCTTGTCGGCACCGAGGGCGCGACGGATCCCGATTTCTATCGGCAGACGGTCGGCGCCGGCTGACCCCGGCCCATCTATCTGATCAGGATCGATTCATCGACCTTGGACAGGTTTGAGCGGCCACACAGCGCCATCGTCAGGTCGAGTTCCCTGTGCAGGATTTCCAGCACCTTCGTGACGCCGGCCTCGCCGCCCGCGCCAAGCCCGTAAAGAAAGGCGCGGCCAATCAGCGTGCCTTTCGCACCAAGCGCGACGGCGCGCAGAATGTCCTGCCCGGTGCGGATGCCGCCATCCATCCAGACCTCGCATCTGTCGCCAATGGCATCGACAACGGCCGGCAACGCAGCAATCGAGGACGGCGCACCGTCAAGCTGACGCCCGCCATGGTTCGAGACAACCACCGCATCGGCGCCGACATTCACCGCCTGTCGCGCATCCTCAACATCGAGAATGCCCTTGATGATGATCTTGCCACCCCATTGTTTGCGAATTTCGCGCACGTCATCCCATGACAGGCTGGGATCGAACTGGCTGGCCGTCCAGTCGGCAAGCGATGACATGTCCTTCACCCCGTCAACATGCCCGACAATATTGCGGAATTCGCGGCGGCGCGTTCCCAGCATGCCAAGGCACCATGACGGTTTGGTGGCGAGGTTGATCATGTTCATCAGCGTCGGTTTCGGCGGTGCCGACAGCCCGTTGCGCAGATCCTTGTGACGTTGCCCCATGATCTGCAGATCAAGCGTGATCATCAGCGCCGAACAATTGGCGGCCTTTGCCCGTTCGACAAGATTGCGGATGAATTTACGGTCGCGCATCACATAGAGCTGGAACCAGAATGGCTGGGTGGTGTTTTCGGCGACATCCTCGATCGAACAGATCGACATGGTCGACAGGGTGAAGGGCACGCCAAAGGACTCGGCCGCTTTCGCCGCCAGAATCTCGCCATCAGCGTGCTGCATGCCGGTCAGCCCGGTTGGCGCAAGTGCCACCGGCATCGGCACCTCCTGCCCCAGCATCGTCATCGCGGTGCTGCGTTCCGACACATCGATGGCGACACGCTGGCGGAACTTGATGTCCTGAAGGTCGGTCTCGTTTGCGGCAAAGGTCGATTCAGTCCAGGACCCGCTCTCGCAATAATCATAGAACATGCGCGGCACGCGCCGCCGCATCCGTTTGCGCAGATCATCAACACAGGCTATGACGGCCATGAACAACACCTCGTTTCCGGAAACCCTGCCCGCCGAGGCCGGGCGACAAATAAACCACGGAGGCAGGCGTGAAGTCTAGCCCGCGCGCCGCAGCATGTTGTTCATCAGAATGACCGGCACCAACCCGGCGACAACGATCATCAGCGCCGGCAGCGCCGCCGTCTCGAGCATCTCATCCTTGGCGAACTGGTATGTATAGGTGGCCAGCGTCTCGAAATCGAACGGACGCAGCAGCAGCGTAATGGGTAATTCCTTCATGATATCGACAAAGCACAGCAGGCCGCCGGCCAGCATAGATCCACGCAACAGCGGCAGGATCACCAGCTTCAGGCTGGGCCCGAACCCGTGTCCGAGACAGCGGCTGGCATTCATCATATTGTCCGGAAGACGTCTGATTCCCGACATCAACGCTCCGTAACCAACGGCCTGAAAGCGCACGAGATAGGCGGTGAGAAGGATGCCGCCCCCACCAAGCAGCAAAGTGGCGCGCGGATCCCCGACAAGCCCGCCCCAGGTTCGGTCGACAACACCCGCAAAGATCAGCACCCCGATGGCCAGCATTGTGCCGGGGATGGCATAGCCGCTTGATGCCGCCATGGTCAGGCGCCGCACCACAATACCGCCGCGATAGGTGGCCGCAAGCACCAACAGGGTGGATACCGCGACAATCAGCAGAGCGGCGGCGCCGGCCATCAGCATGGTGGCGCCAACCGTGTCGATGACCTGGCCAAGCTGGTCGGTGATGGGAGCAGCAAGGACGAATTTCAGCAACACACCAACCGGGATCACAAACCCCAGAAGAAGTGGCAGCGCGCATACGGCCTGACAGGCCATCTGGCCCTTCAGGCCGAGGACAAGAGGTTGCAGTTCGACAGCGGACTTGCCATTGCCGGCAAAACGCTGGCGCGATCTGGCATAGAGCTCCAGGCCGAGAAGGCTGAGGATGAACACAAAACCGAACAGCGAGATCTGGGCCGCCGCCACGATGTTGTTCATGCCAAGCCAGACATTGAAGATACCAAGGGTGATTGTCTCGACGGCGAAATATTCAACCGTCCCGAAATCCGACACCACCTCCATCAGCACAAGGGCAAGGCCGGCGGTGATAGCCGGCCGCGCGAGCGGCAGCCCGACCGACCAGAATTGCGACTTGTCATGGACAAGCGCGATCTCGAACAGGCTGGCCGGGGTCAAGCGGAAGGCGATCCGCGTCACCATGTAGATATAGGGATACAGCACCGACGCCATGACAAGGACGGCGCCGCCAAGCGAGCGGATCTCGGGAAACCAATAATCCGCCGGCCTTTGCCAGCCGAACATGTCACGAAGAAGCGACTGCACCGGCCCGGCATATTCAAGGAAATCCGTATAGGTGTAGGCGATGATATAGGCCGGAATGGCGGCTGGCAGCAGCAACAGCCATTCAAAAATCCGTTTTGCGGGAAAACTGTAGCGGGTGATGACCCATGCCGTGCTGACGCCGAAGACGACAGTCAGCACCCCGACACCGAGCATCAGCAGCAGCGTGTTCACCACATAACGCGGCAGCACCGTCGAGACCAGATGCCCCCACAGGCCCCGGCTGTCGCCAAAGGCGGTCAGCCACAGGGCGAGGATCGGCCCGAGGATGAGAAGGCATATCAGAATGGCGGCGACCGACCAGCCGTCGAAACGGCGGGCCGGCCGGCCTGACCAGTATGACAGGAAGGTGGCTACCATCCGACCCGGTCGATGATCATCTGCGCGTCGGGTGCCAGCGTGGCGAGATTCTCGATCGCCAGTTCATCGCGCCTGAAATCGCCCCATGACGCCAACACGCCACCGGGCAACACAGATGGATTGACCGGATATTCGAAATTGACCTCGCCATAGAGTTGCTGCGCCACCGGCGTCGTCAGGAATTCGAGAAACCTGCGCGCCGCCTCGGGGTTCGGGCTGTGCCTTGCCATGCCGCCGCCGGAAATATTGACGTGGGTGCCGCGATCATCCTGGTTGGTGAAGACAAGCCTGATCGATTCGGCCCAGTCCCTCTGCTCCGGCTTGTCGCTGTGCAGCATCTTTCCGTAGTAATAATGGTTCATGATAGCCACATCGCACTGCCCTTCGAAGATGGCCTTGGCCTGCGCACGGTCATTACCCTGCGGCTTGCGGGCGAAATTCGCCACCATCCCATCCGCCCAGGCTTCGGCGGCATCGGCCCCGTTCGCAGCGATGACCGATGCCATCAGCGACCGGTTATAGACATGGCTCCCCTTGCGGGTGCAGATCCGACCCGCCCATTCGGGGTCGGCAAGATCCTCGATATCGGCTATGGCGTCCTCTGCAACCCGGTCAACCGACGTGGCGACAAGGCGGGCGCGCGTCGACAGGGCAAACCAGCGATTGTCGGTCGCCCGCAGATGCGGCGGCACATTCGACGCCAGAACGGGCGATTCGACCGGCGCCAGAAGATCAAGGTCGGCATATTCGCTGAGCCTGGCGATATCAACCGTCAGGATGACATCGGCCGGGCTTGCCTCGCCTTCGGCAAGAAGACGCTGCGCCAGCCCCTTCGAGGCATAAACAACGCGAGTCTTGATTCCGGTCTCGGCGGTAAAGGCGTCAAGGAAAGGCTGCAGCAGGAACTGCTGACGATGTGAATAGATATTGATCTCGCCAGCGGCGGCGACAACCGGCCCGCCACCGATGAACAGCGCGGCGAAACCGGCCACCAACAGGTTTGTGAGCCGCATTGTTGCGCGACGCACCACGGCCCGTGCCTTTGTATTTGCAACTTTCATGATTTGTATCCCCTAAACGCCACCAATGTCAGATGGCTGAGAATGATTATCAAATGCAAATTCGTCGCAGTTGACAAGCGAAAAGATGAGAATGATTATCAAAATCAATATCTTTATTTTTTTACATATATTTCAATGAGATGGATTTCAGGAATTATATTGCTAATGCCAGAAACGCGGCTGGGCCTTTTTGTCGCACTGTGCCGTCATACACGTCATCAAACCTAAACCGGTTGCGCCGACAGACCGCGACGTCTATATCCGACGAAGTGTCTTCACCCGTCCGAGTGTCCCGCCGCCATGTTTGACGATGCCCTTGTCATCGCGATCCTGCAGATCATCGCGATTGACATCATTCTCGGCGGCGACAATGCCATCATCATCGCGCTTGCCTGTCGCAATCTGCCGCAACGGCAGAAACGAGTTGGCATCCTGTGGGGAACAGCGGGTGCCATCATCCTGCGGGTGATCCTGGTGTTTTTCGCCAGCACCCTGCTGACCGTGCCGTCGCTGAAACTGATCGGCGGGGTGCTGCTGCTGTGGATCGGCGTCAAGCTTCTGGCCGAGGAAGAGGAACTGGACGAGGGGTCGGTCGGGCAACCCGTCAGCCTGATGGAGGCCATTCGCACCATCATCATCGCCGATTTCGTGATGAGCCTCGACAATTCGGTGGCCATCGCCGCGGCGGCGAAGGGCAATATGGCGCTTGTCGTTTTTGGCCTCCTGCTGAGTGTGCCGATCATCATTGGCGGCAGCGCCGTCATCCTGCGAATGATGCAGCGTTTCCCGATCATCATCACACTCGGCGCGGCACTGCTTGGGTGGCTTGCCGGCGACCTGATCGCGAACGACCCGTTGCTGAAGGATTACATGGCCACCCTTCCCGACTGGTCCAGCAAGGCCACCGCCGCCATCGGCGCCCTTGCCGTGGTGACTGTCGGCCGGGCTCTTGCCAGCCGCCGGGCCGAGCGGGAAAATCAGGCGTCAGGCCAGTAGAGCCGCATCGGATTGTCGATCAGCAAGGCCTGCTGCAGGGACGATATCGGCGCGATGCGTGCGATGGTATCGACCAGCAGCCCGTCATCCGGCCGGTGTGATTTCATGTTCGGATGCGGCCAGTCCGTGCCCCATAGAACGCGCTCGGGAAACCGTTCGACAAGATGCCGCTGGAACGGCACCACATCGTCATAGGGCGGCCCGGCCACCGTCAGGCGCTCAGGACAGCTGACCTTGGTCCACAGCGTCGGCAGATCCTCCATCAGCGTCACGAAACGGGCAAACTCCAGCCCGTCCAACGGCTGGCTGACATCCGGCCGGCCCATATGATCGACCACCACGATGCCGGGAAGCTCCTTCAGGAACGGCGACAGATCGGCAAGATCGGGCGCCTCGAAATAGACAACGACATGCCAGCCAAGACGCTGCACCCGCTCGGCGGTGCGCATGAACACCTCACGCGGCGTCGCATCGACCAGACGTTTGACAAAATTGAACCTGACGCCGCGCACGCCGGCCTCATGCATCCTGTCGAGCTCGTCATCGGCGATGTCATGCGCGACCACCGCCACGCCGCGCGCCAGCCCGCCGGAGGCCAGGAGCGCATCGATCATCGCGCTGTTGTCCTTGCCATGACAGCTTGCCTGAACGATGACATTGCGCGACAGGCCAAGATGATCGCGCAGCGCGAACAGCATGTTCTTGCCGGCATCACCGGGGGTGTATTTGCGCTCCGGTGCGAAGGGAAATTCACCGGCCGGCCCGAACACATGGCAATGCGCGTCGACGGCGCCGGGTGGTGGCGTGAAATCGGGCCGTTTCGGATCGGCGTGCCAGGTGACCTCGCCGCCGGCGTTCTTGTCAGTGTCGTTCATGCTCGTCTTCCCTCAGAAAATCATCCCGTCAAACAGTTTGCGTGCCGTACGCATCATCCCGGCTTTCTGTACCCGGTCGTCATCATCACATTCCAGAACACAGGCGGTGGCACCGTTCGGATGCTCGACCGCCATCACCTTGCGCGCACCCTGCGGGATGGTCGCGATGGTGGCCACCGGGCTTGCCGGCAACAGTGCCGCCGTGGCGGCGCTGACGGCGGCGAACACGCCAATCGTGTCATGGCAGCGATGCGGGATGAAACTCCGCGTCATGAAGGCACCGCCATGGCGCGCCGATGCCACCATGGTCATCTTCGGCACTGATTTCTCGGTCACATCGCCAAGGTTCATCATCTTGCCGCAAGCAAGGCGAAGCACCTCCAGCCGCGCCTTCAGCCCTTCATCGGCATCCAGATCGGCCGGCGTTTCATATCCGCTGATCCCCATATCGGCGGCGCGAAGCACGACAATCGGCATGCCGTTATCGATCAACGTCACCTCGACCCCCTCGACCAGATCGACCTCATTGCCGGTCGGCAGCAACGCGCCGCACATCGACCCGGCGACATCATCAAAGACAAGCGGCACCGCGGCGGCGGTTCCGGGAACGCCGTCGATGGCCTCGGCCCCGGCATAGGAGACCTTGCCGCCGGGCGTCGCGATGCCGGCCGTCGCCACCTGCCCGGTGTTGCGCATGAAAATCCGAACATCCGTGGTCTCGCCGGCCACCGACACCAGTCCGCGCTCGATGGCAAAGGCACCGACACCGGCAAGGATATTGCCGCAATTCTGCGCATCCGAGACAAGCGCCCGGTCAACAAACACCTGCAGGAACAGATAGTCGACATCACAATCATCACGCGCCGAAGGCGAAATGACCGCAACCTTGCTTGTCAGCGGGCTGGCGCCGCCCATGCCATCGATCTGGCGGGCATCAGGCGATCCCATGACCCGAAGCAGCAGCGCATCGCGCGCACCTTCATCGACAGGCAGATCCGAGGCCAGGAAATATCCGCCCTTCGAGGTGCCGCCCCGCATCCACATGCATCTTGTTCCCGAAGATGACATTGTCCCGTCCTTCAAATCACTCGGCCAAATCACTCAGCCAAATCACTCGGCAACTGCCAGCATACCGCGATGACCACGAGATTGACCATAAAAGCTTGGCACTGTCCCATGCCGAAATTCTATCCTATCGGCATGGCGTGGCGGCCGCCAGTTTGCTATCCCTTTCCCACGGGCATGCTACAGGGCATCAGTTATGGAAGTTTGCGGATGAAGATCGCGCTGATCGGATTTGGCGAGGCCGGGCTGGCGATTTCGACCGGCCTCGGGCAGCGCGATGGCGACAGGCCGGTACTCCGCGCCTTCGACATCAAGCTTGTCGATGATCATGACGCCGTATCGGCGGCCATGGCGGCGCGGATCACCAGTGCCGGTGTTGAGGCAGCCACATCACCCGCCGACGCCGTCGGCGAGGCCGATATCGTCATTTCGGTTGTCACCGCCGACCAGGCGGCCACCGCCGCCGCGCTGGCGGCGCGACATCTTCCACAGGGCGCCCTCTATCTCGACATGAACAGCTGCGCGCCGACGACCAAACAGATGGCCGCCAATTCGGTCGAGGCGACAGGTGGCATCTATGTCGATGTGGCGGTCATGGCGCCGATCGAACCGCGTGGCCATGAGACGCCGATGCTGGCCGCCGCGCCCGACCCCGAGGCTGTGGCGGCGCGGCTTGCCGCCGCCGGTCTGCATCCGCGTTTTGTCGGTGACACGATTGGCCGCGCCTCGACCATCAAGATGCTGCGCTCGGTCATGGTT
>JAAZUU010000122.1 GCA_018624035.1 Rhodobiaceae bacterium | reverse complement strand
TACGCGCCTGTCGATTGTCGATCTGGCAAAGGGGGCACAGCCCTTCATCGCGCCTCCAGGCGAAGGTGGCGCGGTGCTGATCGCGAATGGCGAGATCTACAATCACGCGGCGCTGCGACAATCGCATTGTGGCGGCTATGAATTCAGCTCCCAGTCCGACTGCGAGACCTTGCTGGCGCTCTGGATCCGGCACGGCGCCGCTGCGTTGCGGCAGCTTCGCGGCATGTATGCGGCGGCGCTTTATGATCCGGACAGCGGCGACGGGCTGCTGATCCGCGATCCGTTCGGGATCAAGCCGCTCTATATCTGCGAGACGGCGGACGGGCTGTTCTTTGCCTCGGAGATTGCCGCGCTTCGCGCCATCGGCCTTGCCGAAACCGCGACAGACAGGGCCGCACCCGACCCGCTTCACGCCGCCTGCATCATCGACCGCCAGTTCGCGCCGGACGATCTGCCGGCCTTTCCGGCAATCCGGCGTGTTGCCCCGGGTCAGATTCTGGTCATCCGGGACGGGCAGATCGCCGAGGCAATGACGGACGCACCGCTTGAGACGAGCCTCACCGACCCGGCCGCACCGACGATAGAGGCGTTCGGAAAGCATCTCCATGACAGTGTCGAGGCGCATCTGATGGCGGATGTGCCGCTGGGACTGTTCTTTTCCGGCGGTGTTGACTCAACGGCCATCCTCGCGGCGCTCGCCGATCTGCGGTCGCGCGACGGAGGCGGCGAGCCGATCCTGACCTACACGGTGCGGTTTGACAGCGACGCGGATGATGAGACAGCCCTCGCGGCGTCACTTGCCGCCGGCGAGGGTGCCGAGTTTGTCGATGTTCCCTATGGCAAGGCGGACTTCCTTGCCGATGCCGGGCTTGCGGCGCTGGCCTGCGACGACGCCGTGGCCGATTATGCCATATTGCCGACGCTGCATCTGGCCCGCCGGGCGGCGCGCGATGTCAAGGTGGTGCTGTCCGGCGAGGGCGGCGACGAATTCTTTGCCGGCTATGGCCGTTATCGGGCCGGCCTGCGTGCCATCGGTGCGAAATTCCCAACCCGGCCCGGCCCGGCATTGCGGGCCGGATTGTTCGGTGACGAGGTGACCCGGAGTCTGTCAACACGCTATGAGCGCGCCGGCGCCAGCATGCCCGGCCTCCTGCGGCGGCTGGCAGACCGGCACGGCGCCCTTGCCGCGCTGCAACGCCACGATATCGATGACTGGCTGCCGAATGATCTGCTGATCAAGCTTGACCGCTGCCTGATGCGTCACGGTCTGGAGGGGCGCACACCCTTCATCGATCGTCACCTGTCCAGCTGGGGATTCCATCTTCCTGTGGCGGCGAAGATCGGACGTGGCGGTGGCAAGCATCTGGTCAAATCCTGGCTTGCCGAGCGCCTGCCGGCCTGCCGGCCCTTTGCCAGAAAGCGCGGTTTCACGGTGCCCGTCGGGGGATGGATCGCCGAGGAATCCCGCACGCTGGCACCACTTGTGGCGGCGCAGGAAGGTGTCGCCGGGCTGATCAGCGCCGACACGGCGCGGGCGGTCATCGACTCTGCCGATGGCCGCGGCAATGGTCGTGGCGGGCTGCTCGCCTGGCGGCTGCTGTTCTACGCGCTGTGGCACCAGATCCATTGTCGCGGTGTCGATGCCGAACAGCCTGTCGCCGAGATTCTGGCCGCGCGCGGCTAGGATGCGGGGTCGGCAGCGATCGGCAACGCCGTTGTGAATTTGATTTCCTCCATCGCGAAGGATGAGCTGACATCGGTCAGTTGCACCTTGCTGATGAGTTGCCGGTAAAAGGCGTCATAGGCCGCCATGTCGGCAACGACCACACGCAGCAGATAATCAACCTCGCCGCTCATCCGGTAGAATTCGACAACCTCGGGCATGTCGGCAATCATTGTCGCGAAGGATTGCAGCCAGTCGGCGTTATGCTGGTCGGTCCGCAGCGCGACGAACACCGACATCCCGACCCCGACCTTTGTCGGATCAAGAAGCGCGACGCGCTTGCGAATCACGCCGATCTCCTCAAGCCGCTGGATACGTCGCCAGCAGGGTGTCACCGACAGGCCGACCTTGCGCGCGATTTCGGCCACCGGCTGCGCGGCATTCTCCTGAAGATGACCGAGAATTTTCCTGTCGGTTGCGTCCATGGCCGCCATGGGACATCCTTTCGCGATAGATCGCCAGCAGGCATGACGCCCAGCATTCAATGGGGCTGGTGTAAAGCAACTCGCTTCAGCTCCCAACCATTTTTAGAAATATATTCCAATTAATCTGTTGAACGACTTTAATTGAGCGAAATTTTCGCGCCATTCAGGCTCTGATCAGGACAAGCTCACCGGGCTTGATTTTGCCCGGCCAAGGCGGCATGGTCCGCGCATGAGTGATGCCGAAACCCCCGACATATCCGCTGAAATGCCCGCTGGCGCTATCCCGCAGCCATGTCTTCTGGCCGCCGATGACTGGCAGGATTACGCGCTTCTCGACAGCGGCGACGGGCGCAAGCTGGAGCGTTTTGGCACTTTCACCTTCGTTCGTCCGGAACCGCAGGCAATGTGGGCGCCGCGCCTGACGAATGCCGACTGGCAGGCCGCCGACGGGCGGTTCGTGGCCAGTCAGGGACGCGGCGATGATGACGAGGATTCAGGCGGCTGGACCCTGTCGCCGTCCCTGCCGCCACATTGGCCGGTCACCTATGACGGGCTGCGCTTCCTGGCGCGGCCGACCCCGTTCAGGCATCTTGGATTCTTTCCCGAACAGGCACCGCACTGGAACTGGTGCGCCGAATTGATTGGCGATTTCATCTCGCGGCGCGGGCGGGCACCGCGAATTCTGAACCTGTTCGCCTATTCCGGTGTCGCCAGCCTTCATGCCGCGCGCGCCGGCGCCGAGGTGGCGCATGTCGATGCCAGCCGCAAGGCCATCGCGCAAGCTTTTGAAAACCGGGACGAGGCCGGCCTTGGCGACGCACCGATCCGCTTTATCACCGAGGATGCCGGACGGTTTGTCGAGCGCGAGATCCGGCGCGGGCGGTCCTATGACGGCATTCTTCTCGACCCGCCGAAATATGGCCGCGGTCCGAAGGGCGAACGCTGGCAGATCGAGGCCGACCTGGTCCCGCTGCTGCGCGGTTGCCGCTATCTGCTGTCCGATACGCCGCTGTTCCTGTTGTTGACCATCTATGCCATCCGCGCCTCATCACAGGCAGCGCATTATGCGCTTGCCGACATGATGGCCGGCAGCGCGGGAACGGTGTCGTCCGGCGAGCTTGTCAGCATCGAGACCGGCGATGACCCGCGCGTGATCAGCCAGGCCAATTTCGCACGTTGGAAGGCAGGCTGACGCACCGCGCGCCGGTCTTTACCGACGCAGCACCTCATAAAGTGCGAGGCCGCTGGCCACCGCCAGATTCAGCGAATCCGACCGGCCCAGCATCGGCATCCGCACAAGCTGGCTGCAGGCGGTCATCAGCGCGTCGGTAAGGCCGGCCTGTTCATTACCCATCAACAGGATCAGCGGCCCGCTATAATCCGCCTCGCGATAATCGACGCTTGCCGGCAGCGCCGTGCCGACAATGCGCCCGGGCCAGCCGGCCGAAAAGGCGAGAAACTCGGCCTCCGACATATGCGCCAGCTCGACATTGAACACCGCGCCCATGGAGGCGCGAACCGCTTCCACCGAATAGGGGTCGGTGCAGTCACCGATGAGAATCACACCGCGCGCACCGGTGGCATCGGCGGTGCGCATGATGGTCCCGAGATTGCCCGGGTCACGCACCCGGTCGAGCGCAACCCAGCATCGCGTCGGGTCCGGAACCACCTCATCGGCACCACGCCAGCGCTGTTCGAAGGCGCCAAGCACCATTTGCGGATTGTCCTTGCGGCTGACCCGCGCCAGCAGCGATTCGGTGACAGGCAGGGCTCGTCCACCATCACGCGACAGGGCCTGCAGCAATGCGCCTACCTGGCTGTCATTTGACCGTGAAGCCAGGTAGGCAAGCCTGTGCATGCGCCAGCCAAGCGCCACCGCCTCGGTGCAGATTCGCATGCCCTCCGCCAGAAACCAGCCTGTCTGCCGCCGGAATTTGCGTTCATGAAGCGACCGGAGCCGTTTCACCTCGGCATTGCCCGCGCTGGTAATGATATCCGGGGTGGTGTCATTCATGCCGGCTGTCCTAGCAAAAACCGTCCTGAGGCCCAAATTTTTTGTTTCAATTCCGACTTTTTTCGTCGTACAAAAATTTCAGGACATGCAAAGAGCCACCCTGTCTACCGGGTTTTCGGTTCTGCTTGTAGGGGATTTCTGCGATGAGTGTGCAGACCATCAAGTCACTGCTGCAGCATGACAGCAGCACATCGCCGCAGAAAATCGGATTTCTGCTTCTCAATGATTTTTCGATGCTGGCCTTCGCCTCGGCGATCGAGCCGTTGCGCGCCGCCAACCGGCAGAGCAACCGCGACCTCTATGCCTGGGTCATCGCCAGCCCGACCGGCACGCCGGCAGTTGCCAGCAACGGTGTCGAGGTGGCCTCGGACGGTGACGCGGTGGTGCTGCAGGATTGCCGGATGGTGTTTGTCTGCGCCGGGCTCAATGTGCGCGAGAACACCGACCGCAATGTGCTGAATCTGGTGCGCCGGCTTGACCGGAACGGCGCTGTCATCGGGGCCATCTGTACCGGCACCTATGTCATGGCGGCGGCCGGCCTTCTCGAAGACCGGCGCTGCACCATCCATTGGGAGAATATCGATGGTCTCGGAGAAGAGTTTCCCGAGCTGGAAATTACCAATGATCTGTTCGAGGTGGACGGCACACGTGTGACCTGTTCCGGCGGCACCGCCTCGCTCGACATGATGCTGAACCTGATCGCCCAGTCGCACGGCTCCGCGTTGGCGGCCGAGGTGTCCGACCAGTTCATCCATGACCGGATTCGCGAACCGACCGACCGGCAGCGCATGGAACTGCGCTCACGGCTCGGGGTAAGCCATCCCAAATTGCTGGCCGTCGTGAAAACGATGGAGGACAATCTGGAAGAGCCGCTGGCGCAGACCGACATCGCGCGCATGACCAACCTGTCGACGCGGCAACTTGAAAGGCTGTTCCGCAAATATCTGAACACGACACCGACACGATATTATCTGAATTTGCGGCTGGCGCGGGCGCGTCATCTGCTGCGCCAGACCTCGATGTCGATCCTGTCGGTGGCGCTTGCCTGCGGCTTTGTCTCAGCCTCGCATTTCTCGAAATGCTACCGCGAATGCTACGGGCGCACACCACGCGCCGAGCGCGCGCCAGCCTGACCAGCAAGGAAGGCCGGCGAGGATGACCGGCGAGGATCACCGGTCAGGATCACCGGTCAGGGGCACGGCTGGCAAAATCAGCCGGCCGCCGCCTTGATCGCTGTCAGCATGCTGGCAAGGCCGGTCTTGCGGGTCGCCGACAGATGTGAATCAAGCCCGATCTCGGACAAGAATTCAGCCTCGGTGTCGCGGATTTCCTCCGGCGTCCGATCCGAATAGACACGCAGCAGCAAGGCAATCAGCCCCTGCACGATGGCGGCATCCGATCCGGCATGGAAGGTGATCTCGCCATCCCTTGTCTCGGCCGCAAAATGGACCACGGACTGGCACCCGCGAAGCCGGTACTCCTCGGTCTGATATTCCGCCGGAAGGGGTGGCAACCGGCGCCCGAGATCGATCAGAAGCTGGTAGCGGTCCTCCCAGTCATCGAGAAAGCCGAATTCATCGATGATTTCAGTAGCAGCGGCGGCGGCGCGGTTCATGGAGAGGCTCCTGATAATGGGTCGGTGCCGGTGTCAGGCACTTGCCGCGATATTGCGACGACGCGCGAGAAGATCAAGAAGGCGGCTTGCCGCATCGGTCGATTTCGTCCCCGGCGGGAACACTGCCGCCGCGCCAGCCTCGGTCAGCGCCGACACATCCCCCGGCGGGATCACCCCGCCGACGACAAGTTCGATATGACGACCCTCGCCGGCATCGAGCCGGCGTCGTAGGCTCGGCACCTGGCTGAGATGCGCCGCGGCGAGGGTGGAAATGCCGACAGCGTCAACATCATGCCTGATCGCCATGTCATAGACCTCATCCGGGCTGGCGAAAAGCGGTCCGATGGTGACGTCGAAACCAAGATCGGCAAAAGCCGAGGCGATCACCTTCTGCCCGCGGTCATGACCATCCTGGCCAAGCTTGGCGACCAGAAGGCGCGGCGCGCGTCCGGCCGCATCGGCGAAGACCGCCACGCGGTCACGCAGGATCTCCAGATCGGCGTCGGCGGCCATACGCGCCTTCCAGATCCCACGCACCCCCTTGATTTCGGCCTTGTGGCGTCCCCAGACGCGGCTCAGCGCGTCCGAGATTTCACCGACGGTGGCACGACATCGCGCCGCCTCGATCGCCAGCGGCATCAGATTGTCCGTGCCCTCGGCCGCGTCTGACAGTGCCGCCAGCGCCGCGGTGAGCCGAGACTCGTCGCGGCCGGCACGCAGGGTTTCCAGACGCGCAAGCTGCTGCGCGCGCACCAGGCTGTTGTCAATCCGGCGGACCTGCACTTCCTCGCCGCCATTGGCGGATGGCGCCGGCTGACAGCTGTTGACACCGATGATCCGGCGGCGGCCGGAATCAATTTCCGCCTGCGACGCGGTGGCGACCTCCTCGATCCGCATCTTCGGAATGCCGGCCTCAATCGCCGCCGCCATGCCGCCAAGCGATTCGACCTCGGCGATATGGGCCCGCGCGCGGGTGACAAGCAAACTGGTCAGTATTTCGACATGGTATGAGCCGCCAAACGGGTCGATGACATGCGCCATGTTGCCTTCGGTCTGCAGATGAAGCTGGGTGTTGCGGGCGATCCGCGCCGAATAGTCTGTCGGCAGGCCAAGCGCCTCATCGAGGGAATTGGTGTGAAGCGACTGCGTATGGCCGGCCACCGCCGCGCTGGCCTCGATACAGGTGCGCGCGACATTGTTGAAGACATCCTGCGCCGCCAGCGACCATCCGGAGGTCTGGCAATGCGTTCGCAGCATCAGCGATTTCGGGTCCAGCGGATCGAAATGCGACTTCATCAATTCGGCCCATAACAGGCGCGCCGCGCGAAGCTTGGCGATCTCCATGAAATAATGCATGCCGTTGGCGAAGAAAAAGGACAGCCGCGGCGCGAAGGCGTCCACATCCAGACCGGCGGCGACCCCCGCCCGCACATATTCCAACCCGTCGGCAAGCGTGTAGGCAAGCTCCAGATCGTTTGACGCGCCGGCCTCCTGCATGTGATAGCCGGAGACCGAGATGAAATTGAATTTCGGCATGGCGGCGGCGCAATAGCCGAAAATATCCGACACGATCCGCATCGAGGGCGCGGGCGGATAGATATAGGTATTGCGCACCATGAATTCCTTCAGCACATCATTCTGGATGGTGCCGGCAAGCGCGCCTGGCGGCACGCCCTGTTCCTCGGCGGCGACAATGAACATCGCCAGAACCGGCATCACCGCGCCGTTCATCGTCATCGAGACCGACATCCTGTCCAGTGGAATGTCCCGGAACAACAACGCCATATCGGCGATGGAATCGATGGCCACGCCGGCAAGGCCGACATCATCGGCGACCAGCGGATTGTCCGAATCATACCCCCGATGCGTTGGCAGATCGAACGCCACCGACAGGCCCATCTGGCCGGCGGCAAGATTGCGGCGGTAGAAGGCGTTCGATTCCTCGGCGGTCGAGAACCCGGCATATTGTCTGATGGTCCACGGCCGGGTGGCATACATCGTGGCATAGGGGCCGCGCAGGAACGGGGCAATGCCCGGAAGCGCCGCCGCGGCCGCGGCCTGCGCCGCCGGATCGGGCGTGACAAGCGGCGGGATATCGATCCCCTCATCGGTCGGCATCGGGGG
>JAAZUU010000206.1 GCA_018624035.1 Rhodobiaceae bacterium | reverse complement strand
GTCGCGAAGAAGAACCAGCCTCACCTTGCGGGTCACCAGCTTCATCACTTCGGACAGCAGCGGCAGGAAATCGGCATGGACGAGGATCACATCATCCTCGGCATGGTCAATGGTGAAGGCAATCTGCGCCGGGGCCAGTCGGATGTTGATCGTATGAAGGACGGCGCCAAGCATCGGCACGGCAAAAAATGCCTCGAAATAGCGATGCGTGTCCCAGTCCATCATGGCGACAACATCACCGCGCTTCACGCCCTGCGCCGCCAGCCCGGCCCCAACCCGTTGCAGGCGATCCTCCAGATCGCCATAGCTGTAACGGGTCAGGCCGTCACTGACGATCTCGACATCGCGCGCGATCTGCAGCGGTGTGCGAAGCAGGCTCTTGATCAGCAGCGGGAAATCTGCCGGTGAAAAATCTGCCGGCGATTGTGAATCGGCCATGACCATCTCCTCCAAATGGGCTGTCCGGAGGAAGACGATATCAGTGATAAGGCTTGATTAACAGATCTCAGACAATCGCGGCCGACGGTGCCTCGGCGATCCAGCCGCCACCAAGCACCCGATCCGGATGGGCCGGGTCATACAGCACTGCAGCCTGTCCAGCCGAAATGCCGAATTGCGGCTCATCAAGACGCATCGACACTCGGTCGCCCGCCACCGCACCGATTGTGGCCGGCAAGGCCGGCGCGGTGTTGCGAAGACGCGCCAGAACCGCCGTGCCAGCTTTCGGCGCGCCGTCGCGGGACACCCAGCTTGCCTCTGACAGGCGCACCTCATGACAGGCAAGCGCGCTCTGCGGCCCGACAATCACCCAGTGCTGTTCGGCATCGATAGCGACCACATAGAGCGGGCCTTCGGAGTCATCCGCATCCTTCCGCCCGCCAATGCCAAGGCCGCGACGCTGGCCGATGGTGTAGTCGATGACGCCGTCATGCCGACCAAGCACCGTACCATCAAGATGCACGATCTCACCCGCCTCCACGGCACCGGGGCGAAGCCGCCGCACGACATCACCATAGCGCCCGTTCGGCACGAAACAGATATCCTGGCTGTCCGGCTTGTCGGCCACCGCCAGCCCGAACCGATGCGCCAGTTCGCGCGTTTCATCCTTGCTCATGCCGCCAAGCGGAAAGCGCAGATAGTCAAGCTGGTCCGGCGTTGTGGCGAACAGGAAATAGCTCTGGTCCTTGCCGGGGTCGGCACCGCGATGCAGCTCGCCCCCCGCCTCGCCCTCGACACGGCGAACATAATGACCGGTGGCAAGACAATCCGCCCCAAGATCGCGCGCTGTTGTCAAAAGATCGGTGAATTTCACCGTCTGGTTGCAGCGCACGCAGGGAATGGGAGTCTCGCCGCGAAGATAGCTGTCAGCAAAATCCTGCATCACCTGGTCGGCAAAGCGGCTTTCGTAATCCAGCACATAATGCGGAATGCCAAGTCGTCCGGCGACTGTTCGCGCGTCATGGATATCCGCGCCGGCGCAGCAGGCACCCTTTGCCTGGATCGCCACACCATGGTCATAGAGCTGCAGGGTGATGCCGACAACCTCATAGCCCTGCTCATGAAGCAAGGCCGCGGTGACAGACGAATCAACGCCCCCGGACATCGCGACGACGACGCGCGTCTCGGCAGGCGGTTTGGCGAAACCAAGCGAGTTCACCACGGCGTCATGCGAAGCTGTCGATGATACAGGCGCTGCCGTGGTCATGGGCCTCGTCTCTCTGCACTTCCCGGGGCTGGAAACCCCCTTTAGAAATCTTCCGGAACGGTCAGCCGCAGCCCGTCAAGTTCAGGTGACATCGCGATCTGGCATCCAAGCCGCGAGGTGTCGGACAGGCCAAAGGCAAGGTCGAGCATATCCTCTTCATCCTCGCTGGGCCCGCCGGTCTTCGCGTACCAGTCGGCGTCGACGATCACATGACATGTCGCGCATGACAGGCAGCCGCCACAGGTCCCCTCAATGCCAAGTCCGGCGTCGCGGCCAGCTTCCATGACGGTCACGCCCTCATCGACCTCGACATTGTGTTCCTTGCCATCGGGGGTGGTGAAAATAATCGTCGGCATGGTGCTTTAAACTCCAGTTCTTCGTCTTCTAGATCATCATGCGCAATGTCATCATGCGCATTGTCAAATTTGGTTCGGGTGGCACCGTGCCACAGGGGGACAATACATCCCGCAACGGCCACAAGCTTTTACAAGGCGAGCAGCACTTCCGCAAGCCTTTCAAAATCCGCCTCGCCGGTGTTCCAGCCACCGGAAATCCGAATCGCCCGGCTGGCATCAGTGCCAGCGCCCATGGCCTTCAGCACATGGCTTTCATGAACCTTGCCGGATGAGCAGGCCGAACCGGCGCTGATCGCGACACCGGCAAGATCAAGCGACATGACCATCGTCTCGGCGCTTTTCTCATTCATCGCGAGACAGGTGGTGTTGGCAATCCGGTCGGCCGACGCGCCAAACAGGCGCACATCATTGCGTCCTGCTGTCAGACATGATTCCAGCCGGTCGCGCCAGCCCGCCATGGCCCAGTAATGCGCCATGTCGTCGAATGCCGCCGTCGCCGCCGCGCCGAAACCCACAATTCCCAGAAAATTCTCGGTG
>JAAZUU010000121.1 GCA_018624035.1 Rhodobiaceae bacterium | reverse complement strand
TTACAAGGTCTTTGCCGACGGCTTTGTTGGACAGGACCTGGGATCTTCATCTGCCCAATCGGTGATTCTGTTGCTGATTGTCGGCCTTTTGACCGTCATCCAGTTCAAATATATTGAAAAGCGGGTGCATTACTGATGGCCGCGCCGGTACAGGGAATGGTGGAACGGCGCGGCGCCGGCCTGTGGTTGACGCATGTCTTCATGATCGCCGGCGTGCTGATCATCTTCTTTCCGATCTGGCTGGCCTTCGTGGCCTCGACGGTGACGCAGGCCGATATTGTCTCGCCGCCCATGCCCGTCTGGCCGGGCGGGCATTTCTGGGACAATTACAGTGCCGCCCTGTTCGCCGGCGTCAATGTCCCGGTGGCGCGCATGCTGGCCAACAGTCTTTTCATGGCTGTCGGCATCGCCGTTGGCAAAATCGTCATCTCGCTGCTGTCCGCCTTCGCCATCGTCTATTTCCGTTTCCCGGGCCGGAGCTTTTTCTTCTGGACGATTTTCCTGACACTGATGCTGCCGGTCGAGGTGAGGATCGTGCCGACCTTCGAGGTCGTTGCCGGGTTCGGCATGCTGAACAGCTATGCCGGTCTGATTTTCCCCCTGATCGCGTCGGCCACCGCCACCTTTCTGTTCCGGCAGTTTTTCATGACCATTCCCGACGAGCTGGCCGAGGCGGCACGGGTTGATGGCGCCGGGCCGATGCGCTTCTTCATCGATATCGTCTTGCCGATGAGCCGCACCAACGTGGCGGCGCTGTTCGTCATCCTGTTCATCTATGGGTGGAACCAGTATCTTTGGCCCTTGCTGATCACCACCGAGCCGGAGATGAACACCATCGTCATAGGGATCAAACAGATGTTCCCCTCCGGGGATGATACCGCAAACTGGCCGGTCATCATGGCGACATCGATCCTGGCGATGATCCCGCCGGTGATCGTCGTCATCTCGATGCAGAAACTGTTCATCCGTGGCCTTGTCGACAGTGAGAAATAGAAGATGGCAACCGTAGAACTGCAGAATGTCAGAAAGAGCTTCGGCACGACCGAGGTGATCCACGGCATGGACATGCACATAGATGATGGCGAATTCATCGTGATTGTCGGGCCGTCGGGGTGTGGCAAATCCACCCTGCTGAGGATGGTCGCCGGGCTGGAAACCGTCACCTCCGGCGAGGTCCTGATTGCCGGCGAGCAGGTGAATGACAGGGAACCGATGGACCGCGACATCGCCATGGTGTTCCAGAACTACGCCCTCTATCCCCACATGTCGGTGCGCCGGAATATGGGCTATGGGCTGAAGATTGCCGGCCTGCCGAGAGACCGGATCGAGGCGAAGGTCGCCGAGGCGGCGCGCCTGCTGGAGCTGGAGGCGTTGCTTGACCGCAAGCCGCGACAGCTGTCCGGCGGTCAGCGCCAGCGTGTGGCGATGGGGCGGGCCATCGTTCGTGAGCCGGCGGTGTTCCTGTTCGACGAGCCGCTGTCGAACCTCGATGCCAAGCTTCGTGTCCAGATGCGTCTTGAAATCAGGGAACTGCAGAGCAAGCTGGGCGTGACATCACTCTATGTCACGCATGACCAGGTCGAGGCGATGACGATGGCGGACCGGATGATCGTGATGAATGAAGGAGTCGCCGAACAGATTGGCACGCCGCTGGAAGTCTATGAAACACCGCGAACGCTGTTTGCGGCGCAGTTCATCGGCAGCCCGGCGATGAATATTTTCGACGCCAGGATCGATGGCGGCAGGGTGCGATTGGGCGATGTCGTCCTTGGCCGGACGAAAGCCGGGAATGGTGACGTGAAACTTGGCATCCGGCCGGAGCATCTTGTCCCCGATGACAGGAGCGGCATCGAGGTTGCCGTGCAGATTGCCGAGCCGCTTGGCGCGAATACATTGCTTCATGGCCGGATTTCCGATAGTGACCGGCCCTTCACGGCAAGCCTGCCGGGTGTGCATGCGATTGACCCTGCCGGGGACAGGCGGCGTTTTTCAGTAAAATCGGAACATATTCATCTTTTTGATCCGGCAAGTGGCATGAGGTTGGCAGGCTGATGAAACCCCCACAGGTTGCGGCGTTTTCCGGAGATTCGAACACCATCCGCGTTGTCGGACATCGCGGCGCGCGTGGCATATTGCCGGAGAACAGCATCGTCGGGTTTGATTTCGCCTTGTCGATCGGTGTTGATCTCCTCGAATTCGATGTGCTTCTCACCGCCGATGATGTGCCCGTCATTACCCATAACCACGAGCTTCACGGGTCCGGTGTCAGGGGGCCGGATGGCGCGTTTCTGAACGGAGAGCGGCCACGCGTGTCGTCGCTGCGGATGGAAGAGGTGGCACGGTTCGATATCGGGCGGCTTGACGGAGCCACCGATTATGGGCGCAGATTTCCCGATCAGGCGCAGCTGGACGGGATCAGGGTGCCAAGACTGAGCGAGCTGTTGCAACTGGTCTCGCAGCCGAAATATGAACATGCCTGCCTGATGCTGGAACTGAAGTCGGATCCGGATCAGGCCCATGACAGCGACGTTCGCGAACGGCTTGTCGCGGCGGTATGCGACGAGGTGCGCGCGGCCGGGCTGACGGACCGAACGCTGCTGCACAGTTTTGACTGGGCGCTGCTTGCCGAATGTCGTCGGCAGGCACCTGACATGCCGGTCTCCTTTCTGACGCAGCTGCAGGAAAACGAGGATGATGTCGGCGAGGATTCCGCGATCCTTGTCACACCGGAACTCGATCGTCCCGGTATCTCGGTGCCGGAAGAGGTGAGCCGTGCCGGCGGGTCGCTGTGGTGCCCGTATTTCAGCGAACTGACCGCCGATGATCTTGCGCGGGCGCGTGAGCTTGGCCTGTGTGTTGCTGTCTGGACGGTGAACGAGCCGGAAGACATCGACGCGATGATTGATCTGGGTGTTGATGCCATCGTGACGGATTATCCGGGCCGTGTGCAGCGGCGGCTGTCGGACCGCGGCTATCGTTGGGCCCGGTGAGTTGAGCCGGTGAGTTGAGCCGTTGAGTTGAGCCGGTGAGTTGAGCCGATGATTATCCAGCTGAAATACTGACAAGATCCACCATGATTATCATTCAGTTTCTTCTGGAACTTGCCGGCGCCACAATCCTGCTGCTGTTTGCCGTTCGCATGGTGCGAACCGGCATCGAGCGGGCCTTCGGTGCGTCCTTCCGGCGGTTGATGACCGGTTCAAGGGCGCGGATGCGGGCCAGCCTTGCTGGGCTGGCGCTTGCCGCCATCATGCAGAGTTCGGTGGCCGTCGCCATGCTTGTGGCCGGGTTCGTCGGGGCCGGAACCCTGTCCTTCCAGATCGGTCTGCCGGCAATGCTTGGCGCCGATCTGGGCTCGGCCCTTGTGATCCAGTTCCTGAGCATGGAGATCAGCTGGCTGGCACCGCTGCTGCTGGTGGGTGGCGGCGTGACGTTCCTGAAGAGCCGGTCCGCCATACCAAAGCAGATTGGCCGGGCGGTTCTGGGCGTTGCCCTGATCCTGATCGCGCTCGAACTGATGCGCGCCACGGTCATGCCGATCCGCGACAGTGCCTTCCTGCCGCAGATATCAGCCCTTCTGGAAGGCGACTATCTGATGGCGTTCCTGGTCGGCGCGGCGCTGACCTTTGTCATGCATTCATCCGTCGCGGCGGTGCTGATGTTTGTCACGCTGGTGGCGATCGGCGCGCTGCCGCTGATGGTCGGCATCTCGCTGATGCTGGGGGCGAATCTGGGATCTTCCCTGCTGCCGGTATGGATGACCAGGGCGATGCCGCCAAGGGCGCGGCATGTGCCGGTGATCAATGCGATTCTGCGGGGCAGTGCCGCTGTCATCATGATCATTATCGTAAACGGCTCGCCGCTGATCGGGATGCTGCCCGATGTCGGGGATGGCCAGAAGATTATCCTCGGTCATGTCATGTTCAACGCCTTGCTGCTGCTGGCGGTGCCATTCAGCGGGGTGCTTGGGCGGATGACGGGCTGGCTGGTTCGCGAACCGGCGGCGAGTCTCGATGACATCCCGGCGCATTACCGTTCAGTGCTGGATCCCGCGGCGCTTGACGATTCATCTCTGGCGATGGCCTGCATCAGACGTGAGATTCACCGCATGCTGCAGATTGTCGAGGAGATGATGGTGCCGGTGATGGAGTTGATGGAGCATTTCGACAAGGGTCGGATGGCACGGATCGTCCAGAAGGATATGGTGATCAATGAGGCGCTGGATGGCACGCGCCGCTATGTCGCCGAGCTGTCCGGCCGGAATGGTCAGGCGAATGGTCAGGCGAATGGCGAGGCAACGCGCCGCAAGGAGCTTCGCAACCTTCTGGAATTCGCCATCGCCATCGAGGCGGCGGGGGATGTCGTGTCAAAGACCCTGGCGCCGCTTGCCGCCACCCGCGCCCGCGATGATATTCGCTTTTCGGCCGAGGGGCTTGCCGAATTGCGCGGCATGCATGACCGGGTCGTCGCCAATATCGCCCTTGCCGGCAATGTGCTGGTGTCCGGCGATGTCGGAATCGCACGCCGTCTGCTCGAAGAGAAGGGCGAGTTCACCCACCGCCAGCGCAAAAGCCGCAAGAGCCATCTCAAGAGGCTTGCGAGGGGGCGGGTGGAAAGCCTTGAATCAAGCGATCTGCACCTGGAAACAGGTCTCGCATTCAAGGAGTTCAACAGCCACATCGCCTCGATCGCCTATCCCATCCTGTCCCGCGAGGGGCAGTTGCTGGACTCCCGGCTGATCGCCGAAGACTAGGTTGGTCGGCGAGGGATCAGCATTCCGGCCCGGGGCATCGCCCGTGAGCAGCCATGTCCCACGGGCCCTTTGGTCCAGCTGGTCGCGGGACAGGGAGTTTCGCCATTGCAATGCATCATGCATGGCGCGCGATGATGGCAGGCTAGCCTGCCTTGCCAAGGCAGTCCTTGAGCGAGCGCGCCATGTTACGGATCAGGGTGAAATACAGATCGGGCCCATCATCGATCGCGGCACCAAGCGGGTCGAGGACGCCAGTCCCTGCATCGGTGTTCTCGGTCACCGTCGCCACCAGTTTCGGTTCGAACTGTGGTTCGGCAAAAACGCATGTCGCATCGAGATGTCTGACTTTTTCCTGCAGTATGGCGACACGTTCCGCTCCCGGCAGGACTTCCGGCGATACGGTGATTGAGCCTATGGCGGTCATGCCGAAGCGTGTTTCGAAATATTGGTAGGCGTCGTGGAATACGATATAGCCTCTACCCTTTACCGGCTGCAATTCACCATTGATTTCGGTGACCAGACTGTCAAGTCTGCCCATAACGCTGCTGGCATTCGCCGCATAGGCTGCGGCGTTGTCCGGATCCGCCTCTGACAGAGCCTCCTCGATTTCGTGAACAATCGCTTTCGCGTTCACCGGATCCAGCCAGACATGCGGATCAAACCCGTCATGCCCATGATCGTCATGCCCGTGATCGTCATGCCCGTGATCGTCATGCTTCTCGTCATGCCCGTGATCATCATGTTTCTCGTCATGCCCGTGATCGTCATGCTTCTCGTCATGCCCGTGATCGTCATGCTTCTTGTCATGTCCGTGATCGTCATGCTTCTCGTCATGCTTCTCGTCATGCCCGTGATCGTCATGCTTCTCGTCATGCCCGTGATCGTCATGCTTCTCGTCATGCCCGTGATCGTCATGCTTCTCGTCATGCCCGTGATCGTCATGCCCATGGTCTTCAAAGGCACCGCCGTCACGGAATTTGACCTTCGTCAAACCATGACTGTCCAAAAGGGACACGGCTGTGGCGCCGGTCGCGATGCCATCGATCGGCTTTTCAAGAAAGGCTTCAAGTTCGTGTCCGATCCAGAATATCAGATCAGCGTCCTGCAGCCGTCGTGCCTGTGACGGCTTCAGAGAGTAGGTGTGCGGCGATGCGGCGCCATCGACAATCAGGTCGGGCGACCCGACACCCTGCATGACCGCGGCAACCAGAGAATGAACGGGCTTGATCGATGCGACGACTTTCACATCCGCCTTGGCAAGTGTGGCGCTGGTTGAAAGAACTGTCGTGGCAAGAAAGGCGGCTTTGATGAAACGCATGATGGTCCCCGAACTACTGAAAGTGATTGTCGTGACGTAATGTTATAGTATAACATAAAACAAAATAACGCCAATCTGGATCAAATACAACGCCTGATCACAATCTTTGTGCTAATCAGGAAATCGCTTCATGGTGAGAGACCGGGACATGCTCATTTCACTGGAAAACGCCGGCATTCAGAGGTCGCAGCGATGGCTCGTGCGCGGCGTGTCGATGAGCGTCGCGCCGGGTGAGATCGTCACGCTGATCGGACCAAACGGGTCGGGCAAGTCGACAACGGCGAAGATGGCCCTTGGTGTTCTGGAGGCCGACGAGGGAAAGGTGCAGCGCAAGCCGGATCTGCGGGTTGGCTATGTGCCGCAGAAACTCGATGTGAACTGGACGCTGCCGCTGTCGGTCAGTCGTTTTCTGCGCCTGACAAATCGCGCCAGCGGATCACAAATCAAGGCGGCCCTTTCGGCCACCGAAACAGGTCATTTGGCCACGGCGCAGATGAGCAGCCTGTCCGGCGGCGAGTTTCAACGCGTCCTGCTGGCCCGTGCGATCCTGCGCTCGCCGGACCTTCTGGTGCTTGACGAGCCTGTTCAGGGAGTCGATTTCAATGGCGAAATCGCACTCTACAAGCTGATCGAGGATATCCGCAGCCGACTGGATTGCGGGGTGTTGCTGATTTCCCATGATCTTCATGTGGTGATGTCGACAACGGACCGGGTGATTTGCCTGAATGGTCATGTTTGCTGTTCCGGCACACCGGCGAATGTCGCGTTGAGTGACGAGTTCAGATCGCTGTTCGGTGAACATGCCGCCTCGGGCCTCGCCCTGTATGAGCATCGCCATGACCATGAACATCTGCCGGATGGGCGGATCAGGAATGGCAGCGAGGCCGGCATCGATGCTTGATGATTTTTTCACCCGCGCCGTCATTGGCGGGATCGGTGTCGCGCTTGTGGCCGGGCCGCTTGGCTGTTTCATCATCTGGCGACGGCTTGCCTATTTTGGCGACACGCTGTCGCATTCGGCCCTTCTGGGTGTGGCACTGGCGTTGCTTTTCGAGGTCAACATCACCTTTGCCGTCTTCGGGATCTCCGTCATTGTCTCGCTGCTGCTGATGCTGTTGCAGCGCCGCGCCAGCCTGTCCTCCGACGCGCTGCTTGGCCTGCTGGCGCATTCCGCGCTGGCTGTCGGGCTGGTGGTCCTGGCCTTCATGAGCTGGGTGCGGGTTGATCTGATGGGGTTCCTGTTCGGCGACATCCTGGCCGTCACACCATTTGACCTTGCCATCATATGGGGTGGCGGCGTTGCCGTACTTGCCGTGCTTGTCCGGATCTGGCAGCCGCTTTTCGCGGCGACGGTGAATTACGAGCTTGCCACCGCCGAGGGCGCGCAGCCGGATCTGGCGAATATCGTTTTCATGATCCTGATGGCGGCTGTCATTGCGGTGTCGATGAAGATCGTCGGTGTGCTGCTGATCACCGCGCTGCTGATTATCCCGGCGGCGACCGCGCGGCGTTTCTCGACATCGCCGGAACAGATGGCGGTCATCGCCGCCATTGTCGGTGTGGGGTCTGTCTGGCTAGGCCTGCTGGGGTCGCTTGAATGGGACACACCGGCCGGCCCCAGCATCGTTGTCGCGGCGCTTGGCTGTTTTGTGATTTCGGTGCTGCCCGTTCCCGGAGGCGGGCGCAGGGCGCGCGCCGGGGTGTCGGCATCGGCGCCATCGACCGCCGCGCCTGACCGCGATCCCATGTAAAATCGAGCCTCTTGAAGGCCGGTTGTGACCATATCCCGTTCATCCATGCGCCTGCATATATGCCCGGTGCATATATGTCCCTTCAAAGACCCCTGACGGCGGCGTCCTGCCATGGCCTGCTCCGCGCGCCTTTCAGCGGTGCGCGGGACAGGATGAACTCCAGCGGTGCACGATT
>JAAZUU010000205.1 GCA_018624035.1 Rhodobiaceae bacterium | reverse complement strand
GATGTCTCCGCCTTTGCCGGAATCGTCGATTACCAGCCGGAGGAGCTTGTTCTGACACTGCGCGCCGGAACGCCGATGAAGGCTGTCGAGGCGGCGCTTGCCGAGGCGCGCCAGATCCTGGCTTTCGAGCCGCCAGACATGACACGCATTCTTGGTGAGGCCGCGCAGGGGGGCGGTGGAACCATCGGCGGCGTGATTGCCGCCAACCTGTCCGGTCCGCGGCGACTGACCGCCGGTGCGGCGCGTGACTATCTTCTCGGCTTCGAGGCGGTGTCGGGGCGTGGCGAGCTGTTCAAGTCGGGCGGCAAGGTGATGAAGAATGTCACCGGCTATGATCTGTCAAAACTGATGTGCGGGTCCTTCGGCACGCTTGGCGTCATGGATGAAATCACTCTGAAGACCCTGCCAGCGCCGGAAACCGCGCGTTCGCTCCTTGTTGGCCATGACAGCCTTGAAGACGCCATCTCGGGCGTCGCCTCGATCTTTGCCACCGCGCATGAACCCGGGGCTGCCACCATCCTGCCACAGGTTGTCGCTGCCGAGGAGGGAGTCGATCTTGCCATGCCCTTTACGGCGGTGATCAGGCTGGAGGGGATCGAGGCGTCGGTGGTGGACAGGCTTGGCCATCTGTTGGCGCTCAGCGGCGGCGAATCGCTTGATGCCGACACAAGTGCCGCTCTGTGGCGCCGGATCAGGGATATCCAGCCGCTTGCCGAAAGACAGTGTGACATCTGGAAGGTGTCCTGTGCGCCGTCCGATGCGCCGCGCGTGCTGGCTGCGCTCGATCCCGGTCTTGATGTCCGGATGATCGCCGACTGGGCCGGGGGGCTTTTCTGGATTGCCGGCAGGTCGCCACGCATCGGTCCGGCGCTTCGCGCTGCTGTCGCCGATCTTGGCAGTGGATTTGCCATGTTGATCCGTGATGTCGGTGCAACGCGCGAGAGCATTGCGCCGTTCCAGCCGCTGTCCGCGCCGGTCCTCGAGCTTCACAGGCGCGTCAAGGCATCCTTTGACCCGCTGGGCGTGCTGAATTATGAACGCATGCATGAACGCGTATAGACGAGGGCGGCATGCAGACGCATTTCACCGAAACCCAGCTTCTTGACCCGCAGGTCCGCGAGGCCGATGCCATTCTGCGCAAATGCGTTCATTGCGGGTTCTGCACCGCCACCTGTCCGACCTATGTGATGACCGGTGACGAGCGCGACAGCCCGCGCGGACGCATCTGGCTTATGCGCGAGCTTCTTGAAAGCCCTGACAGCGTGTCATCCGATACCGGGGTTCACCTCGACCGCTGTCTTGGCTGTCTTGCCTGCACAACAACCTGCCCCTCGGGCGTTGACTACCATCATCTGATCGAGATTGGCCGTGACCGGCTTGACAAGCAGGTCAGGCGGCCATTGGCCGACAGGCTGATGCGGCGGATGCTGGTGCATGTCATTCCGCATGCGGCGTGGTTTCGGCTGATGATCCGCCTTGGCCGGATCGGCAGCCTCTTTGCGCCGGTCATGCCGGGGCGTATCCGCGCCGCGCTGGCCAAACTGCCGCGCAAGCTTTCGCGTCTTGACCGGGTTGGCAGCCGGACGATGACGTTTGAGCCCCGCGTCACGGCCATTCGCCATGTCATTCTTCTGGCCGGATGCGCGCAACGGGCGCTTGATCCCGCCATCAATGCCAGCACAATACGGGTTCTCAACAGGCTTGGCGTGCGGGTGACTGTCCGCGCCGAGGCGTTCTGCTGCGGGGCGCTGGCGCATCATATCGGCGAGGCCGACGCGGCCTGGTCCGCCATCAGATCGACGTTGCTGGCCTGGCGTGATGAACTGCGCAACGGCGCGGTCGACGCCATTGTCGTCAATGCATCCGGCTGCGGCACGATGGTCAAGGATTACAGTCATGTTATCGGCGATGATCCGGAGTTGAAGGATATCGCCGCGCAGGTGGCGGGGCTGACCCGTGACATTTCGGAATTGCTGGCCGAACTGCCGCTGAACACGATCATCGATCCGGCGCCGGAAGGACGCGGTGTGGTGGCGTATCATTCAGCCTGCTCATTGCAGCATGGCCAGAAGATCCACGATCTGCCGATCAGCCTGCTCCGTCAGGTCGGGTTCGAGGTGCGGCAGCCGCTGGAGCCGCATCTGTGCTGCGGGTCGGCGGGAGTCTATAACATCCTGCAGCCCGACATGGCCGACAGACTGCGCCGGCGCAAGCTTGATAATATTCGTGATACCGGCGCGCCGATCGTGGCGGCTGGCAATATCGGATGTATCCAGCAGCTTGACAACGAGATTCCGGTCCGGCACACGATCCAGCTGATCGATTATGCCAGCGGCGGCCCGCCGCCGGCTTAGCGACGCCGGACGTCACCCGATATCAAAGAAGTCGTTGCCCTTGTCGTCGGTGATGATGAAGGCTGGAAAATTCTCGACCTCGATCTTCCAGACAGCCTCCATCCCGAGTTCGGGATATTCAAGCACCTCGATCTTCCTGATCGATTCCAGCGCCAGTTTCGCGGCGACGCCGCCGATGCTGCCAAGATAGAATCCGCCATGCGTCTCGCAGCTTTCGCGAACCTGGCGCGAGCGGTTGGCCTGCGCCAGCATGACCATCGAACCGGCGACTGCCCGGAAGG
>JAAZUU010000035.1 GCA_018624035.1 Rhodobiaceae bacterium | reverse complement strand
GGAGCCGACAAAGCCGAGATCGACTTTTTTCTCCGCCCCATAGAAGGAAATCGGGCGGATGGTGTCATGCGTGTAGCGCTTCGAGATGTCGGCGTTGGTGACGTCCGGGTCGGCGATCATCGGCTCGTCGATCAGGTCGAGATCGACCACCACCTCGGCGGCGTAGCGCGCGTTGTCGTCAGGCGCCAGCGCCGGCTTCTCACCGGACCTGATCTCGGCGATCCGCTTTTCGGCGATGCCGATCAGCCGGTGCAGCATCAGATCGTCATTCTCCATGCCCTTGTCGATCATGATCTGGATGCGGTGCTTGGCGATCTCCAGCGATTCGATCAACGTGGCGTCCTCGGAGACGCAGATCGACGCCTTCGCCTTCATCTCGGCTGTCCAGTCGGTGAAGGTAAAGGCCTGGTCGGCAAGCAGTGTGCCGATATGCACCTCGATGATCCGCCCCTGGAACACATTGTCGCCGAACTGCTTGAGCATCTGCGACTGCGTGGCATGGACGACATCGCGGAAATCCATATGTTCGGCCATCGTGCCGGTGAAGGTGACCTTTACCGATTCCGGGACCGGCATCGTCGCCTCGCCGGTGGCAAGCGCCAGCGCAACCGTGCCGGAATCGGCACCGAAGGCAACGCCCTTCGACATGCGGGTATGCGAATCGCCGCCGATGATGATCGACCAGTCATCGACCGTGATGTCGTTCAGCACCTTGTGGATGACATCGGTCATCGGATGGTACTGGTCTTTCGGGTCACGGCCGGTGATCAGGCCGAAATCATGCATGAACCTCATCAGTTTCGGTGTGTTCTCGGCGGCCTTCAGGTCCCAGACCGAGGCGGTGTGGCATCCCGACTGATAGGCACCGTCGACCTTTGGCGAGATCACGGTGGCGGCCATCGCCTCCAGCTCCTGCGCCGTCATCAGGCCGGTGGTGTCCTGCGAGCCGACGATATTGACCCGCACCCGCACGTCCGATCCGGCGTGAAGGGTGGTGCCGGGCGCGACGCCGACAGCATTGGCGTTGAAGATCTTCTCGACCGCCGTCAGGCCCTGGCCCTGGATCGAGATTTCCCTTGACGGCGCGAAGGCCGATTTCAGCGGAATGCCAAGCGTCTCGCAGGCGAAGGTCTGCAGCATCTTGCCAAAGACGATGGCGTAGGACCCGCCGGCACGGATGAATTCCAGCTTTTGCGGGGTGAAGGAGGCCGAGACATCGACAAGCTCTTCATCACCGGCCTCGTTGAGGAGCTTCCTGTCCTTCGTGTTGATTTTCAGGACGGTGCCGGTCTCGACCGAATATTTCTGCTCGAGAATGGGGTTCTCGTCATTGTTCAGGATCGGGTTGCCGTCGGCGTCCAGCTTCTTGACCCAGTTCTTCAGGTCGATGCCGATGCCGCCGGTCACGCCGACTGTCGTCTGGAAGATCGGCGAAATGCCGTTGGTGCCTGCCACGATCGGGGCGATATTGACGAACGGCACATATTTGCTGGCCTGCCTGCCGGTCCACAGCGCGACATTGTTGACGCCCGACATGCGCGATGATCCGACACCCATCGTGCCCTTCTCGGCAATCAGCATCACCTGCTTGTCCGGATGCTGCAGCTTCAGCGCGTTGATCTCCTGCTGCGCCCGCTCGGAGATAAAGCATTTGCCGTGAAGTTCGCGGTCCGAGCGCGAATGCGCCTGATTGCCGGGTGACAACAGGTCGGTGGAGATATCGCCCTCGGCGGCGATATAGGTGACGACCTCGATCTCCTCGTCGATGTCGGGAAGGCGGGTGAAGAATTCGGCATCGGAATAGCTTTCCAGAATATCGCGGGCAACAGCGTTGCTGGCCGCCAGCGCCGCTTTCAGACGGTCCTTGTCGGCCTCATAGAGAAAAACCTGCGTCTTCAGCACTTCGGCGGCATCCGCCGCGACCGCCGCGTCATCGCCAAGCGCGAGGTCAAGCAGAACCCCGACCGACGGGCCGCCCTTCATATGCGACAGCAGCTCGAAGGCAAACGCCGGGGATATCTCCTCGACCACCGCCTCGCCATGGATGATCTCTTTCAGGAAGGCCGCCTTCTCGCCGGCCGCGCCGGTCGTGCCCGGCAACGTGTTGTAGATCAGGAAATCCAGCGAGTCGGCGCGGTGCGCGTTGCCGGGCTCCCTGATCTGCGCGACAAGTTCCTTCACCAGCCCGCCATCATCGATCGGCTTCGGCGCCAGCCCCTGCTGCTTGCGGTTTTCGATCTCATCCAGATAGGCGTCATACAAAGACATTTCGTCCCCCAGGAAAAAGTGTCGGCGGCGCGGTGATTGCCTGACCTGATTGATATACCAGCCGGATTGATATACCAGCCGGATTGATCTGCCGGGTCGGCGACAGCCATGCCGCGATCTTGGCAGGTGCGGCGGCCATGCCGGTCGGCACCTGCGCTAATCTATGGAATCTGTCACCCGAAAAACGGGTGGGCCAGCCCGAGGAGCGCCTCGTAGCGGTCATGTTTTTTATAGCCCCGAGCGCCCGATTTTTCCAGTTGGAAATTGGGGGGCTGGACCATCCACGCCCTTCACGGGTAAACACGGTGACATGGTCGCCGAACCCACACAAAGCCGCATTGGCGCGTCAGACCGCCCCGCTGCCGGGCTGGTGATTGACAATGTGGCGCTGGTGCGCGGCATGCGGGTCATCCAGCCGGCGCTGAGCCATGTCATCGCGCCCGGCGGCATGACCTTGCTGACCGGCCCCAATGGCAGTGGCAAATCGACCCTGCTTCGCGCCATCGCCGGGCGGCTGCGGCCGATGGCCGGCACCATTACCTGCGCCGCCCCCATACTCTATATCGGTCATGCCGACGGGCTGGCCACGGCGCTGAGCGGGCGGCGCAACCTTGTCGACTGGGCCGGGCTGAATGGTCTGCCGGTCGATGTGGATGTGATCGAGGCCGCGCTGGCGGCGTTGGCCGCCGGCCCCTTTGCCGATCTGCCGGTGCGCATGCTGTCGCGCGGCCAGCGACGGCGGCTGGCGCTGGCGCGGCTCGCGCTGTCCCCGGCACAGGCGCTGTGGCTGCTGGATGAGCCGGCGGCGGGGCTCGACCGCGCGGCCGAGGCGGGCCTCGACAGGTTGATCGCGGCGCATCTTGATCGGGGCGGCATGGTGATGGCGGCGACGCACACGCCGCTTGCGACCGGCCGCACCCATGCCGAATTGGCCCTGGAGGCGCAGCCATGACCGGCCGCAAGATGAATACCGGCAACATCAAATCTTCCCTCGGCGCGCAGATCAGGCGCGACATCGCGCTTGGCTGGCGCGGGCGTGGCCAGGCGCTGGTGATGCTGGGTTTCTTCCTGATCATCATCACGCTGTTCCCGCTGGCCGCCGGCCCCGATGAAGCGCAGCTGCGCCCGATCGCCATTCCGGTGATCTGGATCGCTGCGATGCTGGCAAGCCTTGCCGGGTTCACCCGTATTTTCGCCGATGATGTAGCCTGCGGCTGGGTTGACCAGGTGGCGCTCTCACCGCTGCCGCTGGCGCTTTATGCACTTGCCAGAGCTGCGGTCCACTGGGCGCTGACGGCGCTGCCGATGCTGGTTGTCACGCCGCTTATGGGGCTGATGCTTTATCTGGAGCCGGTCGGGATGCCGCCGCTGCTGCTGGCGCTGGCGCTTGGCACGATGGCGATGACATTGCTGGGGCTGATCGGCGCCGCGCTGACCGAGGGCGCGCGCGGCGGCACCGGGTTGCTGGCGGTGCTGGTGCTGCCGCTGGCGGTGCCGG
The DNA here is from genome assembly GCA_018624035.1 of Rhodobiaceae bacterium. GTDB lineage: Bacteria > Pseudomonadota > Alphaproteobacteria > Puniceispirillales > Puniceispirillaceae > UBA8309. Next base: position 18,443 of record JAAZUU010000035.1, on the reverse strand, counting down.
TGCTGATCTTCGGTGTGCTGGCCTCGGCCCCTGCCGATGGCGGCATTGTCACGCCGCATCTGATGCTGCTTGGCGCAGTGCTGCTGGTGCTGCTGGCGCTGGCACCGCTTGTCGCCGCGATGGCGCTTGCCGAGGCCGAGGCGGAGACCGGCGCATGAAAAATGTCCTGAGCAGGGGCGTGAACCGCAGCATGAACAGGAGCGTGATTGACCGGTTTGACGACCGGACCCGCGACGGCAGGTCGCTGCCCGCAGACCCGCCGATGTCATTGTCATGGCCGGCGGGCGCGGTGTAGGAAAGGACCAATCAGGAAGGGGCCATGTTCGATTACCTTGCCAACCCGACACGTTTCATGCGGCTTGCCGACAGGCTGTTGCTGCCACTGGCGCTGCTGGCGACAGGGCTGCTGGCGGCCGGTCTCTATTACGGGCTGCTGGCCTCGCCTGCCGACTATCAGCAGGGCGAGACGGTGCGGATCATGTATGTCCATGTGCCGGCGGCCTGGCTTGCCAGTCTCGGCTATGTCGCGCTGGGGCTGTGCGGGCTGTTTTATATCGTCTGGCGGCACCCGCTTGCCGATGTGGCGTTGCGCGCCATGGCGCCGGTCGGCGCGATGTTCGCATTCCTGACACTTGTCACCGGCGCCTTCTGGGGCAAGCCGATGTGGGGCGCCTGGTGGGTATGGGACGCGCGCCTGACCTCGATGCTGGTGCTGTTCTTCTTCTATCTCGGCGTGATCGCGCTGGCCAACGGCTTCGACCAGCCGGAGCGCGGCAGCCGCCCGGCCGCGCTGCTGGCGCTTGTCGGCATGATCAATGTGCCGATCGTCAAATTCTCGGTCGACTGGTGGAACACGCTTCACCAGCCGGCCAGCTTGATCCGCAGCGGCGGTGTGTCGATTGATCCGGCGATGCTGACGCCGCTGCTGCTGATGCTTGCCGGCACGCATTGCTATTTCGCCGTGATCGTGATCCTGCGGATGAAATCGATCCTGACCGAACGGCGGATCGTGACGATGCAGCTTCGCCACGCGGCAACGGTCACACCGCCGGGGGGCGGCACGGGCTGATGGCGGCGTTTCTCGATATGGGTGGCTTCGCGGCGTTCGTCTGGCCCTGCTATGCGCTCAGCCTTGGCGGGATGATCTGGCTTGGGTTTGCAAGCTGGCGCCGCGCCCGCAGCGCCGCCAGACAGCTCGCCGAGATGAGCGGGCGGGATCGGCCCGACACAGACGGATAGCCCACCACTACCGCGACCGGCGGCGGCCACCGCGGCGGCGGCCGCTTTCGATGGCCGGGGCCTCGTCCGGCGTCAGTTCACGTACCGGCAGATCAACCGCCTGCGACAGCCTCCCATAGGGTTCAGACTGGTGCGGGATCGCCATCGCCTTGACGAACTGGTCCTGGAAGGCTGCCTCGACCGCGGTCTCGATCTTTTCGATATCGCGGACCACGGACTCGATCTCGCGGCGCGCGCCCTTGTTCAGCAGCGCCATGCGCGCGCCGGTGCCGGCCGAATTGCCGGCCGCCCGCACATGTTCCAGCGCGCAGTCGGGGATCATCCCCAGCACCATCGCGTATTTCGGGTCGATATGCGTGCCGAAGGCACCGGCAAGCACCACCCGGTCAACCGATTTCAGCTCCATCTTGTCCATCAGCAGGCGGAACCCGGCATGCAGCGCCGCCTTGGCAAGCTGGATCGCGCGAACATCATTCTGTGTGACCACGACATTGTCCGAGACGCGGTAGGCAAAGGTGCGCCCGTCTTCCTCGATCCGCGGCGAGCTGGCGGCCCGCGCGCCATTGATCACCCCGTCACTTGTCAGGATTTCGGCAAGATACATCTCGGCAAGCACCTCGATGATGCCGGACCCGCAGATGCCGGTGATGCCGGTGGATTTCACCGCCTCGTCAAAGCCGTCCTCATCCGACCATTGCTCGACTCCGATGACGCGAAACCGCGGCTCCAGCGTTTCGGGATTGATCCTGATCCGCTCGATGGCCCCGGGCGCGGCGCGCTGGCCCGACGAGATCTGCGCCCCCTCGAAAGCCGGGCCGGTCGGCGACGAGGCCGCCAGCATCCGCTTGCTGTTGCCGACAACAATCTCGGCATTGGTGCCAACATCGACAACCAGTGTGTTGATCTCACCTTTCTGCGGGGCCTCGGCCAGCACCACGCCGGCGGCATCGGCACCGACATGACCGGCAATGCAGGGAAGGACATAGACGCGGGCGCCGCTGTGCACCCGAAGACCGATTTCGCTGGCCCGCATCTCGACAGCGGTATCGACAGCCAGCGCAAACGGCGCGCCGCCAAGTTCGACCGGATCGATGCCCAGAAGCAGATGATGCATCACCGGATTCCCGACAAGCACAATCTCCACAACATCATCAGCGTCCATACCGGCCTGTTCGGCAGCGCCGGAGATCAGTTTCTGCAACCCGTCGATGACGGAATCGGTCATCTCGACGTGACCGCCCGGATTCATGATGCCGTAGGAGACCCGGCTCATCAGATCCTCGCCAAAGCGGATCTGCGGGTTCATCGCGCCTGTCGAGGCGAGAACATCGCCGGTCACCATATCGCACAGATGCGCCGACATGGTGGTCGAGCCGACATCGATGGCGACACCGGCGACCCGGTCCTTCAACCCCGGCCAGATGCCGACAATCCGGTTGCCGTCGCGAAGTGCCACGGTCACCTGCCATTTGCCGGCCCGCAATACCGGTTGCAACCGCTGCAGGATATGCAGGTCACAGTCGATCTCGCCGGTCACCCGGTCAGGCCACTGCGTCTGCAGTGCCTCGACAAGGCGGCGCAGATCGCCCGACGGCTCGTGCATGTCAGGCTCGCGCACCTCGACAAGACACAGCCTGATGATCGGGTCCATCTCGATCTGGCGGTCATCTGCCGCCTTGCGGACAAGCTGGTTGTGAACCTGACTTTCCGGCGGCACGTCGATGACCACATCCTTGAGGAGTGTCGACTGGCAGGACAGGCGCCGCCCTTCGGCAAGGCCCCTCTTGTCGGCATAGCGGGTTTCGACAGCGGTCACGCCGCACAGGCTGTCAGGCCCCGAGGAAATACCGTGCTTGGCGAATTCGCCGGTGCCGACATCGATTTGGCAGCGGCCGCACAGTGCACGCCCGCCACAGACGGAATCGATATCGACGCCAAGCGTCCGCGCCGCCTGCAGGACGGTGGTGCCGGCAGGCACATGGCCCTGCCGCCCCGACGGGGTGAAGACAATCTTGATATCGGTGCCGTCTTCAGCCATCACCGCTCATCCCGCTCAGGCGCTGCGCCGCCGCCGCGTCTGCCGGCGCTCGCGCCCGCCCTCGCCGGCCGCGGCAGGCTCGCGGAAGCGCTTGATCCAGTTGCGGCATTCAGGATCATGGCCATTCATCACATTGGCCCCCATGATGCCGGTCATCTCCTCGGAGTGAAGCGGGTTCATGATTGCCGAGGTCATGCCGGCGCCGGCCGCCATCGACAGGAAAGCGGCGTTCATCCCATGCCGGTTCGGCAGACCAAAGGAGATGTTCGACGCACCGCAGGTGGTGTTCACCTTCAGCTCGTTGCGAAGCCGGATGATCAGGTCAAGCGCCGACCGGCCAGCGAGATTGATCGCGCCGACCGGCATGATCAGCGGGTCGACAACCACATCCTCGCGCGGGATCCCGTAATCCTCGGCCCGCTCGACGATCTTCTTCGCCACCTCATAGCGGACATTCGGGTCCTCCGAGATGCCGGTCTCGTCATTCGAGATCGCGACCACGGCGGCGCCATATTTCTTCACCAGCGGCAGCACCACCTCGAGACGCTCTTCCTCACCGGTCACCGAATTGACCAGCGCCTTGCCCTTATAGACGGAAAGCCCGGATTCCAGCGCGGCGACGATCGAGCTGTCAATGGCAAGCGGCACATCGACCGTGTCCTGGACCAGCCGGATGGATTCGGCAAGGATCGCCGGCTCGTCCGCCATGGGGATGCCGGCATTCACATCCAGCATCGTGGCACCGGCCTCGACCTGCGCGATGGCGTCGGAAATGACGCGGCTATAGTCGCCGGCCGCCATTTCCGCGGCAAGCAGCTTGCGCCCGGTCGGGTTGATCCGCTCGCCAATCACACAGAAGGGCGAGTCGAAACCGATCACGATTTCCTGTTTGTCGGACGAAATCACGGTGTTGGTCATCTGTCTTGCTCCTTTCGCAACCGGGCGTTCAGCTCTCGGTCACGTCAAAACCGCCTTTCGGCAGAAGTTCGATCCTGCCTTCGGCGATGGCACCGGCATAGGCGGCGGTGCGCGCGAATCCCCCGAATGGATAGTAGTGAAAATGACGGATCAGGCAGTCCTTGTCTGCCGCCATGCCCTCGGCAAGCCCGGCAATCAGCAGATGCGGCGACTGGACCGTCATCAGCTTGGCGACATTCCTTGCCTGCTTGGAAATAAAGCGCATCGACGGACCAATGCCGGAAATCTGCGCAAAGCGGAACAGCGTCTTGATGGTGGCCGGTCCCGGTATACCGATGCGGATGGGCAACCGGTTGCCGGCCGCGCGGACACGCCGTTCCCAGTCGAGAACGATATCCGCCTCGAAACAGAATTGCGTCTCGATGTAAAGGTCCAGGCCATCCCGCGCCGCCAGCTCGTTCTTTGCCGCAAGCGCTTCGGCAACCGCGTCGTGGGAAATATCGGGGCTGCCTTCAGGATGGCCAGCCACACCGATCTGACGGATGCCGTGTTTCTGGATCAGCCCGGTTTCAAGAACCTGCATCGTTGCCGCGAAGCTTCCAACCGGATCATCAACACCGCCGCCGATGCAGAGCACCTCTTCGACACCACAACGCGCCGTGAAGGCCACCAGCAGTTCGTCAAGCTGGTCCGCATTCTGCAGCGAGCGTGCCGCCAGGTGCGGCACCGGCCGCATTCCGTCATTATGCAGCCTCTCGGCAACCGCGATGGTGTCGCGCGGATCACTTCCCGGAAGGAACGTCACATTGACGGTCGTGCCCGGATCCAGACAGTCGCGAAAACTCTCGATTTTTGTCGCCCCGGTCGGGGTGACCTCGATCGACCAGTCTGTTGCGGCGCTGCGGATTATCTCGGTGCTTGCGGTCATGGCAGTTTCAACCTCGCCGGCGACGTCGTCGCCTTACCTTGTCCAATGAGCGGCAGCATGGCGATTTCACCAGCCACAGGATGGCTTGCCGACGCCCCACTCTCTTCCGGATGCGACATGCGACATCCGGCACATCTTCAGGCCGGTTCCACGCCGCCATTCTCGACCATCCTTTTCACCCGCTCGGCCGGATAATCGGCCTCAAGCGCGGCCGCCCGCGCCGCCGCCTCGGCTTCAAGATCATCGCCGCATTCGACCGGTTCGCCACGCCGCCATTCGGCAAGGTAATCATCCGTGGAGTCGGCCCCGTCGCGCATTGCCGCGGCGTCGATGGCGATGGCGAAGCGGCGATGAAGTTCGATCTTCGCCTGCTCGCGCTTGCGTCCACGCCCCCGCTCGGCGATGACCTGGGCAGGAATGTCCCGCCAGTAAAGGGTAATCAGCTGTGCCACTGTCAGTTTCCCTTCGTGCCTGCCGCGACAAGGTCGCTCACCCAGGGGGTGAGTCGGCCAAATCCAGCAAATCTATATTGATAGGCAAGACCCAGCTCATCGGCGGCAGCCCTCGCCTTGCGCTGCAGCGCCCTGTCCTCGGTCTGCGCGATATACAGAACCCTGGTGTAATTGCCGAAATACAGGTCGCGAAGCTGCGGATGCCGCCGCAGACCCATGCCCTGCATGATGATGCGCTCGAAATGACGAACCATGTAGTCGGTGAGGAAGAAGGTGCCGAGCTCGCGGTCCATCTCGTCGTCAAAGTCGGACTGCTGGAGATACATCTCGTAGCAATGTGGGCCGGGAATACGCGGCACATCCTCCGCCTCGAGAAAGGCGTCAATCTCGCCGCCGGTTCCACAATCACCATACACCACGGCCACCCGCCGTCCTCTTCGACGAAGCGAGGCTACCTTGCGGCGCAGGCCGGGGACAATCCGTTCGGGATAATTATGCCATGATGCAGGTAGGCAGGTCAGATCGACCCGCCCGTCGGGAAACTGCGCGGTGATGGCCAGGAGTTCGCGCGCAAGCGCGCCGCAGGCAATCAGCGTCAGGCCGGCCTCCGGCACAGCCGCGATGCCGCGTTCAGCCGGCAGCAGCTTCTTTGCCACGCTTTGCCGCCACCATTTCCTTGGCCGTTTCAACGGCCACAGCGGCGTCACGGCAGTAGGCGTCGGCACCGACCGAATCGGCAAAGGCCTCGTTCAGCGGCGCACCGCCGACAAGAACGATATAGTCGTCGCGGATACCCTTCTCGACCATGGCGTCGATCACCACCTTCATATAGGGCATGGTGGTTGTCAGCAGCGCCGACATGCCAAGAATGTCCGGCTTGTGCTCTTCCAGCGCCTCGAGATAGTTCTCCACCGGATTGTTGATCCCGATATCGACAACGTCGAATCCGGCGCCCTCGAGCATCATCGAGACAAGGTTCTTGCCGATGTCATGAATGTCGCCCTTGACGGTGCCGATGACCATCGATCCGACCTTCGGCGCGCCGGTTTCGGCCAGCAACGGCCGCAGGATCGTCATGCCGGCCTTCATCGCGTTCGCCGCCATCAGAACCTCGGGAACGAACAGGATGCCGTCACGGAAATCGATTCCGACGATGGTCATGCCCTCGACAAGCGCCTTGGTCAGCACATCATAGGGGGTCCAGCCACGTTCCAGAAGGATCTCGACGCCTTCACGTATTTCATCCTGAAGACCGTCATAGAGATCGTCATGCATCTGCTGGACAAGTTCGTCATCGTCCAGATCGGCAAGGATGATTTCATCATCGTCGGACATGTCACCACTCCGTGATCGTGGCGGCGCTTTCGGCGCCTGTTTCGATTCCACAATTGCGACAAGCTGCCACCTGACTGTGGGGCCAGCGCGACCGAATCTGTTACGTTAACGACAATGCTGGCGGAATATGGCCAGTATGGACTTTATTCCTCGATCTGGTGCCGCGTCATGATCGGCACGCTGATCACGGTGAACACCAGCGAAATGGCTGTTATCCCGAAGACTTTGAAGGTAACCCAGTCATCTGTGCTCATCGTTCGCCAGGCAATCTCGTTGGCCAGCGCGGTGGTCAGGAACATCGCCACCCAGAGCCAGCTTATGGCCCGCCAGCCGGCATCCGACATGCGAAGCTGCGTGCCCATGATGGCGCCAAGCGGATTGCGGCCGATCAGCCTTCCTCCGGCGATGGCCGCCGCCAGCAGGCAGGTCAGCACAGTCGGCTTGATCTTGATGAACAGGTCATTGTCGAAATAGACCGACAGCCCGCCAAAGAACGCCACGGCGATACAGCCGACAAGCGCCATCATCGACACCCGGCGCTCCAGCATCCAGCCAGCCGCCAGCGTCACGACCGTCGCGCCGACAAGCACCTTCACCGCCAGCATGAAGTCACCGGTCATGTAATTGACGGCAAAGAACACCACCAGCGGCCCGAGATCGAGAAGCAACTTGCGCCCCGGGCGTTCGGCAGGCGCGCGTTCGGCAGGCGCGCGCTCGGCAGGCGCACCTTCGGATCGCGCAGCCGGATTGGCAGGGTCATTCTGCTCAGGTACTACCGGGTCACTCACGTCACTATCTCCGCATCTTTCAAGTTGTCTGGTGTGTCGGGTCTCATGCGGCCATACCGGTCGCCATCGCCTCGCAGGCGGCGGCAAGCTCGCGGATCAGCGTCCCGCCATCGCGGCGGTTGCGTGCCTCCTCGCCAAGATGGCGGCGCCACATGCGGGCCCCGCGCTGGCCGTGATAAAGGCCGAGCATATGCCGTGTTATGGTATGTAAAGGCACGCCTTCGGCACCGCGGCGGTCCGCATAATCCGCCATCCTGTCGGCAATCTCCACCCGCGCAGGCACAGCATCGCCATCCATTGCGGCAAGAAGTTCGGCTAGGATCATCGGCGTGCGATAGGCCGCGCGGCCAAGCATGACACCGGCGAAACGCGGCCGCTCCCGCATCACGGCGTCGACAGTGTCGAGGCCGCCATTGAGAATGATGTCGAGATCGGGCCGTCCTTTGGCAAGCCGCGCCGCGCGGTCGTAATCCAGCGGGGGAACATCACGATTTTCCTTCGGGCTCAGGCCACTCAGCCACGCCTTTCGGGCGTGAAGATAGACCACTTTCACGCCGGCGCCGGCCACGGCGTCGATGAAATCATCCAGACCGGCTTCCGGGTCCATGTTGTCGATCCCGATCCGGCATTTCACCGTCACCGGCAGGTCAGTGGCGGCCCTCATCGCTGCCATGCAGTCGGCCACAAGACCGGGTTCGGCCATCAGACAGGCACCAAAACGGCCAGACTGCACGCGATCCGAGGGGCAGCCGACATTCAGGTTGATCTCGGCATAGCCATAATCCGCGGCCAGGCGCGTCGCCTCGGCAAGTCGCGCCGGGTCACTGCCGCCAAGCTGAAGGGCAACGCTGACGCCTGCCCCGACATCCTCCGGCGCCTGTGCCAGCAGCCGGTCGCGGTCACCATGAATCACCGCATCGGCAGTCACCATCTCGCTGAACAGCAGCGCGCCGGGCGCGACATGGCGGTGGAAATGCCGGCAATGCCGATCCGTCCAGTCCATCATCGGTGCCACGCACAGACGCCTGTCCGGCGCTGGCATTTTTGTTCTGTCGGAATTCATCCTGCCCTTATACATGATGTGTCGGATTATATCACATGCCTGTTGGGGTCACCGTGGCTGGAGAAGATCAAGGCTAGAGAAGATCAAAGGGGTTGCGCGCCCGCGCATCCTGGATCGCCAGAACCCAGGCATCCGGGTCGATATCCATCTCTCGCCGCAGCCTCGTTTCCACCGCCTCGCCGCTCGCCCAGCCATCATTCCCGGGACCGGCCAGCACCGGCCGCCAGCCATAGCTGCCGTCGAACTCCAGCGCCCGTGCCAGCAGGCGATGCCGGCCATCAAGATCGTCTATATGAACAAGGATCGCGCCGGCCTCGGCATTGCCACGCCGCAGAACAACGCAGTCGATCAGCTCGCCACTGGCAATGCGCAGGGCGGCCCCGACCAGCATCTCGGTCTTCATCCGTGCCATCATGACCCCGTCAGCGTCCTAGAAATCGGTGCAGCGACCTTTCTGTTCCCAGTCGCCATACCGCGTCGGCTCGGGCCCCTTTGGCCCGTTGACCTCGACCGGTGTGTCTGAGGAAGGCCGGGATTGCTGCGGTGTGTCTTCTTCCGCCCCGTTATCGGTGTCTGTCTTGTCAGTATCCATGAAAACCTATATGCCCCGTGACATGCGCAAAAACAAGCCGGACCAGACGGCCATGTCATCATCTCGCAGACAACCCCGCCAGCCGGCCAAGACCGGCCTTGCCAGCCGCCTTGCCGCCTTCAGCGCTCTGAAGGATGTATCCGGTGGCCGGCATCTTGATGAGGCGATGCGGCATGCCGGCGATCTGGAACAGCGTGATCGCGGTTTCGTCCGCCTCCTTGTCACGACAGTACTTCGCCGTCAGGGGCAGATCGACCGGGTCCTCGACGACATCGTGACGAAACGCCCCGCCGGGCGCACCCGTGACGCCATCGAGATTCTGCGCCTCGGCGCGGCGCAGCTGTTGTTCCTTGAGACCGGCGCCCATGCTGCTGTCGACAGCACCGTTGATCTGATGCGCGCCGCCGGCTTCCATGGCATGACCGGATTGGCAAATGCGGTGATGCGCCGCCTGTCACGCGACGGAGCGGACATGCTTGCGAGGACCGTTCCGGAAGACAATCTGCCGGACTGGATCCGACAGGACTGGCAGCGTCACTGGGGGGACGATCGCACACGCCGGACCATGGAGCTGGCGATGATGCCACCACCGCTGGATATCACACCGGCGCGTGACCCCGCCGGTTGGTCGGCGCGTCTTGATGGCGTTCTTGTCGATGGCCGGTCGATCCGCCGTGATTTTGACGGTGACCCGACACTACTTGACGGCTTCGAGGACGGCGCCTGGTGGGTTCAGGATGTCGCCGCCGCCTTGCCAGCGCGTCTGTTCGGTGATCTTGCCGGGCGGCGCGTGATTGACCTGTGCGCGGCCCCGGGCGGCAAGACGGCACAATTGATCGCCGCCGGCGCGCATGTGACCGCCATCGACACATCCGAACGCCGGCTCAGGGTCCTGCGCCGGAATCTGCAACGCCTTGGCATGTCGGCGGAACTTGTACAGATCGACGGACGACGCTACCGACCCGAAGCCGCGGTCGATGCCGTGCTGATCGATGCGCCCTGTTCGGCCACCGGAACGCTGCGCCGCCGACCCGACGTGGCGTACCATCGCTCGCCGGCCGACATTGAGAAACTGACAAAGACGCAAGGTGAACTTCTTGCCGCCGCCGCCGAATGGCTGGCGCCGGGCGGCTGCCTTATTTACGCCACCTGCTCACTGCAGCATGAAGAAGGAGAAGCCATCATCGACGCGTGTCTGCGCCGCCCGGACAATCAAATGACCATCGACCCCGTCACGGCAACGGAAGCCGGATCTTTCGCGCCGGCGCTGACCGACACCGGAACGCTCCGGATCGTGCCGGCGGATTTCCTGTCTGTTGGCGGTGCTGACGGCTTCTTCATTGCACGCCTGAAATCAGGCCGTGGCTGAGAATTGTTTTTCGATGAGTGACAGGCAGGAAGGCAGTTGATGGTGGGGCGTGACGACGGTCAATCTGCGGCGACCCAGCCGATGCGGCTGTCGGGTCTGCAAAGGCTGTTTCGCCAGAGCGGGCTGTTCAGGTGGCAGTTGCGCGGTGCGCCGCGAAGCCTGATGCGCGCCGGGTTGCAGGACCCGTGGCGCGGCGATCCGGCGGCTGGCGCGCGGCTGGCTGCCGGGCAGATCGTGCCAAACCGGAATGATGAGGAAGATGCGCGCTTTACCTGGCTGTGTGACCTTCGCGCCGAGGGCGGCGACATCGCGCGGGTCAAGGCACGGGAACTGATTGCCCGCTGGATATCGGACAATCAGGACTGGCGCCTCCCTGACTGGCGGCCCGACATCATGGGACACAGGCTGGCGCGGCTGGCGCTGAATTTCGGCTGGTACGGCGTTTCGGCGGACGAGGAATTCCAGCGCAGGCTTGCCGCCTCCGTCGAGATGCAGATTCGCTGCATTGCGATTGACTGGCGGCGGATGCGCAGCCTCGATGACCAGGTCGCGGCGCTGCGCGGCCTTGCCGTTGCCGAGGCCGCCATGGGTGCCGACGCCGCGCGGCTCGACGCGCTGCTGGACATTCTGACGCCGAAACTCACCGCCGTCATCCGTCCAGACGGCGGTCATGTCAGCCGCATGCCGGACCGGCACATCCTGATGTTGCGCCTGCTTGTCGAAATTCGCATGGCGACAAGCCTTGCCGGCGCTGACGGGGCCACGCTCGCCGACATGATCGAGCGGATGGGCGGACTTGTCCGGATGTGGCGGCATGGCGACGGGCGTCTGGCGCATTTCAACGGCGCCGGAGGATTGCCTGCCGATATTGTCGAGGAGACCCTTTCGCGATCCGCAACCCGCAACAAGACCATGCAGCAGGCCCCCTATAGCGGTTTCCTGCGGATTGGCAGCGGCCGCACCGTGGTAATCATGGATGCCGGCGCGCCTGTCAGCTCTGGTGACAGCACCATAACAGGCCTTGGCACGCTCGGCTTCGAGATGAGTGTCGGGCCGACCCAGTTGATCGTCAATTCCGGCCAGATGATGCGTGATTCGACCTTGTGTCATGTGATGTGCTCAACGGCGGCGCATTCGACGGTCGGCCTCGACAACCAGAATTCATCAAGGCTTCAGGACGGCCGTATTGCCACGGTATCAGGTGTCGAGGTGGGCGAGGCGAAAGCTGGCCTTCTGGCCATCGCCTCGCATGACGGTTTCGAGAGATCGCACGGCATTCTGCATCACCGAAAACTGTATCTGCGGACCGGCGGGGCCAATCTTCGCGGTGCGGACACGCTCGAATATACGGGCGCACCGGGTGAAATTCCGAACCTCGCCCTTGTCCGCTTTCATCTTCACCCGCGGGTGACGGCGGCACCGCTTGCCAATGGCACGGTGCTGATGAAAATCCGCGGCAGCCGGGTGGGGTGGACCTTCAAGGCATCGGGCGGGACCGTCGAGGTCGACAATTCGGTCTATTTCGAGGACGGGCTGCGCCAGGCAAGCCAGCAGATCGTCGTCAAGGCGATGGTCAGCGACATCCGCACCACCGGTTCGCACGAACTCAAATGGGCGTTCACGCGAAGCTCGCAGTAGATTTGCCGGCGTGGAAATTTACCGGCATTGCGCCGCTTCGCATTGCCATCGACGCAAGCCTTTGCCATAAGGCAGGCAAGATTTCAGCAGCCACCGGAGCCACTGCAGCATGACATCACGGCGAGCCCTTCTGTCCGTTTCCGACAAGACCGGCCTTATCCCCTTTGCCACAAGCCTTGTCACCCATGGGTTCGAGATCCTTTCGACCGGCGGCACCGCGACCACGCTTCGCGACGCCGGGTTGGCGGTCACCGATGTTGCCGATATCACCGGCTTCCCCGAGATCATGGATGGACGGGTCAAGACGCTGCATCCGAACATCCATGGCGGGTTGCTGGCGCGGCGGGACGATGATTCGCATCTCGCCGCGATGCGGGAACAGGGCATCGCCGGGATCGATCTGCTGGCGGTCAATCTCTATCCATTTGAGCAGCAGCGCGCGAACACAGACGATTTCGCCACCCTTGTCGAATATATCGATATCGGAGGCCCGGCGATGCTTCGCGCCGCGGCAAAGAACCATGAATTCGTCACCGTGTTGTGCGATCCGGCGGATTATGAAGCCGTGATCGCCGAACTGGTCGAATCCGGCGACATCGGTCAGGCAACCCGGCGCCGCCTTGCCGGCCGTGTCTTTGCCCGCACCGCAACCTATGACCGCGCCATCGCCGACTGGATGGCCGGCGCCGGGGCGGATGCCGGGGCAGAAGACGGGGCGGATGAAGGGGCAGAAGACGGGTTCGGCGAGACGATGACGATTGCAGGTCAGCGCATGCAGGAACTGCGCTATGGCGAAAACCCGCATCAGAAGGCCGCGCTCTATGCCGCCGGGCCGGCGCGCGCCGGCGTGGCAAGCGCCATCCAGATTCAGGGCAAGCCGCTGTCCTACAACAATCTTAACGATACCGACGCCGCCTTTGAACTTGCCGCCGAATTCACCGAGCCGACCATCGCCATCATCAAGCACGCCAATCCTTGCGGCGTTGCCTCGGCGGGATCGCTTGGCGATGCCTGGGATGCGGCACTTGCCGCCGACCCGGTCAGCGCGTTTGGCGGTATTGTCGCCGCCAACAGGCCGCTTGACGAGGAAACGGCACGCAGGATTACCGCTATTTTCACCGAGGTCGTGATTGCACCCGAAGCGGATGACGCGGCGCGCGCGATCCTCGCGCAAAAACCGAATCTGCGCCTTCTCACAACCGGTGCCATGCCTGCCGCCGCCAGCGACGGGGTGAAGATCAAATCGGTCAGTGGCGGCTTTCTGGCACAGTCACGCGACAGCGGTATGATTAGCATCGACGACATGCGGATTGTCACGAGGGCGCGGCCCGACGCAACCCAGCTTGAGGATCTGATGTTTGCCTGGCGGGTGGTCAAGCATGTGAAATCCAACGCGATTGTCTTTGCGCGTGACCGCTGTACGGTCGGGGTCGGTGCCGGCCAGATGAGCCGCGTCGACTCGGCCCGTATCGCCGCGCACAAGGCGCGCGACACGGCTGCCCATCATGGCTGGGATGCGCCGCGAACGATCGGGTCGGTGGCCGCGTCGGATGCATTCTTCCCGTTCGCCGACGGGTTGGCCGCGCTGATCGAGGCCGGCGCCACCGCGGTGATCCAGCCCGGTGGATCAAAGGCCGATGAAACGGTGATCGCCGCCGCTGACGAGGCCGGGATCGTCATGGCCTTGACCGGGATGCGCCATTTCAATCACTGATCCCGGTTTGACAGATCGGGTCGGTTGACGCGGCTCTGTTCACACCGGCTGGTCACGCCGTTCTGTCCACGCCGCCAGGTCACGCCGGCTCCTCACAGCTGCCGACGTGCCACTGTCCAGACCTTGCGCATCAGTGTTGGCAGGCGTGCCGGGCGGACCGGGTGCCAGTTTTCAGGCGGCCCGGCTCCGTCATGTTCGGCGAGCGCCACATCCATGGTCAGCGAGAAATGCGTAAAGACATGGCTGACAGTCTCGCCGGCCATCCGCCAGTCAGCGCCAAAGGGGGCACTGGCGAAAGGATTTTCAGGATCATACACACCGTCATCGGGAGTCCATCCGGCCGACGGGAATGCCAGCATGCCACCAAGCATCCCGCGCTCGGCGCGCGTCTCCATGAAGGTCCGGCCCCTGCTGTCGATGGCGACAAAGGCGATTCCGCGTCTTTGAGGCTTGGTCTTCTTCGGTGCCTTCACCGGCAAGGCCTCGGCTGTGCCGGCGCGGCGTGCGGCGCATCCCCCGGCAAGCGGACAGGCGCCGCAGCCGGGATTGCGCGGTGTGCAGACGGCATTGGCAAAATCCATCAGCGCCTGCGGGAAATCAGACGGGCGCTCGGACGGCAGAATTTCATCATACCGGGCGCCGATCTCGGCCTTCGCGGCGGGAAGCGGCGTCGTGATTGCGAAATAACGCGCCAGCACCCGTTCAATATTGCCATCCACAACCGTGCTGTGGCGTCCAAAGGCGATGGCGGCGATGGCGCCGGCCGTGTAGGGGCCGATCCCGGGAAGCCGGCGCAAGCCCTCGACATCAGCGGGAAACCGGCCTTCATGTTCGGCACAGACAATGCCGGCGGCGCGGTGCAGGTTGCGTGCCCGCGCGTAATATCCAAGCCCGGCCCAGGCGGCCATCACCTCATCCTGCCCGGCGGCGGCCAGATCGCAGATTTCGGGCCAGCGCCGCGTGAAGTCCAGGAAATAGGGAATCACCGTCGCCACCACGGTCTGCTGCAGCATGATTTCAGACAGCCACACATGATAGGCCGGCGCCAGTTCTGGCCAGCGACGCCGCCAGGGCAGGCTGCGGCCATGCCGGTCATACCAGTCGAAAATGGCCGTGACGGGAAAGCTTGCGATGGTCATGGAGCCGAGACTGGCATAGCCATCCTGCCCGTTCAATCACCGGCCGGCATCACAATGGTCGCACCCGCAAGTCTGTGCTAGACTTTCGTCCAGGACCAGCCCAAAGCACCGGACACCCGAAGATGACAGCCGACCGCCGCCACCGCATGACACGCCTTTCAAGGCTCGTGGACGGCATGGTCGCGCCGAGCGTGCGCGAACGCGGCTTCGTGATCAGTCGGCTTGTCTCTAACTGGCGCCAGATTGCCGGCGACATGGCGGGCTGGAGCCGCCCCACGCAGCTCAGCCTGTCGCGCCGTGGCGGCGGCACTCTGAAGGTCGCGATCGCCAGCGGTTACGGGCCGATCGCGCTGCAGATGAAACAGCCTGTCATCGACCGGGTAAACGCAACCTTCGGGTATGGCGCGGTAGCCGATATCACATTCGTGCAGACCCTTGCCCCGCAACCGTCACGGCCCGAAACGCCGCCAGATGATGACGCGCCGGCACCGGCCTCTCTTGCCAACTCGATCTGGGAGCTGGACGCCAGACTCGAGCGGGTCAAATCACCTGACCTGCGCGCCGCACTGCGCCGTCTTGGCCGGGCTGAACGCGGCTGACCATTGTGCCGGAACCGGCTTCATCAGTTGTGAATCTGCATTGCCCACCGCCCGGGCTTTGGCTATTGTGACGCCATGAAACAGACCACCCTGCAATTGCCTGTCATGCCGCGCCGCCGCTTTGTTGCGACAGGTGTCGGCGCAGCCGCCCTCCTCGCCATGACGCCATCCGCGATGGCCAGCGACGATCTGCTGGAACATGCCCTGTCACCCCGGATGATCGGCAACGATGACGCGCCGATCCGGGTGGCTGAATATTACTCGATGACCTGTGGACATTGCGCTGATTTCCACAACGACACCTTCCCCAAGGTGAAGTCAAAACTGATTGATGAGGGAATCGTCCGGTTCGAGATGCGCCCGTTCCCGCTTGACGGTCTGGCACTGCGCGCCCACGCCCTTGTCCGCGCCGTGCCGGAGGCAAAATTCTTCCCGATGGTGAAGATGCTTCTTGCCAAACAGCCTGTCTGGGTGCGTGCCGACGACCCGGTCGCCGAATTACAGAAAATGGCACGGTTGGCCGGTGTCAGCGCGGATGAATTCAACGGCATCATGCGCAACCGGCCACTGCTGGAAGGCATTGTCGATCTTCGCCAGAAAGGGGCGGATGACTGGAAGATCAGCTCGACGCCCTCCTTCGTCGTTAATGACGATCTGACGATTTCCGGCAACAAGGATTATGAAGAATTCGCCGAGCAACTCAGCGCTTTTGGTGCGTGAGGGGCTTTTGACCATCTTGCCTGATATGTGTTTCATGACCGGGGCTGGTAGCCGCCTGTGATTTTCCGAACCTTGAAGATGACCGGTTTCAAATCCTTTGCCGACGCGGCAGAGGTAGAGATCGAGTCGGGCATGACCGGCATTGTTGGCCCCAATGGCTGCGGCAAATCCAATATTGTCGAGGGTCTGCGCTGGGTCATGGGCGAAAGCAACGCCCGTCAGATGCGCGGCGCGGAAATGGACGATGTGATCTTTTCCGGCACCGAACAGCGTCCGGCACGCAACCTTGCCGAGATCACGCTCCATCTCGACAACAGCAACCGCAGCGCGCCAAGCGAGTTCAATAACGAGGACGAGCTGGAGATCACGCGCAAGATCGAACGTGGCAAGGGAAGCAGCTATTTCGTCAACGCCAAGCCGGCGCGGGCCAAGGACGTACAGCTTCTGTTCGCCGATTCGGCGACAGGCGCGCGCTCCTCGGGGATCGTCTCGCAGGGGCGCATCGGTGCCATTGTCGGCGCCCGCCCGACAGACCGCCGCGCGCTGCTTGAGGAAGCCGCCAATATTCGCGGCCTGCATGCCCGACGGCATGAGGCCGAACTTCGTCTTCGCGGCGCCGAGACAAATCTGGAGCGGCTCGATGATGTCATCGCCGGGCTTGTCGAACAACGTGACTCACTTCGCAAGCAGGCCCGCCAGGCGGCCCGTTACCGGTCTGTCGCCGACCGGATTCGCAAGGCCGAGGCACAGCTTCTTCTTGCCCGCTGGCATGCAGCGGAATCCGCCCGCGCGGACGCCGACGACGCCATGAAGGCAGCGCAGGCCGCCACGACCGAGCTGACCGGCGCCGCGGCCGCCTGCGCGACGGTCCGCACCGAGCGGGCTGCCGCCCTGCCATCATTGCGCGAGGCCGAGGTGGCGCGCGCGGCGGAATATCAGCGTCTGGCCATAACGCGGGACGAGCTGGACCGCGAGGAAGCGCGAATCCGCGACGCCATCGAACGTGGCGCCCGCCAGCAGGACCGGATGCGCGAGGATATTGCGCGCGAAACCGGCCTTCGCAGCGATGCGGACGAGGCGATGGCGCGGCTTGAAGCCGAAGCCGCCGCCCTGCAGATGCAGATTGACGATGCCGCACCGCAGCGTGACGAGGCGGCCCGAAACCTGGCGACCATCCGCGCACAGGCTGGCGAGGCGGAGGCCGAACTTGCCGATGCCGCCGCACAGGTCCGTGCCGCCGCCGCGACGCGCGAGGCGCTTTCGACAAGGATCAGCGACCTCGAAGGCCGACTTGCCGCGGCGGTCGCGGCACTTGCCGCCATCTCGCTGGAATCGCTGGAGGAGGAGGCCAGCCGGACGCAGGCTGATTTCACCGCCGCAGGCAAGACCGCCGAAGCCGCACATCGGCAGCAGGACGCCGCCGAAGCAGCCTTTGCCGAAGCGCAGACGGCCGCCGAGGCCGCCCTGGCGGCGCGGCGCGACACGGCCACGGTGACGGCGCGCCTGCAGGCGGAAATCGATGCGCTCAGCTATCTGCTGACCGGCCCTGATGGCAGCGCCGACACACCGATCCTCGACAGTCTGGCTGTCAGCGACGGCATGGAAAAGGCGCTGACATCCTATCTTGCCGAGGAACTGGCCGCGCCGGCGGGAACCGGCGAGACAGCCTATTGGCGCGGCGGCGGCGACGCCGGCGCATTGACGCCGCCCGAAGGCAGCGTACCCCTGGCCGATTTTGTCAGCGGTGCCCCTGAACTAGCGACGGCACTTGCCGGCGTCGGCGTTGTCGACAGCTCGTCGGAAGCCCAAATCATACAACCGTCATTGCAACCGGGCCAGGCACTGACAACCCGTGAGGGTGGCCTTTGGCGATGGGACGGTTTCGTGCGTCGCAGCGCCGCCCAGGACAGC
>JAAZUU010000120.1 GCA_018624035.1 Rhodobiaceae bacterium | reverse complement strand
TGGAAGGCGCGCCAGGTGATCATTTCCAAGCGTGGCCAGGGCCGCGGCTATTCGGGGATCGAGAATCCGCTGTTCTTCAAGGACAATTCACGAATGCTGTATGGCGATGCCAAGGCATCTCTCGATCAGATTCTGACCAGCCTAGGCAGCTGACGACGGGCGCTCAGGTTCCCTGATGCACCAGCTCTTCGGGAATACCGGCGGCGGCGGCGGCTTCGCGTTGCCGCACCGCCAGCCTGTCGCGGTCGAAATCATCGATCAGGTCGTGGAACAGCTCGTGCCAGTTCACCTCGGCGCCAAGATGCATGAACACCGAGCCGAGCCCCACCGCCGCCCGGTCCATCAGCACGAATTCTCGCGGCGGGCGAATGCCGCCGATGCGCTTCAACTCGCCATGCACCTTGCCGGCAAGCTCGCGTCCGGCGCTACCGTTGCGAAGCGCCTGTATGGGCCGCACCTTGTCCTCAAGCAGCGGTGAATAGATGAATTCCGCCCACATGTTGAGAACCTCGATGGCTTCCTTGTCGAGACCATGGAAGCCCCAGCTTTCATAGGCATGCACCGCCAGATCGGGATCATTGTCACGAAGCGCCAGATACAGGTCGATGACGCCGCCGACAAAGGCCGGGCGGAACAGCCTGATCGACCCGAAATCCATCAGATTGACGCGGTTCTCGTCATCAAGCGAGTAATTGCCGAGATGCGGGTCGCCATGGATCACGCCATAGAAATAGAACGGCACATACCAGACCCGGAACATGTTGCGGGCGATCCGGTTGCGCGTTTCCTGCGACGGATCGGTCTCGAGGAACGGCATGATCCGCGTGCCGTCAAGCCAGCTCATCGTCATCAACCGGTCGGTTGACAGCTCCGGCCGATAGACCGGAAGGCGTACCGAGTCCTCGTCGGCAAGCATATGGTGATAAAGGGCCAGATTCGCCGCCTCGCGCCGGTAGTCGAGCTCCTCACGAAGCCGTTCCGACAGCTCGTCATAGATATCGGAGGTCGAGATTGCCGAATCGTAACGCTCATAGAGCTGAAACACGAGACGAAGCTGGCGCAGGTCGGCGTCGATGGCCGACGCCATATCCGGATATTGCAGTTTCATCGCCAGTTGGTTGCCATCGAGATCGACCGCCCGGTGAACCTGGCCAAGCGACGCCGCCGACACCGCCTTTCTCGAGAAGGATTGCAGTTTCTGTTGCCAGTCCGGGCCCAACTCGGCAGCCATGCGGCGGCGCGTGAACAGCCACCCCATCGCCGGCGCGTCGGCCTGCAGGCTGGCCAGTTCATCGGCATATTCGGGCGGCAGAGCGTCCGGGATCGTTGACAGAATCTGCGCCACCTTCATGATCGGGCCCTTCAGCCCGCCAAGCGCCTCGCGAAGATCGGCGGCATGCTTTGACCGGTCGATCTGCATGCCGAGATAGCGCTCGCCAGCCATCCGCGCGGCAAGGCCTGTCATTGTCGAGGTCACGCGGGCATAGCGGCGCAGACGGCCACCGACGCGGCCACTATCCACGGTGCCGCGGCGGTCGGGGCCGGAGTCGTTCGGCGCCATCAGGACAGCCCCTCAAGCTCGTCGATCATGCCGGAAATCATGTCGAGCCCCATGGACCAGAAGGCCGGGTCACGCGCATCCAGTCCGAATCGGCCAAGCGCGATGTCGTAACGTTCGGTGCCACCGGCACATAACAGATCGCGATAGCGGGTGACGAAACCGGCCGCCTTGCCGGCCTCACGCTCGACCGTGTAGGTCTGCCACAGCGCATTCACCAGACAGTCGCCGAAAGCATAGGCATAGACATAGAATGGTGTATGAACGAAATGCGGGATATAGCCCCAGATCGGCCGGTAATCATCACCGGTGCGCACTGCCGGACCAAGCGCCGCGCGCTGTGTCTCCATCCAGATATCGGAAATCTCGTCAGCGGTGAGTTCGGCATGGCGCCGCGCCTCATGCATTCGTGTCTCGAAATTATGGAAGGCCACCTGCCTGACCACCGTATTCAGCATGTCCTCTACCTTGCCGGCCAGAAGGCGGCGGCGGGTGCCTTTGTCATCGGCGCCGTCAACAAGCCGCCGGAAGGCCAGCATCTCGGCAAAGACCGAAGCCGTTTCCGCCAGTGTCAGCGGCGTGTCGGACATCAGATAGCCGCGGTCCGCGGCAAGCCGCTGGTGAATGCCATGCCCCATCTCGTGCGCCAGCGTCATCACATCTCGCGACTTGCCGGAAAAATTCATCAGGATATAGGGATGCGCCGAGGGCGTCACCGGGTGCGAGAAGGCGCCGGAACTCTTGCCGGCACGCGGCGCGGCGTCAATCCAGTTGCGTTCGAAGAATGGCGCGGCGAGGTCGGCCATCTGCGGGTCGAAGCCGGCGAAGGAGTCCATCACCAGCCGCTCCGCCTCGTCCCAGGTGAAGCTGCTGTCATCATCATCGGGAAGCGGCGCGTTGCGATCCCACCAGTCGATGGCGTCACCCCCCATCCATCCGGCCTTCAGCCGGTAATAGCGATGCGCCAGATCGGCATTGCGTGAATCGACGGCGCTGACCAGTGCATCAACCACCTCGTCATCGACGTCATTGTCCAGGTTGCGCGACGCCACAGGCCGTTTGAAGCCACGCCACCGGTCCTCGATCTCCTTGTCCTTGGCAATGGTGTTGAGGACAAGCGACAACAGACGCTGGTTGGATTTCAGGGTTGTCGACAGCGAGGATCCGGCCTCACGCCGTTCATCACCATCGGCGCTTGCCAGCGAGTTCAGAATTTCGGCCTCGGTCACCTCGGCGCCCTTGAAGGCAAAGCGCAACCCCGCCGCGGTTTCGTCGAACAGCCTTACCCAGGCACCGCGGCCAGTAGGCGCGCGTTCAGCAAGCATGCGTTCCATATCGGGGTCGAGCTGATAGGGGGCCATGGCACGAACGCGGCGAAGCCACGGTGTCCAGGCTGCCACCGCTTCGGTCTTGCACAGCGCATCGATCCGTTCCTGTGGCAATGTCGCAAGTTCAAGCTCGACAAAAAGAAGCTCGGCGCCGATCTCGGCGCCGGCCTCGCGGATCGACTGGTGATGGCGCGCGATGCCGGCATCGGTCGTGTTGGCGGCGAATTGCAGCTGCGCATGGCTTGCCGCCTTGCCAAGCGTCTCGAGGATCCGCTCATATTCGGCGATCAGGCCGGCAAGCTGCGGCCCATCCGCCTCGCCGAGCCGGCCACGCCAGTCGGCGGCAAGCGATTTTGCCGCCGCGCGCGATGCCTCGATATCGGCGGTGATCGCCGTATCCTCGATATTGCTGTAGAGATCCGTAAGGTCCCAGATAGGGCTGCTGTCGGGCATGTTAAATCTCGCTGATCCTGACCCTGTGACGCCATGCTCGTCACGTCACCGGGATATGGGGGCGGTAGCGCCCGGTCGCAAGGCGAAAACCGGCGGCGCGGCACCGTTGCACATCATTCCGCACCATCAGCGACGCGCGGCGCTTTGACCCTTGCCTAATTTTTCCTGAACGCATAGCATTAACATGCTCGATACAGTAGAGGGGAGAGCGTCGCTACGGTCTTCACCGTTGCGGCCACCGAAGGAGCAAAAGCCCAGGAAACTCTCAGGTACCTGTACTCTCTATTCTGTGAGCACTCTGGAAAGCGGCACGGCAGTGCCCACCGACGGGGAAAGCCGCCGTCACCTCATCCAAGGCCCCGGGTTGTGATCCCGGCCCGGCACAAGGGATGATCAGGCGGGAAATCTCTCAGGTTCGACGACAGAGAGGGCGCGTTCGACTTTGTCGAAATGCGTACTTTTATGCGTCGCAACAGGAGTGACCCCGTGGAGACCCGCAGGACCCCACTTTACGATTTCCACCTCGCCAACGGCGCGCGGATGGTGCCATTCGCCGGCTGGGAAATGCCGGTGCAATATGCCGACGGCATCAAGGCAGAGCATCTGGCGACCCGCGAGTCGGCCGGCCTGTTCGATGTATCGCACATGGCCCAGCTCCGGATCGGTGGTGCGGATGCCGACGCGGCGCTTGAACGCCTCACCCCGACCGATGTCGCCACCATCGCCGAGGGGCGCGTGCGCTATTCGATGTTCCTTGATGAGAATGGCGGTGTTCTCGACGATCTGATGATCGCGCGACTCGATGGCGAGTTGCAGCTTGTCGTCAATGCCGGCCGCGCCGACCACGACATCGCGCATCTGCGTGCCAATCTGCATGACGCCAATCTGCATGGCGCCAATCTGCATGGCGCCAGTCTGCATGGCGCCAGTCTGCATGGCGACGTGACGATGCAGGTTCGTGACGACCGCGCGCTGCTGGCGCTTCAGGGTCCTGAGTCACCGCAGGTATTGCGCAGGCTGGGTGTCGATCTGGATGATTTCTTCTTCATGCAGGTCGGGCATTTCAGTATCGGCGGCATTGACTGCGTCGTCACCCGATCAGGCTATACCGGCGAGGATGGTTTCGAAATCTCGATGCCGGCCGACCTGGCCGTCGAGCTTGCCGAGCGTCTGTGCGCCGACGAGTCGGTCAGCCTCGCCGGGCTTGGCGCCCGCGACACGCTGCGGCTTGAGGCAGGCCTTCCGCTGTGGGGGCATGAGCTTGACGAGACAATCAATCCGGTGACCGCCGGCCTTCGCTTCGCGCTGTCGAGGCGCCGCCGCGAGGCGGGCGATTTCCCCGGCGCCGCTGCCATCATGAAAGACTGGAATGACGGACCTGCCAGACAGCTTGTCGGGTTGTTGCCGCAGGGTGGCCGTCCGGTGCGCGACGGGGCCGAACTTGCGCTTAACGGGACCATTATCGGCACCGTCACATCGGGCGGGTTTGCCCCCAGCCTCGATGCGCCAGCCGCGCTCGGCTTTGTCGATGCGGCGCTGGCCACGCCGGGAACAGAGATCAACGCACTGGTTCGCGGACGCGAGGTGCCGGTTACCGTCGCGGCGCTGCCGCTGGTGCCACATCGCTATATCCGCGGCTGACAGAACAACAAAGAAGGAGACCAAGATGTTGCGTTACACAGAGGACCATGAATGGATCAATCTTGACGGTGATACGGGGGCAGTCGGCATTTCGCCCCACGCCATCGAACAGCTTGGCGACATCGTCTTTGTCGAGCTTCCCGAGGCCGGCACAACGGTCAGCAAGGGTGATTCGGTCGCGGTGTTCGAATCGGTGAAGGCCGCCTCCGACATCTACAGCCCGGCGAGTGGCGAAATCACCGAGGTCAATGAGTCGCTGCTGGATGATCTGACCGGCATCACGCCCGATCGGGCGCATGAATGCTGGCTGTTCAGGATCAAGGTGGCTGATGCCGGCGAACTTGACGAGCTGATGGATGACGCTGCCTACAGCGCGATGATTGCCTGACAGACAGGCTGCGCTGGCGGGCCCCCACCCGCACGGCGTTGCCACAGACATATGATGGGGCCGGGTGCCACCGGCTGAAAACAAAAGCAAAGGAGACCACCATGTCACCACTTGAGTCATCACTGAACGACGTTAATGGCGTGCCGCAGAACACGCCGCAGGCCGCATTCGAGACGCGCCATATCGGGCTGAACCCGCATGACATCTCGACCATGCTTGCCAGCCTTGATGTCCCGTCGCTGGAAACGCTTCTCGACGAGGTTATCCCCGCCGGCATCCGCCGGCATGACGAGATGAACCTGCCGGAGGCCTTGTCCGAAGCCGGTATCCTGGACGAGATGCGCGCGCTGGCGGCGCAGAACAAGGTGGTCACATCGCTGATCGGTATGGGATATTATGGCTGCCACACACCGCCGGTGGTGCTTCGCAACGTGCTGGAAAATCCGGCCTGGTACACCGCCTATACACCATATCAGCCGGAAATCTCGCAAGGCCGCCTCGAGGCGATTCTGAATTTCCAGACAATGATCACCGAGTTGACGGGAATGGACATCGCCAACGGCTCGCTTCTCGACGAGGCAACGGCCGCCGCCGAGGGCATGGCGATGGCGTTCCGCGCGCATCGTGGCAAGGGCACCGTCTTCCGGGTCGACCCGGACACGCATCCGCAGACTCTGGCCGTGCTGCGCACACGGGCACGGCCGATCGGGATCGAGATCGAGCTGGAAGCGCCGGAAGCCCCCTATGGAGAGCGGTGCTTTGGTGTGTTGATCAGCTATCCGGGAAGCAGCGGCGCGGTGCGCGATATCAGACCGGCGATCTCTGCCATCCATGATGCCGGCGGTCTTGCCATCGTCGCCTCGGACCTGCTGGCGCTGACGCTTCTCGAGGCCCCCGGCAATCTTGGTGCCGATATCGTCCTTGGCTCGGCGCAGCGCTTTGGCGTTCCATTTGGATATGGCGGGCCGCATGCCGCCTTTTTCGCCTGCCGCATGGCGCATCAGCGCGCCATTCCGGGCCGGCTTGTCGGGGTCAGCCAGGACAGCGGCGGGCGCATGGCCTACCGGCTGGCGCTGCAGACCCGCGAACAGCATATCCGCCGTGAAAAGGCGACCTCGAACATCTGCACAGCGCAGGTGCTGCTGGCGGTGATGGCCGGATTCTACGGGTTATGGCACGGACCGGAAGGGCTGACCCGGATCGCCGGTCACGCGCATGCCCTTGCCTGCCGCTTTGCCGCCGCCATGCGCGCCGCCGGCCGCACGGTCAGGCATGACGATTTCTTCGATACCGTCACCATCGAGGCAGCGGATGATCGCGATGACCTGGTCGCCGCGGCACGCGATGCCGGGATCAATCTGCGGATCATGGATGGCGCCATTGCCGCCAGTTTCGACGAGACGAGCTCGACGTCGGTGCTGGACCGGCTTCTCGGGGCGCTGGGAGCGTCAGCTGCACCTGCCACGGCACCTGCCACGACGATACCGGACGCGCTGCGCCGGGCCGACGGCTTCATGCGCCAACCGGTGTTCCATCGCTATCGCACCGAGACCGAGATGCTGCGCTACATGCGCAGCCTTGCCGATCGTGATCTGGCGCTTGACCGCTGCATGATCCCGCTCGGCTCCTGCACGATGAAGCTGAATGCCACCGCCGAGATGATCCCGGTGACCTGGCCCGAATTCGCCAACATCCACCCCTATGCGCCGGCCGACCAGGCCGCGGGCTATGCCGCGATGATCGCGCGGCTCGAGGCGATGCTAGCCGAATCCACCGGTTATGCCGGCGTGTCATTGCAGCCGAATGCCGGCTCGCAGGGTGAGTTCGCCGGCCTGCTGGCGATCTCACGCTACCATGAATCGCGCGGCGAGGGGCATCGCAATATCTGCCTGATCCCGCAATCGGCGCACGGCACCAACCCGGCCTCGGCCGCGATGGCCGGCATGAAGGTCGTCGTCGTGAAATGCGATGATGACGGCAATGTCGATATCGAGGATCTGAAGGCGAAAACCGAGGCGCACCACGATTCGCTAGCGGCGATCATGGTTACCTACCCCTCGACGCATGGCGTGTTCGAGGAATCGATCGTCGAGCTGTGCGCCATCGTCCATGAGGCCGGTGGCCAGGTCTATGTCGACGGGGCCAACCTGAACGCCCTTGTCGGGCATTGCTCGCTGCCGGAATTCGGCGCCGATGTCAGCCATCTGAACCTTCACAAGACCTTCTGCATCCCGCATGGCGGCGGCGGACCGGGTGTCGGGCCGATCGGCGTCGCGGCGCATCTGGTGCCCTTCCTTCCGGGCTCACCGCTGGCCGACGAAGGCGCGGTCAGCGCCGCGCCGTTCGGGTCAGCTGGCATCCTGCCAATCACCTATGCCTATATCCGCATGATGGGAAGCAAGGGGCTGAAGGCGGCGACCGGGACGGCGATCCTTGCCGCCAACTACTTGGCGTCGCGGCTGGCACCGCATTATCCGGTGCTCTATACCGGCGCGAACGGACGGGTGGCGCATGAATGCATCATCGACATTCGCGACATCCAGGAGCGCAGCGGCATCAGCAACGAGGACATCGCCAAACGGCTTGTCGATTTCGGCTTTCACGCGCCGACGATGTCCTTCCCGGTGGCGGGCACCCTGATGATCGAGCCGACGGAGTCCGAATCGATCGCCGAGATCGACCGGTTCTGTGATGCGATGCTGTCGATTGCCGGCGAGATCGGCAAGGTCGAATCGGGTGAGTGGCCCCGCGATGACAACCCGCTTGTCAACGCGCCGCACACGGCGGCCGATCTGTTGACCGCGGATTGGCAC
>JAAZUU010000204.1 GCA_018624035.1 Rhodobiaceae bacterium | reverse complement strand
AGGCCGCCGGCGTTGACAGCAATTCAAAGGCCACCCCATGGCCACGAAGTGCCGCCCCCAGCTCATTGAAGGGATGCTGCGGCGCAGCGCCCGTGCCAAGAACCAGCAGCGGCGCCAGCGGCTCACCAAGCAATGGCAAAAGATCCGCGGCGGTCAGGCTGTCGAGATCGGGTGGCGGCGTCCAGACGGTCGTCAGCCGCGGTAGCAGAATAAGGCTGCCGCTGTGGCGATTGCCGGATACACGAAACCCGCCATCACCATAGCCGTGAATGAGCTGGAGATCGCTTCCCTCGCCAAAACTCTTGATATCAACCATGCGCCGGTCAGACGTCCTCGGTCACCGCACCGGGATCGTCATCCTCATCAAGATGGCGCTTCAGATCAAACGAGGCCAGCATCCCCACAGCAACAAAGATCGATGAATATGTGCCGATCAGGACACCCCACATCATGGCGAGCGCAAAATCACGAAGAACCGCGCCACCGAACAGGACAATGGCCAGCAGGGCCAGCAATGTGGTCACCGATGTCATCACTGTCCGCGACAGCGTTTCGTTCAGCGACATGTTCAGGATTTCACGCTGTTCGAAGGATTTGTAGCGGCGCAGATTTTCCCGCACCCGGTCAAACACCACCACGGTGTCATTGATCGAATAGCCGGCGATCGTCAAGATCGCCGCCACCGTCGCCAGGTTGAACTCGAAGGATGTCAGGGCGAACAGGCCGATGGTTGACAGAACGTCATGCGCCAGCGCCAGGATGGCGGCGATCGAGAACTGCCATTCAAAACGGAACCAGATATAGACCATGATGGCCAGCAAGGCGCAGACAACGGCCAGAATGCCCTTCTCGGCCAGTTCCGCCCCGACCGTCGGGCCGACAAATTCGGTCCGGCGGATGTCATATCCGCTACCGAGCGAATCGGTAATGGCCCTGATCGCCGCGATCTGTGCAGCCTCGTCACCTTCCTGACGCTGCACGCGGACCAGAACATCGGTTTCAGTGCCAAAACCCTGGATGCTGATGTCGCCAAGGCCAAGTTGATCGAGGTCGGACCGGATGCCGCCAATATCGGCCGGACCATCGGCATGACGTGCCTCAATCAGGATTCCACCACGGAAGTCAATTCCAAGGTTCAGGCCGACAAGCGAGAACAGGGCCACCGAGGCGGCAACAAGCAGAGCCGAGAATATGATGGCCGGCTTGCGAAGGCGCAGGAAATCGAGTCTGGTTTCGCTGGGAACTAGTTTCAGACGCATCTTTCGTCTCCCTAAAGCACCAGCTCGCGCGGGCGTTTGCGCTCAAGCCAGATGATGATCAACATTCGCGTGACCATCACCGCAGTGAACAACGAAGTTGCAATGCCGATTGACAGCGTTACCGCAAAGCCCTTGATCGGTCCCGACCCGAATACATAGAGGAACAAGGCGGCGAACAGCGTTGTCAGGTTGGAGTCGATGATTGTCGAGATCGCGCGGCTGTATCCACCTTCGATGGCTGCCATAACACTGCGCCCACGCCGCAATTCTTCGCGTATGCGCTCGAAGACAAGAACGTTGGCATCCACCGCCATGCCCATCGTCAGGACGATGCCGGCAATGCCGGGCAATGTCAGTGTCGCCTGAATTGCCGACAGCGCACCCAGAATCAGCACCACATTGACCGCCAGCGCCACATCGGCCAACAGACCGAAAAGACCATAGCTGAGGATCATGTAGATGATGACAAGAGCCAGCGCGACGACCGCCGCGATCTGGCCTGCCGCCACCGAGTCAGCGCCAAGGCCGGGGCCGATGGAACGCTCCTCCATCACGATCAGCGGTGCCGGCAGCGCGCCGGCGCGAAGGATCAGCGCCAGTTCGTTCGTCTCGGCGACAGTGAAGGTGCCGGTAATCTGCCCACTGCCGAAAATCTGTGACTGGATGGTCGGTGCGGACACAACCTTGCCATCCAGAATAATCGCAAAGGGCCGCCCGATATTCGCTCCGGTCACGCGGCCGAATCGCTTGGCGCCGGTGGCGTTGAGAGTAAAGCTAACCGAGGGACGGTTGTTCTGGTCGAAACTCGCCTGCGCCGTTTCAAGCAGCTCGCCACTGACCATGACCCGTTTCTCGACAACATAGAACGCGCCATCATCACCGTCGCCGGGCAACAGTACCGAGCCGGGCGGTGTTCGGCCGCGATCAAGAGCTTCCTGTGCGGTCATTGACGGGTCGACAAGCTGGAAAGTCAGTTTCGCAGTGCGGCCAAGCAGGCGCTTGATCTCCTCCGGATCATCAACCCCGGGAAGCTGGACCAGTATCCGGTCGGTGCCCTGCCTCTGGATGACCGGTTCTTTTGTACCATCAGGGTCTATCCGCCGGCGGATGATTTCCATCGACTGGTCGATCGTCTGCGTGCGCAGCGTCAGCAATCCTGCCTCATTGAAGGCGATGCGATATTCAGGAGAATCATCCACGACCTCGAAATCGCGGCCGAAATCGCTGAATATCTGCACCGCTACGGCGCTGTCATCGGTTTTGCGAAGACGCACGCTCACCACGCCATCATTCACATCAAGGCCACTGAACCTGATTTTTCTGGCGCGAAATTCCTGACGGATCGTTTCGGCCACACCGTCAAGACGTTCCCGGGCCACAAC
>JAAZUU010000034.1 GCA_018624035.1 Rhodobiaceae bacterium | reverse complement strand
CAGCCAATCACCGGCGGCAGCGCGCCTGCAGCACCACCAATGACGATGTTCTGCGGTGTGCTGCGCTTCAGCCAGATGGTGTAGATGACACCGTAGAAGAAAATGGTGAAGGCAAGCAGGCCGGCGGCAAGCCAGTTCGAGGCCAGCCCTAGAAGCAAAACCGAAAGCGTCGAGATGACAAGCCCGAAGCTCAACGCCTCGGCAGGCTCCACCGCGCCCGAGGGGACCGGACGGCCACGCGTGCGTTCCATCACCGCGTCGATGTCGCGATCATACCACTGGTTGATCGCCCCCGATGCGCCGGCACCGGCGGCAATGGCGAAAAGCGAGATGATGAACAGCAGCGGGTGCATGTCAGCCGGTGCGAGGAACATCCCCACGAAACCGGTGAAGATCACAAGGCTCATCACACGCGGCTTCAGAAGCTGCCAGAAATCAGCGACCGACGGGCCATACAGCCCGTCGGTCGTCGCGTTTGCGTTCTGGTTAGATGTAAATGCCATCGGCTCCGGCCAGATAGTGTTGAACGGTCACTGCGGCCCTACTTGACCTTCGGCAGTTCGTCGAAGGTGTGGTAAGGCGGCGGCGAGGATACCTGCCATTCCAGTGTCGTGGCGCCCTCACCATACGGATTGTCAGCGGCACGACGCTTGGCGATGAATGCCTCGGCAATGACCACAAGGAAGAGGATCGCACCGGCGGCACCAATGTAGGAACCGATGGAGGCGACCATGTTCCAGCCGGCAAAGGCATCAGGATAGTCGATATAGCGACGCGGCATGCCCGCCAGCCCGAGGAAGTGCATCGGGAAAAAGGTCAGGTTGACGCCAACGAAAGTCACCCAGAAATGCAACTTCCCGAGCCACTCGGAATACTCATAACCGGTCATCTTCGAGAACCAGTAATAGAAGCCGGCGAACAGACCGAACACCGCGCCAAGCGACAGCACATAGTGGAAGTGCGCGATCACATAGTAGGTGTTGTGAAGCACCACATCGAGGCCGGCATTCGACAGCACGACACCCGTGACACCACCGACGGTGAACAGGAAGATGAAGCCGATGGCCCAGAGCATCGGGACGCGGAAGGTGATCGAACCACCCCACATCGTCGCGATCCAGGAGAAAATCTTCACCCCGGTCGGCACCGCGATGACCATCGTCGCCGCGGTGAAATAGGCGCGGGTATCGACGCTGAGCCCGACCGTATACATGTGGTGCGCCCACACGATAAAGCCAATGAAGCCGATCGCCACCATCGCATAGGCCATACCGAGATAACCGAAGACCGGCTTTTTCGAGAAGGTCGAGATGATGTGGCTGACAATGCCGAAGGCCGGCAGAATCATGATATACACCTCCGGGTGTCCGAAGAACCAGAACAGGTGCAGGAACAGGATCGGATCACCCCCGCCTTCCGGAATGAAGAAGGTGGTGCCGAAATTCCGGTCAGTCAGCAGCATCGTGATCGCACCGGCAAGAACCGGAACGGCCAGCAGCAGCAGGAAGGCCGTGACAAGCATCGCCCACACGAACAGCGGCATCTTGTGAAGCGTCATGCCGGGGGTCCGCATGTTGAAGATCGTGGTGATGAAATTCGCCGCGCCGAGGATCGATGACACACCCGCAAGGTGAAGCGAGAAGATCGCCAGATCCATAGACATGCCGGGCGTTCCCGAGCTCGACGAGAGCGGCGGGTAGATTGTCCAGCCGACACCGGCACCACCATCCATCACCGCAGAGAGCAGCAGCAGGATGAAGGAAGGCGGCAGCAGCCAGAAGGAAATGTTATTCATCCGCGGAAACGCCATGTCGGGCGCGCCGATCATGATCGGGACAAACCAGTTGCCAAAGCCGCCAATCAGACCCGGCATCACCACGAAGAAGACCATGATCAGGCCGTGCGCGGTGGTGAAGACATTCCAGACATGTCCGTCGGCCATGTACTGGACGCCGGGTTCCATCAGTTCCATTCGCATGTAGATCGACATGCCACCGCCGATGAAGGCGGCAAGGATGGCGAACACGATATACATCGTGCCGATATCCTTGTGGTTGGTCGAATACAGCCAGCGGCGCACGAAGCTTGTCGGCGCGCCATGGTCAGCGTGGGCGTGAGCACTCATTATCGTTTCCTCTGCGCTAACGTGTCTAGTTGGCCGATGCCAGAACCACCGGATCGGCTGTTCCGGTGTCCGGGCTCTCG
The DNA here is from genome assembly GCA_018624035.1 of Rhodobiaceae bacterium. Lineage (GTDB taxonomy): Bacteria > Pseudomonadota > Alphaproteobacteria > Puniceispirillales > Puniceispirillaceae > UBA8309. Next base: position 20,215 of record JAAZUU010000034.1, on the reverse strand, counting down.
GCCGGCGACGGCGTGTTCATCGCGAACTCCTCGCGGGCGGATTTCAGCCATTCCTGATATTCCGCCTCGGGAAGGGCCCGCACTTCGATCGGCATGTAGGCGTGATTGATGCCGCAGATCTGGTTGCACTGGCCGTAATAGGTCTGCTTGCCGGCCGGCACATCGATCCAGACCTCGTTGGTGCGGCCGATGAAGGCGTAGACCTGCACGGCAAGGGATGGCACGAAATAGGAATGCATGACGTCATTGCCGGTTATCAGCAGTTTCACGCGGGTCTTTTCCGGCACGACCATCGGATAGTCCACGGACAGCAGACGTATCTGGCCGTCCTGAAGGTCTTCCTCATCGACAAGATAGCTGTCGAAGGAAATGCCCTCATCCGGATATTCGTAATTCCAGTACCACTGGTTGCCGGTGACCTTGATCACCATGTCGGTATCCGCCGTCCGGTCCAGATAATAAAGCAGCCGGAAGGATGGCACCGCGATCCCGACCAGGATCACCACCGGGATCACCGTCCACAGGATTTCGATTACCGTATTGTGCGACGTCCGCGATGGCACCGGATTGGCCGCGGCGCGGAACCGGATGCCGACATAGACAAGCAGTCCCAGAACGAACAGCGAGATCAGCGTGATCACGACAAGAAGCAGGTTGTGCAGATCATCCGCCATCTCGGCGATGGTGCCTGCCGGCGGCTGCAGCCCCATCTGCCAGGGCAGCGGCTGGGCAGCCGATGCCGCACCGGCAGCAACACAGAATGCCACCGCAACCAGCCATGCCGGGTGCAGGATGTTCTTTCGCAGACTTGCCATCACGTCAGATGCAATGGTGGCCATGAATGCCATGGATATCTCCCCCATATAAAGCGCTTGATCGGAGTTGGCCGGCCAGACAAAAAAGACACCGCGCGACCCGCTTTCGATCAAGCAGTTGATAGACCGATTCGACAGAATTTGAAAGCCCTGTGCGGCAGCCTGTCGCTATAAATCCGAAATTTTTTACAGGTTGGCCGATCCGTGCTTTCCACAGACCGCGCCATGCCCCGCCGACGCGTGTCTTGACGCTTGAAATCCAGTGACCAGAGCCCCATTCTCTCGGGAGCACATCACGCCTTTCCGCGCGCCGGGACATCGCCATCCGGGCGGCCCGGAAACATTGCATGTCGGCGAGGCAACGTCGAGGAGACATCATGGACCATTTACACACCACCGACGCGATCTTCTTTGACAACACCGCGCTTGACCGCGACCGCGCAGAGGCCATCGTTCGCGACGCGCTTGTCGATGCCGATGACGGCGAATTGTTTCTGGAGATGCGGCATTCCGAAATGCTGGCCTTTGATGATGGCCGGCTGAAGGCGGCGAGCTATGACCAGACAAGCGGCTTTGGCCTGCGCGCCATCGCCGGTGAAGCGCATGGCTATGCGCATGCCGGCGAGCTGAGCGAGGCCGCGCTCAGGCGTGCGGCCGACAGTGTATCCGCCGTTACCCGCGGCCATTCAGGGACGCATGCCGCGCCCCCGGTATCGGCAAGCAACCGACCGCTGTACAGTGATGGCAACCCGTTGTCAGGCACCCCGTTCGAGGACAAGGTCGCGCTGCTGCAGGAGATCGACGCCTTTGCCCGCGCCGCCGACCCGCGTGTCGTCCAGGTCAGCGCGTCAATTGCCGGATCATGGCAGGCGGTCCAGATTATCCGCGCCGACGGCCATCGCGCCGCTGACATCAGACCACTTGTCAGATTGAATGTCTCGGTTGTCGTGGCACGGGACGGCCGCATGGAGTCCGGTTCGTCCGGCGCTGGTGGCCGGGTGATGTTCGACAGCTATATGAGTCCCGAAATCTGGCAGTCACAGGTCCGGGAGGCGCTGCGAATCGCGACACTGAATCTTGATTCGGTCGCGACCCCGGCAGGCGAGATGGAGGTTGTTCTCGGTGCCGGCTGGCCCGGCGTCATGCTGCATGAGGCGGTTGGCCACGGGCTGGAAGGCGACTTCAACCGCAAGGGCACCTCGATCTTCAGCGGCCGTGTCGGTGAACAGGTCGCCGCCAAGGATGTGACTGTGGTTGATGACGGCACCATGCAGGACCGGCGCGGGTCGATCACCATCGATGACGAAGGCACGCAGTCGCGCCGCAATGTGCTGATCGAGAACGGCATCCTTCGCGGCTATATGCAGGATCGCCAGAATGCCCGCCTGATGGGGGTCGAGGCGACCGGCAACGGCCGCCGGCAATCGCATGAGCACGCCCCGATGCCCCGTATGACCAACACCTTCATGGAAAATGGTCCACATGACCCTGACGAGATTGTCGCCTCGATGAAAAAGGGGATCTATGCCGTCAATTTCGGGGGCGGCCAGGTCGACATCACCTCTGGCAAGTTCGTGTTCGCCGCATCCGAGGCCTATCTGGTCGAGAATGGCAGGATCGGCGCGCCGGTGAAGGGCGCGACCCTGATCGGCAACGGGCCCGACGCCATGTCGAAGATCAGCATGGTCGGCAATGATATGGCGCTTGATGACGGGGTTGGCACCTGCGGCAAGGCCGGGCAGAGCGTGCCCGTCGGGGTCGGCCAACCGACCGTGAAGATGGGCGGCATCACCGTCGGCGGCACGGAAGCCGCCTGAGGCGGACCACTTTGCCGATCAGCTGTCTTCCGTCGGCCTGACAAGGAATGGCAGAATGGCCAGCATGCCGAACATCACCAGCGCGCCGAAGCTGAACGGGTACGACGTGCCGCCAAGGTCATAGAGCGGGCCGGCGACCACCAGGCCTATCACCTGCCCAAGCGAGCCGAAACCCTGAACGACGCCAAGCGAACCACCACGCGAGGATCGGCCCGCCACCTTGCTGGCGACGCTGCTAAGTGCCGGCGAGGCGACAGCGAACCCGAAGCAGATCGCGGTCGTGGCAACCAATGTCTGCACAAGCGGCCAGCCATTGCCGGGCAGCAGACCCGCCACTGCCAGCACGGTCATGATCTGGCCGCTCACCAGCAACACGCCGCCAAGACCCATCGCGCCGATCTCGCCGAACCTGGCGACGATGTGGCGTATCAGCACCGCCTGCACAATGACAATGCAGACGCCGATATAGGTGAAAAGCCATCCGGTTTCGCGGGCGCCGAATTCGAGATAGTCACGAAGCACCAGGACAAAGGATGCCTCGACCTGAGCGAAGGCCAGATTCAGCACCAGTGCGACCGCCGCATAGAGCGCCAGCGGCGAGCGGGTCAGCACCGCCACCCGTGCAAGCAATCGGACCTTTTCATCCTCCGGCAGGATCCGCCCGTCCGGCGGCGCCTTGAGGCGCGTTGTCAGAATCAGCGCCAGCAGCGAAAACCCGGCCGCGAGAAGGAACGGCGCCTGGTGAAGCGGGCCACCGCCAATATGGCTGAACAGCCCGCCAAGCGCCGGCCCGGCAACAAAACCGACACCGATGGCGGCACCAAGCAGCCCCATATATTGGGCGCGTTTCTCGTCCGTTGTGCGGTCGGCGATCATCGCCTGGATGACCCCGGTATTTCCCGAGGCGAAACCGGCTATGATTCGCGCGGCGAACATCGACAGGATATCGCTGGACAAGGCGAACCACAGATGCGCAGCGGCACTGACGGCCAGAGACAGAAACAGAACCCGGCGACGACCGTAATGATCCGACAGTCTGCCGAGAATCGGATTGGCAACGAACATCGCCAGCGCGAACGAGGCCAGAAGCATCGTCATCACGCTTGCCGGCAGGCCAAGCATCTCGATCACGGTGTAGGGAAGGACCGGGATCAGAGCGCCGACGCCAATGAAGTTTATTCCCACTATGAGCAGGAGTACCGGCATCCTTGCCCCTTTTAAGATTCAGCGTGCCCGTTTGTGATCACGATCCCCGCATCGCGGGGACGGTCATGATTCATGAATAGCTCTCGGCGTTGAAAATCCGCGTGAGGTCGCCATCCCATGAATCGCGGTATAGCCGCAAAAGCCGTTCCGCCGGCGTCTCGCCATTCGCCAGCGCGTTGCGAAGCGGTGCCAGATATCCGGTCTCATTGCCACCGCTGTCATCCATGCGGGCCCGACGCCGCAGGCCCGCCGATGCGAGCTCGACAAGCCTTGCTGCCAGATCATGTATGTCACGGCCACCAAGCTGACCACGAAGTCCGTCACGCGCCACTGACAGCCGCGCCTCCATCACATCATCGGCACCAAGCGGGGCGGCCAGTGCCGTCGCTTCCTCAAGAGCCTGCTCGTCATAGAGGAGCCCAACCCAGAAGGCCGGCAAGGCGCAGATATTGCACCAGTCACCGCCATCGGCTCCACGCATCTCGAGGAACCGCTTCAGCCGCACCTCGGGAAAGGCGGTGGTGATATGATCCTGAAAATCGGCCATGCTCGGCAGCTGACCCTCGAATCCGGCAAGCATACCATCCATGAAATCACGGAATGAGCGGCCGGCAACATCGATATAGTCATCGCCACGATGTAGAAAATACATAGGAACATCAAGGATATAGTCTATCCACTGTTCATAGCCGAAATACTCATCGAAGACGCATGACGGCACGCCGCTGCGGGCGGCGTCGGTGTCGGTCCAGGCCTGCGCCCGAGTCGACAGCCAGCCCGATGGCGTACCCTCCTTGAATGGCGAGTTCGCGAACAGCGCGGTCGCTACCGGCTGCAGCGCCAGCGAGGTGCGGAATTTCCGCCGCATATCGGCCTCGTCGGAAAAATCCAGGTTCACCTGCACGGTGCAGGTACGAAGCATCATGTCGAGACCAAGCGTGCCGACCTTCGGCATATGCCGGCTCATGATATGATACCGCCCCTTCGGCATGAAGCTGATATCCTCGCGCCGCGCCGTCGGGTGATAACCGATGCCGAGCATGCCGATATCAAGCGGGGCCGCCGCCGCCTTCATATGCCGCAGATGCCGGCCGGTCTCGCTGCAGGTCTGGTGGATGTCATCAAGCGGCGCCCCGGACAGTTCGAGCTGGCCGCCGGGCTCGAGCGTTACCGCGCCCCCATCGGAATCGGTGATGCCGATGATATTGCCCTTTTCCATGATTGGCTCGGCGCCCGGTCCAAGTTCGGTCAACAGCCTGCCAAGAAGCGCGCCGATGCCAGCCTCGCCTTCATAGGCGACAGGTGCCAGACTATGCCGGTGAAACAGGAATTTCTCGTGTTCGGTGCCGATCTTCTGTTCGCCGACAGGGGTTTCGCCATCGGCGATCCAGGCGATCATCTGACCGACATCTACGGGTTCGTTATGGTGGTCATGCGTCAAGGCGGTTTCGTCCCTTGCGTGACGCCCCGCAAATTGCGGCCCGGAGCGTCGGACTTATGGTGGGGGGCTGGCCGGGCCGGTTCATGGTACCCGACATCAGGTCCAGTCTCCACACACCGATTGAAAACAGGCAAGGGCCGCAATGGCCGCCGTATCGGCGCGCAATATGCGCGGCCCGAGCGAAAGTTTCAAACTATTTTGATGGCCGGAGATCATCACCCGCTCATCCTCGGAAAACCCGCCTTCCGGGCCAATGACAATCGCCGCCTTCACAACAGGTGCCGCCGCCGTCAGCACGCTGACGGCATTCATATCGCCGGCACCGGCGCTGGCTTCGTCGCAGAAGATGATGTGACGATCCGCCTCGCAGGCATCAAGCGCCGCCGCAAGGCCGGTGAAGGGCATGATCTCGGCGATATCCAGCCTTTCGGTCTGCTCGGCCGCCTCGACGGCGTTGGCCAGCATGCGATCATCATTCACCCGTGACACCTGGCAATGGTCCGTTCGCACCGGCCAGATACGGCTGCACCCCATCTCGGAGGCCTTCTGCGCGATGAAATCAAGCCGCGCCTTCTTTACCGGCGCGAACAGCAGCCACAGATCCGGACTTGATGTCTGGCGGCGCGTCTCCCGGCGTACGAGGAGATGGCAATCGCGTCGTCCCTCGCGTTGCAGCTCGGCCTGCCATTCACCGTCGCGGCCATTGAAGACCAGAACCGGATCACCATCACGGCAACGCATCACATTCAGCAGATAATGCTGCTGCTCGCGTGACGGCTGGAGGGAGATACCCGCGGCAAGTTCGTCGGAGACGAACAATCGGGCCCTGGCGGCTGGTGCGTTCATTTGACACATTTAGGGCTGACACCGGCGCTTTACAACCCGGCCACCGCTTGGCCGTCCAGCTATACGCGGCATGTCAATTGCGCTAAGGATGATGCGTATGAAGGACAGGCTCACCCCGACATCTCACGGCGATCACGCGCCTCGTCGCCGGCATACCGACATCGACCCGCGCGGCTGGTGGCGGCGGCTGCCACGCCAGCTTCACCCCTATATTCTGGTGGCGCGTTTCGACCGGCCAATCGGATGGTGGCTTCTGCTGCTGCCGGGATGGTGGATCATACCGGCAGCCACCAGCGATACCGGCCGGATGGTTGAATTGATGCTGCTGTTCCTTGTCGGCGCGGTGACGACGCGTGCCGCCGGCTGCGTGATCAATGATCTGTGGGACCGGCGGCTTGACCGGCGCGTCGAGCGCACCGCCGGCCGGCCGCTCGCCGCCGGCACCATGAGCGTCGGCGCCGCATTGGCATTTCTGGCCGCTTTGGGGCTGATCGGACTTGCCGTATTGGTGCGGCTTCCCGGCGCCGCCATCATGACCGGTATTGCCGCACTGCCCCTTGTCATCCTCTATCCGCTGGCCAAGCGCGTGACCTGGTGGCCGCAGGCCGTTCTCGGCCTGACCTTTTCTTGGGGCGTGCCGCTCGGCTGGGCGGCGGCGGGTATGGAACCGGCACCTGCATTGCCACCACCGGCCCTGCTGGCGGTCTATCTTGGCAGCGTGGCCTGGGTGTTCGGCTATGACACGATCTATGCCGTTCAGGATATGGAGGATGACCGCGCCGCCGGGGTCAAATCCTCGGCGCTGGGATTCGGCAGGCATCTTCGGGCCGGCGTTTCGGCCGCATATGCCCTCGCCATTCTCGGGCTTGGTGGCGGCTTCTGGCTGCTGATCGGGCCGGGGCCATGGCTTGGCGGGCTGGCATGCATGGCGATTCATCTGCGCTGGCAGTTGCGGCGTCTGCGGGCGGATGATCAGGCCGGCGCGCTGCGGTTGTTCCAGTCAAACCGGGATGCCGGGCTGATCCTGACCGCCGGTATGGTGCTGACTCATCTGGTCGGCTAGCCTTCACAGAAACGTTGCAATATCGCCAGCTTCAACCTGTTGCACCCTCCACGGCCCGTCAGCCGGGATAGCCCGCCCGCGAAGATGCTCGTTGACAGCCAGGCGGCAGGATCTGTCATCTGTCACCCGCTCGATGAACCGGTCACGGTCCGCGCCAAGATCGAGTGCCGGATCAACCCCGGTGATGAAAGCCTGGACCAGCGCCGCCGCCGAGTCCTGCGCCAGCGTCGGGAATTGCCGGTTGCGGGCGGGAATGCGGCTGAGACCCCCGGGCTGGCCGGCACCAAGATCAAGAACACCGCTTCGCGCGCTGTACCCGAAAACGGGCTGCGACGGCGCGACAATATCCCCACCGGCGCTCGGCACCGGAAGATGCGTCACCGTGCCTGTCAGCATCCGCACATAATCATAGGCGACGCCAATCGCCTCGGTGCGGTGCATGATCGCCAGCTGCGCCGCGTCAAGCCAGGCGACATTCAGCATCACATCGGTCCCGCGAGACGGAAAGGCGGTACAGGACACGGCGCCGTAATAGCTGACCGTCGCCGCATGAACGATATCGCAATCATGAAGAATGGCCGGCGTCACCGGCAGGATGGCATCATCGCCGAACTTGCGACGAAGCTGTACCGGGGCACGGTTGGAGCCAACCGACAACACCGCCGTGCGGCCGGCAAGCAGCGTCGGATCATCCAGCACGCTCAGCCGGCCCGCCTTCAGGACAAAAGCCCCTTCAGGCGCGGCATAGGGGTAGTCGGTGGCACGCTGCATCTCGGATTGCGCGGCGAGGTATGTATCATCCAACGGCGCGGTCACGGTGCCCCCCGTCAGACCGAAAGGCCGGTGGTCTCGTCGAATCCCAGCGCGATGTTCATATTCTGAACCGCCGCGCCCGACGCCCCCTTGCCGAGATTGTCGAGCCGCGCGGTCAGCCAGAATTGGCTGGTTTTCACATTGGCAAAGACAAACAGCTCGAGATAATCGCTTCCGGCAAGCGCCGACGCATCCAGCATCAGCGCCGCCGTCTCCGGTGCGCCGGCGCGCGCCTCACCCATACGCACAAATTGCGTATTTTCGTAATGCGCCGCAAGTGCGTCATGCAGATCGCCCGCCGTCACGGATTTTGTCAGCTGCGCGGCGTGAAGCGGCATATGAACAAGCATGCCTGCATAGAAGGATCCGACCGACGGCATGAAGATCGGCGACGTCGTCAGCCCGGCATAATGCGTCATTTCGGGTAGATGCTTGTGCGCCAGCGCCAGGCCATAGGCACCATGCGGCGGCAAATCGCCATCCTCATGCCGCGCGATCATGCCCTTGCCGCCGCCGCTATAGCCGGACACTGCCGGCACGGTGAGCGCTACATCGCTCGGCAGCAGCCCGGCATCGACAAGCGGGCGCGCCATCGCCAGAAATCCGGTCGGATAGCAACCCGGATTGCTGATCTGGCGTGCTTCGGCAATGTCTGCGCGGATATCGGCGGCAAGCTCGGCAAACCCGTAGGCCCATTCCTCGGCCGTCCGGTGCGCCGACGAAGCATCGATCACCCGCGCGCCAATCGCCGACGCCATAGCGGCTGACTCACGCGCCGAATCATCGGGAAGACACAGGATCGTCAAATCGCAGTCATCCATCATCGCGCGCCGCGCGCCGGCATCCTTGCGCCGCGCGTCATCCAGCACCACGGGCTCGACAAGCGGATGCGCCGCCAGCCGGTCATGAACCTGCAGGCCGGTCGTGCCGGCCCCGCCATCGATGAAAATGCGATAGGTCATCGCGGTGTCATAAACGGAATGGCCGCCCCTTGCAAGGATGGCTATAAGGATGGTTATTGTGGCGGCGGCGTGGTTGAAACGTCGGCCTTCACCCTATATCTGGGAAGCGTTATGAGCACTGTTGATGAACATCTGATTTCCGAACTCCTCGACGCCGCGCGGTCTGCCGGCGCCGACGGGGCAGACGCCGGCGTCGCCCGCAGCGAAGGCACCTCCGTATCGGTGCGGCTTGGCAAGGTTGAATCAAGCGAACGGTCGGAGGAGGTCGAGGCCGCCCTGCGGGTCTTTGTCGGCCAGCGCAACGCCTCGGTCTCGACAAGCCAGCTTGACAGCGAGACCATCCGCACGCTGGCGGCGCGCGCCGTGGCGATGGCAAAAATGGCACCGGAGGACCCCTATGTCAGGCTTGCTGCAGCCGACGAGATCGCCTCCGAGATACCGCAGGTTGAAATCTACGATCCTGAGGTGCCGACGGTCGAACATCTGACCGACACCGCTCTGGCGGCCGAGGCTGCCGCTCTGGCGGTCGAGGGCATCACCAATTCCGATGGCGGCTCGGCAAGTCATGGCGTCACCCATGTGATGATCGCCACCACCAACGGGTTCAGCGCCGATTACCGGCGCTCGTCGCAGGGCATCTCCGCCGTCGTCATCGCCGAAAAGGATGGTGCGATGGAGCGCGATTATGATTATACGGCGGCCGTCTTCGGCGAGGATCTGGACCCGGCCGCGGATGTCGGCGCCAGCGCCGCCGAACGCACCCTCGCCCGTCTCGGCCCGCGCAAACCGCAGACCGGCCAGTTCCCGGTTGTCTATCACCAGCGCGTGGCGGGATCACTCGTCGGAACGCTGGCCGGTGCGATCAACGGCGCGTCGATCGCGCGCGGGACCAGTTTCCTGAAGGACAGCATGGGCGAGCAGGTCACCAGCCCCGGCCTGACCTTCATCGACGATCCGCTGCGCCCGCGCGGCATGGCGACAAAGCTGTTCGACGGTGAGGGCCTGCCGGTGAGCCGCCGCGCCATGGTCGAGGACGGGGTGCTGAAAAGCTGGTTCCTCGATATCGCCTCGGCCACCAAGCTTGGCCTGTCCCCAACCGGTCAGGCGGCACGCGGCATGGGCAGCGCGCCGGCACCCGGGAGCAGCAATTTCTATCTGGAAAATGGCGATGTGAGCTTTGACGATCTGATCGCCGATATCGAGGAAGGCTTTCTTGTCACCGAGATGATGGGAAGTTCGGTCGATATGATCACCGGCGATTACAGCCGCGGCGCGGGCGGTTTCTGGATCAGCAACGGCAAGGTGACCTATCCGGTGGCCGAGGCGACCATCGCCGGCAATCTGAAGGACATGTTCATGGCGATCACCCGCGCGGATGATATCGACATGCGTCGCAGCACCGCCGCGCCGTCGCTTCGCCTCGAGGGCATGATGGTGGCCGGATCATGATCTTTGCCGCCCCGCCGGGCGCGCGCCGCGGCATGCGCGACTGGATGGAGCTGATTTTCAAGGATCACGGATTCCTGCGAATCTGGTGGCACAATCATCACCTGGTGGCGCCCGGCATGTACCGGTCGAACCAGCCCGGACCATCGCGGATCCATGCCGCCGCCGCCGCCGGCATCCGCACGGTGATCAATCTTCGTGGCCCGCGAAGCGATGGGGGCTGGCAGCTTGAGGCCGAAGCCTGCAAGGCTGCCGGCATCACCCTGCTTGATTTTACCGCCCGCTCCCGCGCCGCGCCCGACAGGGCCATGCTTCACGCCGCAAGGCATCTGTTTGCCGAGGCGCGGCTTCCGGCGCTGATGCATTGCAAATCCGGCGCCGACCGCGCCGGGCTTATGTCGGCGCTGTATCTGCTGATTGTCGAGGAGCGTCCGGTCCGCGAGGCAGCGGCGCAGCTTGCCTGGAAATATGGCCATGTCAAACAGGCCAAGACCGGCCTTCTCGACGCCTTCTTTGCGGCCTATGCCCCCTATGAGGATCAGGGGATGGCGTTTTTCGACTGGGTGGACAATGTCTATGATCCGGACGAGGTCACCCGCCGGTTTCAGGCACGGGGATGGGCGGTGCGCCTGACCGACAGTATCCTGAGGCGTGAATAGCCCGGATCAGCCGGCCACCTCGCCGCCAAGCGACTGCAACCGGCACAGCCGCGCATAGAGCCCCTCTGCCGCCAGCAATTCATCATGCGTGCCGCGCTCGACGATGGTGCCATTCTCCATCACCAGAATCCTGTCGGCATCGCGGATTGTCGACAGCCGGTGCGCCACGACAAGCGTCGTCCGACCCGACTGCAGGCGCGCCAGCGCGGCCTGGACCTGCTGTTCGGAATCGGCATCAAGCGCCGCGGTCGCCTCGTCAAGAAGCAGGATCGGCGCATCCTTCAGCATCGCACGGGCTATCGAGATGCGTTGCCGCTGACCGCCGGAGAGCCGGTTGCCCATGGCGCCAACCGATGTGTCGTAGCCATCATCAAGCGCCATGATGAACTCATGCGCCGCCGCCGCCCGTGCCGCCGCCTCGATCTCCTCACGCGTCGCACCGGCGCGACCAAATCCGATATTGGCGGCGATCGTATCATCGAACAGCACCGCATCCTGGCTGACCAGCGCCACATTGCGGCGCAGGCTGTCCAGCGTTACCGCCGCGATGTCGGTGCCATCGATGGTGATCGTGCCGGTGGTTCGGTCGAAGAAGCGCGGCAACAGATTGATCACCGAGCTCTTGCCGGCACCGCTTGGCCCGACAAGCGCCACGGTCTCGCCGCGATGCGCGGTGAAGCTGACGTTGCTCAGCGCCGGTGGACCATCCTGCGAGGCAGTATCATAGGCAAAGCCGACATCCTCGAAGGCGACCTCTCCCGCCGCCGGGGCGAGGTCGGTCGCGCCGGGCCGGTCGGCAACCAGCCGCGGCCGGTCCAGCAGTGCCAGCACGCGTTCGGCGGCGGCAAGCGCCTCCTGCGTCACGGCGTTCAGCGTGCCGATACCCCGAACCGGCTGCACCAGCAGAATCAGCGTGGTGATGAAGGCAATCACATCGCCGACCTGAAGCAGGCCATTGGCCACCCGCCAGCCTGCCAGCGCGATCACACCACCGACGGCGACACCGCCAACCACCTCGAGGATCGGGTCGATCTTGGCACGCCCGGTCAGCAGCCCGACAAGCCGCGCATAGAGCCCGTCAAAGGCCGACTTGGTGCGCTCGGTTTCAGCAGATTCAAGCTGATACGCCTTGACCATCCGCGCTCCCTGCAATGTTTCGGCAAGCAGCGAGGTCACATCCTCCATATGTTCCTGAAGATTGCCCGAGGCTCGCCGCTGGCGGGTGCCGATGCGGATGATCGGCTGCATCGCCAGCGGGTAGACAAGCAGCACGATGATCGCCAACAGCCAGTCCAGCCACAGCATCGCGCCAATCAGGACGATCACCGTCAGCACGTCACGCACCAGATTGTTGGCCAGCCGCACCGCCGCCTCCCGAACAAGGTTCAGGTCATTCATGATCCGCGACATGAAGGCGCCCGCCGGCTCGCGCGACAGCACCGCCAGATCGGCCGCGATCAGCGTCCGTGCCATGTCTTTCTGCAGGTCGGTGGTGACACGCAGCGCCAGCGCATTGACCTGTACCGTCTGCGCGAACAGCGCCAGTCCCTTGACAAGCGCCAGAAGGATGATCGCCGGCGGGGCAAGCCAGATCACCTCGGCGGCGCGGCCATCGGCCAGCGCGTTGAAAATATAGCGCGTCAGCAGCGGATAGGCGGAGGCAGAGCCGGCGACAACCGCCATCAACGCAAAAGCGACCAGCAGTCGTCCCAGATAGGGGCGCACCCATCTGCCCCACAGCCGCCGCAGGATGGCGCGGCTGTCCGGTGTTCCGGGCGGGGCATTGCCCGCGGAGGGTCTGCCCGGTGAGGTGGAATTGGCGGAAGACGTCAAGAAAACGATCCTGTTCTGCCATGCCGCGGCAAGGTCGACATTAATTTCCCGCCGCCAGCTGGCGGTCCAGCTCGGTGGCGACGACATCAAAGGCCTGCGCCGCGCTGATGCGGGCAATGGCCCCGGGTTCACCGAACCTGCCGTCAGGCTCGGCTATCGGTATGATCGAGTCACTATAATCCAAGGGAGTCGATTGCGCAAAAATCCCGGCCGCCGGCCGGCCGCAGGCGGCGGCGATGTTCAGCAGGCTGGTATCATTGCCGACATAAAGCCGTGCCGCGTTGATCAGCGCGATCGCCTCATCCAGCGGCGCCGTATTCGGGATCAGCCCGGCAGGTGCCGCGGGATCGGCCAGCACGGCATCGATGATCGGCTGTTCGGACGGCGCGCCCATCACCAGAATCCGCGTGGCCGGCGCATGCGCCCCGAGACGCGCTGCCAGCGCGGCGAAATGCGCCGGTGGCCATTTGCGTTCATCATCCATCGCGCCGACACCCATGACCACCATGTCGCGAAGCCCATCGCCGGTCGCACCAAACGCCGGAATGCCGAGATCATCGCACCAGCTGTCGGCGGCGCGCTGCGCCGCACCGGTGGGCGGCATGCGCCAGCTCGGGCTGGCAAGACCAAATCCGTTCATTGACGCGAATCGGGCAAGCTTGCGGGTCGGGTGTTCATAGCGCGCGTCACGCCCCAGACAGGCACCGCAATTCAGCCACCGCCGGCTGCCGCCGATGCCATAACCCCAGCGATTCCGGATGCCGGCAAGCCGCGCCGCCAGCGCGTAGGTCGCGCTGTGATGCATGATCAGCACATGATCCGTGTTGCTGGCCCGGAAGGCGGCGGCGAGCCGCAGCAGGCCAAGCGGCCCGTCATGCCGGCCTGTCTTGCCGCGAAGCGAGCGTTCGATGGAAATCCAGCCGATGATTCCGTCGGTGCCATTGAAAAGAACGGGGGCCTTTGCCGTCGGCTTGCAGGCCAGAATCACGTCGAAATGCGCCGCAAGATGGTCAATCCATGGCTTGTGCCACACCATATCGCCAATACCGACGAGCGGCTGGACGATGAGAAGGCGCGGACGGGTGCCTTGCCTATCCGCCAGAAGGTCGTGCTGCAACGCCATGATCATGATGCCCCGATGGGGTTTCGAAATGAAGCGGCCGACGGATGATCCAGCCTGTCAACTGGACGGACACCGGCATGCCGGTTATAACCGCAAGGCTGGCTTGGGGAAACCGTAATCAGATCAGGTGCCCGTTATCGTCGCCGAGCGATTTCGATACCGCACCTGAGTCTGGACCCATGACATGCATGTTATTCAACCCGCCGGCAGCGTTTGTTTCCGGACCAGCCAGACCCGTTATGCTGAAGCGTTTGATACGTACCAAGATCGGCCTGTTCTGCCTCAGCTGGATTGCCGCCGCCATTGTCGCCGGCCTGATGATCACCGTGCGCTGGCGAACCGACAACCCGGCCGGGTTGCGTGCCCTGCTGGCAGATCATGACGGATTCATCCTTGTCTTCTGGCATGAGCATATTCTGTCAATGCCCTGGCTGTGGCCCCGGCGGCACGCCATGACGGCATTGCAGTCGCCACATCCAGATGGCCGGATGCTGGCGCATACGGTCAATCATCTTGGCGTCAGGACGGTCTGGGGAAGTTCGAACCGCAACGCGCTGTCGGGCCTTCGCGGGCTGAAGCGGGTTCTTGACCGGGGCCGTGTTGCCACCATCACCCCGGACGGGCCGCGCGGTCCGGCGCGCACCGCGGCGATGGGACCGACAGCGCTGGCGCATCTGTCCGGCAAGCCTATCGTGCCGGTCGCCTGGGCGTCGGACAGGTTCTGGCGCGCCCCGGGGTGGGACGGGATGCGCATTCCAAAGCCTCTGTCGCGCGGCGTTCTCGTCATCGGTGACCCGGTCAACGCTCCGGAAAATGGCGATCGTGACACCTTGGAAGCGCACCGGCGACAGCTCGAGGCTGCGATGAATGACACCGTGCAGGCGGCCGATCGGCTTGCCGACCTGTCTGGCAGCGCAGCATGACCCTGCCGGCATCCTACAATCTGATGTGGCGGCTGGTGCGTCCAGCCCTTCCCTTCATTCTGAAACGGCGCGCCGCCGCCGGCAAGGAAGACCGGTCACGGCTTGCCGAGCGCTATGGCCGCCTCGACGGGCATGCCGACCTGCCAGCCTCACCGATCTGGATCCATGCCGTCAGTGTCGGCGAGAGTGTCGGCGCGGTGGCTCTGGCACGGGCGCTTCATCTGCGCCGTCCCGAGATACCGCTTCTGGTGACGACCAATACGGTCACCGCGGCCGCGCGCATTGCCGCGCAACCGGCCGAGCTCGGACTGACACATCTCTATCAACCGCTTGATCACCCCGACATGGTTGACAGATTCCTGCGGCTTGTCCGACCACGGATGGCGCTGTTCCTCGAATCCGATTTCTGGCCCAATCTGATCACCCGCACCGCAGGGTCAGACGTGCCGGTGGCACTTGTCTCGGCGCAGCTTTCGGACCGCGCCTTCACCCGCTGGCAGCGCCAGAGCGCCCTTGCCAGCGCCGTCTTCGGTGCGCCCGAGCTTGTCCTTGCTGTTGATGCGGAGCAGGCCGACAGGTTCGCCAAGCTTGGCAAAAACCCGCAGAATGTGCATATCGGCGGGTCACTGAAGCTGCCCCCGCCGCGCGGCGATATCGATGACAGCCTCGTATCGATGCTGCGACAGGCTGCCGGCGACAGACGGATCCTTCTTGCCGCCTCGACGCATGCAGGCGAGGACAGCACGGTCATTGAGGCCGCCGCAGCGCTTGGTGACAGCTGGTTCACAATCATCGCCCCGCGCCATCCCGAACGCGGCGGCGCGCTGGCATCACAATGCGCGGCGGCCGGGTTCACCGTGGCGCGGCGCGGTGACGGCGTGCCGGCGGCACCTGGCGACAGGCTCTATGTCGCCGACACGCTTGGCGAGATGGACAGCCTGTTCAGCGTCGCCGATATTGTCTTTCTCGGCGGCTCGCTGGCGCCGTTTGGCGGCCACAACCCGGTCGAGCCGGCGGTGCATGGGCTGCCCGTCATCACCGGGCCGCATATCCACAAGAACCGCGCCGAATTCGCCGGCCTGTCCGCGGTCGGTGTGGTCAGCGAGATCAGCGACGCGGCCAGCCTCGCGGCGTTGGCCGGTCAGATCACCGGCGATGCCGGTCGGCTGAAACAGATCGCGCGGGCAGCGCGCGATTATGCGGCGCGGACTGGAAAGCGACCGGAATTCGCGGCAGACTCCTGTCTTGAACTGATCGACCGGGCAGACAGCACATCATGATGAAAACGCCGGCATTCTGGAGCCGCCGCGGCGCCACCGCCATCGCCCTGCTGCCACTGACATTGCTGTGGCGGGCGGCAAGCGCGGTGAAAGAGGCGACAGCGCGGCCCTACAAGTCGGCCATTCCGGTGGTCTGCGTCGGCAATCTGACAGCCGGGGGAACAGGAAAGACGCCACTTGTCGGCTGGCTTGCCGATCGCATGAGCGAGCGCGGATGGCGGCCGGCCATCCTCACCCGCGGCTATGGTGGCAGTGCCGCCGGCCCGCTCTGGGTCGACACTGCCGAGCATGACGCCGGCCTTTGTGGTGATGAGCCGCTGATGCTGGCCGACGGGCGGGCGGTAATGGTGGCGCGCGACCGCGCCGCCGGAGCCCGCGCCATCGCCTCCAACGGAGCCTTCAATCTCATCATTATGGATGACGGGATGCAGAACCCGACGCTGCAGCGCACGTTGACAGTCGGGGTGTTTGACGGCGGCAGCGGCATCGGCAACGGCTTGCTGATCCCGGCAGGACCACTTCGCACGCCTTTTGCCAGCGGGCTGGACCAGCTTGACATGGCGGTGATCAATGGCGAGGACGAAACCGCCCTGCGGCCCCGGATCGCCAGCAAGCTGCCGGTCTTTGACGCGGCGTTGCGCCCCGAGGCTGGCGTCATCGAGGCGCTAGCCGACACGCCGCTTCTTGCCTTTGCCGGCATTGGCCGGCCGGCGCGATTCTTTGCCGGCATCGAGTCGCTTGGCGGTGAGATCGCGAAAAAACTGTCCTTCGCCGATCATCACCCCTATTCGCAGCAGGACCTTGCGCAGATTCAGGAGGACGCGCAACGCCACGGTGCCGACATGATCACCACACAGAAGGACTGGATGCGACTTCCTGCCGACTGGCGGGCCCGCGTCGCCATGCTGCCGGTCAGTGTGGATATGGATGACGAGACCGGGTTTCTCGA
Source organism: Rhodobiaceae bacterium (assembly GCA_018624035.1). Lineage (GTDB taxonomy): Bacteria > Pseudomonadota > Alphaproteobacteria > Puniceispirillales > Puniceispirillaceae > UBA8309. The sequence continues at coordinate 3,039 of JAAZUU010000034.1, read as the reverse complement.
TTCCCTTGAGGGGCGGCTGGCCGCCGCCGGGCATGGAAACCGCGCCGATGGCTAGTCTTCGTGACACCGAATGGGGGCGGGCGCTTGTCCGCAGCTTCCGCCGGATCTTCATCTGGCCGCTTGAAGCCGTGCTTGTCGTGCTGATCTTCGGTGCGGCCCGGCTGCTCCCCCTCCCCGTGGCCAGCGCGGCAATGGGGGGATTGTTCGCCGCAATCGGCCCGCTGACACCCTGGCATGGCCGCGCCGCGCGCAACATGAAGCTGGCCCTGCCCGACATGGCAGAGGCCGAACGCCAGCGCGTTCTGAGCGGCATGTGGTGGAACCTTGGACGTGTCATAGGCGAGTTTCCGCATGTCCACCGCATGGTCGGGCTTGGCCGGATCGAGTTCGAGGGGCTGGAACATCTGCGCGACCTTGATGGCGGCGCCTTCCTGATCGGCGCGCATATCGGCAATTGGGAACTTGGCCCCTATGCGGCGCTGAAGGAAGGTCACAGGGTGGCGGCCATCTACCGGCCACTGAACAACCAGCTTCTTGCCTGGCTTCTGGCACGGCGTCAGGCCAATTATGGCGGCGATATCTACCGCAAGGGGCGTGAGGCGGCGCTTGGCATGGTCAGCACATTGCGCAAGGGGCAGATGATGTGCCTTCTTGTCGACCAGCAGCTTCGCGAGGGCATGGCGGTCCCGTTCTTCGGACATCCGGCACAAACCTCGATCAGCCATGTGAAACTGGCGATCAGGAAACAGGTGCCATTGATCTATATGCGAACGAGGCGGCTGTCGGGAAGCCGTTTCAGGGTCTCCATCTCACCGCCGATCGCGCTTCCCGACCATGATGATGATGACTCGGTGCTGGCCATGGCCACCGAGATCAACCGCACCATCGAGGGCTGGATCAGGGAAACACCTGAACAGTGGTTCTGGCCGCACCGCCGCTGGGGAAAGGACATCCAGCCTCCCTCCTGACACCGCAACATCCGGCACTATGTCAGAAGAGGCTGTCCTGCGGATCGGCGGGCGGCTTCGCGCCGGCCTTGCGGGCACGGGCCGGTTTCGCCGGCCTTGCCGCCGGGGCGGTGTCAGGGTCAAGGCGCGCCGCCCGGTTGCCATCGGCAAAACGCAGCTGGACCTCGGCACCGTCGGGTGCCTCGGCAGCGCGCTTCACCGGCGTGCCGTCACCGGCGGTGACAAGGGCGAAGCCCCGCTCGAGGACGCGCTGGAACGAGTTCGCCTCCAGCAACCGGCCGGTCTGGTCGAGCGCCGCGCCGCGCCTGTCAAGCTGCGTGCCAATCGCGTGGTCAAGCCGCGAGCCAAGATTGCCAAGCTCGGCGGCAACCTCGGCAAAACGCCGTTCGGGCGGGCGAAGCCGCGCACCCAGATCAGTCAGCCGAAGCGCCGCCGCCGACAGTCGCTGCTGCAATCCTCGCTCAAGCCCGGCAACGGCAAGATCGACCGCCTGCGCCCGGCGCTCGACCATCTCTGCCGGATTGAGAAGGCCGCGCTCGGCGGCGCGAAGTGCCTGTGTCGCCTGCTCAAGCCGCTGCGCGATGCCGCCCCGGATCCTTGCCTCGATCTCGACGATGCGTGACATCAGGTCAGCCCGCACCGGCACCGCCATTTCGGCGGCGGCGGTCGGTGTCGGGGCGCGCCGGTCAGCGGCGAAGTCGATCAGCGTGGTATCGGTTTCATGACCAATGGCCGAGATCAAGGGGATCCGGCAATCCGCCACCGTGCGCACCACCTCTTCCTCATTGAAGGCCCAGAGATCTTCCAGCGAGCCACCCCCGCGCGCCACGATCACCAGATCGGGTCGCGGCAGGCCACCATCCGCCGGCCTATCCCCCGGCCCATCTGCCATTATTGAATCGAACCCGCGAATGGCGCGCGCCACCTGTCCGGCCGCATCCGGCCCCTGGACAAGCGTTCCCCATAGCAGCACGCGCACCCCGAACCGGTCGGTGAGACGGTGCAGGATATCACGGATGACGGCGCCGGTTGGGCTTGTCACGACGCCGATCACCGCCGGCATGCGCGGGATCGGCTGCTTGCGTTCAGGGTCGAACAGCCCCTCGGCGGCAAGACGGCGGCGGCGCTCCTCAAGCTGTTTCAGCATCGCGCCTTCGCCGGCCATTTCCATCGTCTGCACGACAATCTGGTATTTCGAGCGCCCGCCATAGATCGTCAGCTTGCCGGTGACGATCACCTCCAGCCCTTCCTCGGGCTGCACGCCAAGCGACCCGGCCACCATTTTCCAGCAGACACCGTCAAGCGTGTTCCGCTCATCCTTCAGGGTGAAATAGAGATGGCCGGAGGCGGCCCTCGTCGGGCGCGAGATTTCCGCCCTGATCCGCACGAAATCGAACTGGCTTTCGACGGTGGCCTTGAGCCGCTGCGCAAGCTGGGTGACGGTCAGGAAGGGCGGTGCGTTGGAGCCTGCCGCTTCGGCCGCGCCGCCGGTCGCGCCGGAACTGTCTTCTTGCATGGGCTGGACCCCTTTCTCACCTGTCCAATCTTATGCCATATTGCGCCGTGGGCAAGCCATCCTGCCCGCCATTCACGATAAGGGTAAAAAGATGAAAATACTTCTGATCGGCAGCGGCGGCCGCGAACACGCGCTGGCCTGGGCGATTGCCGGCTCGCCGCTGACCGAAGAGCTGATCATCGCGCCGGGAAGCGCCGCCATGGAAACGCTCGGCCGCTGCGTCGATGTCGGCGCCGAGGACCTTGACGGGCTGCTGGCGCTGGCCGACGACATCCGCCCCGACCTGGTCGTTGTCGGCCCGGAAGCGCCGCTTGTCGCCGGTCTTGTCGACAGGCTGACCGCCGCCGGCCACGTGGCCTTCGGCCCGACCGCCGCCGCGGCGCAGCTTGAAGGCTCGAAGGCATTCGCCCGCGAGGCCTGCGCGCGTTTCGGCATTCCGCAGCCGGGATTCACAGTCTGCCGTGATCTGGACAGCGCCACCGCCGCCATCACCGCCGTCGGCGGTGCTTGTGTCGTGAAGGCTGACGGGCTGGCTGCCGGCAAGGGCGTTGTCGT
>JAAZUU010000033.1 GCA_018624035.1 Rhodobiaceae bacterium | reverse complement strand
GCTATCATCATGTTGCCGATTGCGATGGTGCTTCTGTTAATCAATGTCACGGTCGGGATTATCTCGCGTTCGGCACCGACTTTGAACCTGTTCTCTTTTGGGTTTCCAATCACTCTTATTTCAGTCTTCATTCTGCTCTATTTCTCGGCCGGGTCATTCGGCACAGCCTCGCAGGAGTTGATTGATAGCGGGCTCGAATATGTTCAGAAAATGATTCGGGGGCTGGCCAATGGCTAAGGAAAATGAGGACGGACAGGAAAAGACCGAAGAACCCACCCAACAAAGGCTGGATAAGGCGATTGAGGATGGCCAGCTCCTGACCTCCAAGGAGGTCATGGTATTCACCACGCTGGCAATGGGCCTTGTCATGTTCCTTGGTTTCGCTCCTTTTTTGAGCGTTGGTCTGGACACGTGGGCGCGGTTGTTTGTCATTGATTCAGCACAGAATCTTGATACGCTCGGGCTGGCAAAGGTGCGTTTCGGATTCTGGCTGGTGATCCTGGCAACGCTGATTTTCGGCATACCGCTGATGATTGTTACAATCTTGACGCAGGCGGCTGTTGGCGGCCTGCATTTTTCAAACAAGGCTCTGGCTTTCAAGCCGAACAAGATCGATCCGATTGCCGGATTAAAGCGTATTTTCTCTGCGAAGGGTCTTGTTGAACTTGGCAAGGCTGTTCTCAAGGTAGTGCTACTTTTCAGTATCGGCGCACTGGTCATCTTTCAGCAGCTCGGCGACATCCTCAATTTGTCCGCAAGTTCAATTGGGCAGGGGTTGTCGCGGGTTTCAGCAGTGTTTCCGTTGCTTATCGGGGCGCTGCTGATTGCGTTGCTGGTCATTGCCGTAATTGATTATTTTTGGCAGCGCCATACGCATTTGCAACAATTGAGGATGACCTTGAAGGAGGTCAAGGACGAGTCCAAACAGACCCACGGTTCGCCGGAAGTGCGCGCCAAGGTTCGCCGCATGCAGTTTGAGAAGTCCCAAGAATCTGCTCGCCAACGCGATGCGCTTGATAATGTTGTCGACGCTACCGCAGTCATCACCAACCCGACACATTTCGCGGTGGCCCTGAAATATACCGCCGGTCAGGCTGGTGCGCCGGAGGTGCTGGCAATGGGTCGCGGGCCCCTTGCACAACAGCTTATCGAGCGGGCGAAGGCAGCGAACGTGACAACTTTGCAGATACCGTTATTGGCGCGCGCGCTGTATTACACAAGTGAAATTGGCGGTGAAATCGCTGAGGGCCTTTACAATGCGGTAGCCGTGGTGCTGGCATATGTCTTCCGCGTCGACAAGGGCGAGAGCGTGGAAATGCCTGAACTGACACTGCCGCCTGAGCTCCGGTTCGATGAACATGGCAACCTTGAACAGGGTGAGGGATGATGATGGTGGCGAGACGCAGGAATCGCAGTCTTGGCGAGATGATCAGCACCGTTTGCTTCTATGGGGTTGGCGTCTATTTCCTGATTGAAGGCATGGTGTTGCGAGATGCCGGCGGCTCCGCGCTTGCCTGTGGCGGCCTCTGGCTTGCCGGCGGTGCCTGCATTCTTGGCGGTGCCCGTTTCATCATCGCCGATCTTGTGGCGTGGGTCCGGATGAGGCGGACATGAAGACAAAACCGACAAATTGCTTTGAATGCCAGCATCATTTCATCACGCACGAGCCGAAACGACCTTATGCATGTCGCAGATTCGGTTTCAAGTCGCCTTTCCTGCCTTCTCGTGTGGTCTTCAGGGAAACTGGCATGGAATGTGCTTACTACGAAGCGAGCCCAAAGCCCCAAAAGGGGCGCAGGCCAACCGGATCTAACGGGAGACTGGCATGAGTACCGAGTACAACGCGGTGCAGGAAAGCATCAAGATTGCGCTTGATGCGGCAGATGCAGCCACCGACGTGACGTCTGAATACAACAAGACCAAGCGGGAACACAAAAAGCTGGAGGCATCCGTGAAGAACGTTCATCGTTTCTCCATCATTATCTTCGCCAGCTCCATGGTGGCGGCTGTTGCGGCTCTTCTGTTCGCAGGGCTGATCTATTTCAAAACCATGTCAGAGCTCACCACCATGACAACGACTAGCCGCGAGGCGCTCGTCGTCTTTGCCGAGAATGTCGAGGGCGTGAATGATTCGCTCGACAAAATGAAGAACGCACTCGAAACCCAGCAGACCCTGGTTGGCCAGAACGAGACGCTGATCAATGAACTGGTTGGTTTGCGTGACATCATTTCGCGCTCGAACGAGACGATGATGACCGGCATCCAGTCTACTTCGGCTTCGATTTCCGACAGCAACAGCCAGATGGCGTCTTCAATCACATCCGGCATCGCCAACGAGCTTGGGGCGCAAACAAACCGCATGGTCAAGGAATTGAATGCCCTTTCGAGTGCCAATGCCGATGCACTTGACCAGATGACAAAGTCGATCAGTGACAGTAAAAATATGGGTCGGCTGGCGGCGAACCAGAAAACAATCGTCCGTCTACTTGGTGATCTTTCGGCGCAGAATGCCGAGCTGATGAAGCTGTTCAGCGAAAAGGACAATCGCGTCAGCTATCCCTGATCGCCAGCGATGACGTCTGTCTTGCGCCGCTTGACCTGAACATACGGATGAAGAGTTGGCCGATGGCAGAGCAGGAATTGGCAGAAAGCACGGATGAGATGGCTGCGGCGATGGCCGCCGCGGCCGTGGCTGCCCAGATTGATGACATCAGCCGTAACCGTGATGATGATGTATCGGACCAGTCGGCAGGTGATGACACCGGTTCCGGCAGGGAAAATGCACAGGCCGCGGCCGAGGATGGCACCAGCCCCTACATCACGATCAAGGAACTCCGGTCGATATCGCGGGCAAGATCCTTGCGGTTGCAGCCCGATGATGTGATTGTCGCCATCGATGGCGTTCCCTTTGACAAGGATATCGAGACTTTCCTTGATATCATGTTCGAATGTGACCCCGACAATGGCAGATTGCTGACGGTCTGGCGCAATGGCGTGCTATTCAATGTCATTGCCCGCGGACCTCTTGGATGTGCCCTCGAGCACACAAAACCCGAGATTGCCGAGAAGGCGACCGAGGATTTTGGCAAATTTACCGTCGATCCGATCGAAACCTATGTCACCTTCGAGGTGCTTCGCGACATTTTCCGCAACTGTGTCGTCATCGACACAAGGCTTTCATCAATGGCGATGATCTTTCCGCCCTTATGGCTGATGCAGCATCGGCTCTGGGAAGTGCTGATCGCGACTTTCCTTATCTATGGCACAACACTTGCGGTGCATTGGGTGCTGTTCATCATCGCCTACATCATTCTCAGTATTTATTTTCGCAAGGCGCATCTGGTCATTCGTCGCAGTTTCGCGATGATGCGGGGTCGGCATATCTGGATGGTGGTGGCCGAGAAATCGGAGCAGGAGACGCAACGCCTGTGTCGACGCATGGATCCGAAATGCATCTTTGTCCCCGATCTTGTCGGTCCGCCGGTGGTGGATGAACCACCGAAGAAAAAGCGCCGCAGACGGGCCAGCAATTAAGAGCCGTGTCGTCGCGGGGAGGCACTTTGACATTTGTCAGCCTGATCCGCCTCGTCCATACTGCCGCCCGTTACCGGAACGGGCAGGGCGCAGATGCAGGATCACTCCAGTCGGCAAGTATCGGCGGACACTGTGCCGCATGTCCGCTTCGATCGGGCCCTTCTTGTCTGGCTGAAAGTCAGCCTCCTCAGCTTTGGCGGGCCGGCCGGGCAGATCGCGGTGATGCACCGCCTGCTGGTCGATGAATTGAAATGGGTCAGTGAGAAGCGATTCCTGCATGCGTTGAATTTCTGCATGCTGCTTCCGGGCCCGGAGGCTCAGCAACTCACCATCTATCTCGGATGGCTGCTTCACCGGGTGCGGGGCGGTGTCGTCGCCGGTGTGCTGTTTGTCCTGCCCGGGGCGCTGATCGTGCTGGCGCTCAGCATGCTGTATGTCAGCTATCAGCAAACGATGGCGATGGCCTCGATCTTTTTTGGCATAAAGGCGGCCGTCCTTGCCATCGTGGTGACGGCGCTGTGGCGTCTTGCCGGCAGGATTCTGAGGCATGGACGCCTCATCGTGATCACCGCAGCGGCCTTTCTCGCCAGTTTTGTATTCGGGGTGCCGTTTCCGCTCGTCATCCTTGGGGCGGCGCTGGCCGCCTTGCTGTGGCGAGTGCCTGTCGATGGTGGCGGTGATGGTCCCGATGCTGCCGGTGAGCAACGCATCATCGATCGCCGCATTGTCAGTCATGGTGCGACGCCGACGAACCGCAGCGCCCTGCGGGCTGCCATCGTCTGCGCCGTGCTGTGGCTGGCCCCGGTCGTGTGCCTTCATGGATGGCTTGGTGCCGGCCATATCTATGTTCAGCAGGGGATGTTCTTCAGCCAGGTCGCGGTGGTCACATTTGGCGGAGCCTATGCGGTGTTGTCCTATATGGCGCAGCAGACCGTCGGCCATTATGGCTGGCTCAGCGCAGGCGAGATGCTGGATGGTCTTGGCATGGCAGAAACCACACCGGGTCCATTGATCATGGTCACGCAGTTTGTCGGCTTCATCGGTGCCTATCGCAGCCCCGGTATGCTGGATCCCATGCTGGCCGGCACACTGGGCGCGCTGGTCACAACCTGGGTTACATTCGCGCCATGCTTCCTGTGGATTTTTCTTGGCGCACCCTATATCGAGGCGTTGCGCGGCAACCGGCTGCTTGCCACCGCGCTGACCGGCATCACCGCGGCCATTGTGGGGGTTGTGCTGAACCTTGCCATATGGTTCGGGCTGCGGGTGATGTTCACCGATCTTGTCGAGGTGACGCTGCCATTGACCGGCGGAGTGCTGCAGGTGCCTGCCATCACCAGCTTCGACCCGCTGGCAAGCGCGATCACCATTGCCGCCTTTCTCGCCATCGTCGTGTTCCGGGTCGGCATGATCAGGGTGCTGGCGACCAGCGCCTGTCTCGGCTTCGCGGCCGGGTCGGTCGGGCTGGCCTGACACGCCGGTGGATCAGAGCCAGGCAAGCGATCATCCCGACCGTTGATCAATAACCGTTGATCAATAGTTGATTTCGATCTCGATCCGACGGTTGGTGGCGCGGCCGCGTGCCGTGTCGTTCGTCTCGACCGGTTGCGATTCACCAAAGCTGACAGCCTGCATGCGACCGGCCGGCACCTTGCCGGTATCCTCCAGCGCCTGCACCACGCTCGAGGCGCGTGCGGCTGCGAGATCCCAGTTGTCGCGGAACTGCGAGCCGAAGATCAGTGGGACATTGTCGGTGTGGCCGGACACGGTGATCTCCCCCGATCCGGCTTCATTGACGCCGGCAATTTCCTCCATGATCTTGCGGGCGGACTCCGTCAGCTCGGCCGAACCTGACGGGAACGCCCCGCCGGCACCAACCGTGATAATGACCTTGTCTTCCTGCCGGTCGACAGCGACCAGTCCCTGGCCGATCTCCTGGCGAAGGGCGACCTTCAGATCGTCCTCGGCGATCTCGGCCTTCTCGTTGGATTCCTTTTGCTGCTGCGCCTCGGCCTGTGCCTCTGCAGAGGCGGTGTTGCTTGACTGCATGGCGGCCTCGGCGGCGGCGGCAAGCTGCGCCAGCTTCTGCTCAAGTCCGCCGAACAGAATTTCCTGTTCCGCCTTGCCGGCTGCCTGCTTGGCCTTGTCGATGGCCTCAAGTGTTTCCTGGAGAAGGTTGGGAAGCTCCTCATCCTTGGCTTCGGTCGGGGTGAAGTTCACCACGACATTCTCGCCGAGAACCTCGACCTCGATATCGCCGCGGGCGATGGCATCCTCAAGCGCCTTCACGACATCTTCGGCGGCCTCGCTTTCGCCGCCATCCTGGTCCTTTTCGCGCTGCTTCACCTCGAGGTCGGGCTTCGTGATATCGGTTGTCTGCTGGGTCATGTCCTGAGTGACCGAAGGAGAGGGTGATGGGCTGAAATTCAGCGACAGGACGGTCGTGCCTTTCGGCTGCTCAACAATCGGTACGATTTTCTGCACGCCGAAGGCATTCTTCAGCGAGCCCGAGATCTGCTTGAACTTCGGAACGTTGAATTCGGCGAATGACAGGATCAGAACAAAGAAGGCCATAAGCAATGTGGCCATGTCGGCGAAGGTGGCCATCCATGCCGGTGCGCCGACAGGTGGGCATTTCGGACATTCTTCCTCTTCCTGCTCCTCGACCTCTTCTTCGACAATGTCGTTCATCTTGACATCTCCTGCGCGGTTCCGCGGTGCTGTGGGCTGACGGGATCCTGTTCAGATCAGGCCGCGGCCAGCTTCTCCTGCATCTTCGGCGCCAGGTTGGACAGAAGTTGATCCTGAATGTTACGTGGCGACTCGCCGCGTGCGATGTTGCGCAGGCCTTCGACCACCATCTCGCGATAGACAACCTCGTAGGCGGTATAGCCTTCAAGTTTGGTCAGCATCGGCGCAAACATGATGTTGGCGATGAAGGCGCCATAAAGCGTTGTCAGAAGCGCCACCGCCATCGCCGGACCAATCGCTTTTGGATCCGCCATGTTGCCAAGCATCAGAACCAGGCCGATCAGCGTGCCGATCATGCCCATGGCAGGGGCGAGGTCGACCCAGGCTTTGATGACGCCCTGATTGGCCTCATGGCGTGACTTCATGGATTTGATTTCCTGCTTCAACTGCGAAGTGAGTTTTGCCTCATCGGCGCCATCGACCAGCATCTGCAGGCCTTTTTCGAAAAACTTGTCAGGGACTTCCTGTCCCTCAAGCGCCATCATCCCGTCCTTGCGAGCGATGCCGGCCAGTTCGACCATGCGCTCGATCATCACATCCTGCTTCTTCACCGGCGGGAGGAAGGCCTTCGCCATAACGCCGAAGCTGCCAAGGAACACCGGAAGCGGCGCGGTATACATAACCGCAAAGAACGTACCGCCAAACACAATCAGGATTGAGGCCGTGTCGATGAACGGGCCAACGCCGCCACCGGAGATCATTGCCCCGACAATCATCCCGACGGCTCCGAGGAAGCCAATAAGTGATGCGAGATCCATAATGTAAATGTCCCGTTGTTAACGCTTCAGCACGGGAGGTTAGCAATTTCCGTACCAAAGACGATGTAGGCGTTATGAGAACGTCAGCTATTCAATATCTGTTAATTTAGCAGATGATGAATTAATTGGCGACCACGGCCCGAAGCACGGCCCGGATCACGGCCCGAATCATGGCCCGAAAACTGTCCGGGTCACTCGCGGGCCGAATGATTCAGGTCATTTTGCAATTTCTTCAATGCCGGCCCGATGCTAGGATATGGGTGATTTTTGGAGACATGGCGTCATGATGGTCAGATCAGCATGGATGACGGGGCTTCTGGCGATGGTGATGATGATGTCACCTGTCGCGCAGGCACAGGGCACCACGCATATGGCGCGTGACCACCTTGTCGTCGATCTGCGGTTCGGTGTCGAATGGCTTCGTTGTACTGTCGGCCAGGTGTGGGACGGTACGGGCTGCATCGGCGAGGCGGTGCGGCTTGATCATGAACAGGTCAAGACAGCCATTGGCCAGGCGAATGAACAGCTTGGCGAGGGATGGCGCCTGCCAACACGCGATGAGCTGGAAGGGCTGGTGTGCGAGACTTGCGGGCGTCCGATGATTGACGCCGAGATGTTCCCGGCGACGTTGTCCGAGCCATATTGGAGCGGTGAGCAGAACCGGATGTCAAAGCGCCATTATTTCTCGGTGAATTTCTTCAATGGCTGGACGAATGGTCGTTCCCATCCTGCAAAACCTCTGTTGGTGCGCTTTGTGCGGGATCGCCGCTGACCGTCTTTCGTCCGGACATTTTCCACATCACCAGCTTCACCAGAAACCCGATCATGCCAACCGCCATGATGGCGGTCGCCGCATGCATGGGGGTGAAGCTTGCCAGATAGCGCATGCCGTCATCGACAATCAGCGTGAAGATGGCAATGCCAAGGATGATCAGGACAAAATACCTGATCACCATGCAACGCTGGCAGGTGCCACCTCGCTTTGGCGTTTGTCGGGACAGGGTGAGCATATGGCGTCGCGTGATCCTTGCCTTCAGGTGTCGGCCTGCCGGCCCTTACCGACTCGCCGCGCATTCAAAACCTGTGCCACAATAGGCTGTCGCGAACCAAATTTCACGTCTGTTTCTTGACAGTGGCGCAGGCCGGGTCAGGTGGAAGCTCGTTAATTAATTGTTAACGAACATTAATTTTGTCTGAAATCTGACAATTCACCTTGTCAAATAGATGTTTTGCCAGCGCCATCGGTGATGCCCATCATCCTCTCAATCAGTGCCCAATTGGTGCAAAACACGGGAGGACGAAATGCAGATGATGCCATCTCTCCAGGTCAAGCAGAAGCAGGCGCTTGTCATGACGCCGCAACTGCAGCAAGCGATCAAGCTGTTGCAGATGACCAATCTTGATATTTGCAATTACCTTCAGGATCAGGCTCTTGAAAACCCCTTCATCGAGGTTGAAAAGGGCGCTGACCATACCAGCGCCGCCGATCTTGGTGCCGCGACATCATCCGAAGCCCGGGAAACACCCGCCACAGTCACCGCTGGCGATGGGCTGGATAACGAGATGGCGCAGGGAAAGGCCATGGCCGACGATCCGACAGCCAATGCTGATCTGGAAAACCGGTTCGGCTCGCAGGGTCTGGATTTTGGCCATGCGCAGCGGAGCCGTCCTTCTGATGTTGAATGGGACGGACTTGCCAATCTTGCCGAGCAAGGGCCGGAAAGTCTCGTCGAGTGTGTTCTTCGCCAGATTGATCTGACAATTTTCGATCCCGCCAAGCGGGTGATCGCATATGCGCTTGCAGAGGCTCTCGAGCCGAGCGGATGGCTTGGGCGTCCGCTGGAGGAGATCGCCGTGACCTGTGGCGCGGAAGAAGCCGAGGTTGAAGCCGTTCTCGGTATCGTCCAGCGCCTGGAACCGGAAGGTGTCTTCGCCCGCAATCTGGCTGAGTGCCTTCGTATTCAGGCCCGTGAGCGGGATGAGCTTGACGCCGTTATGGATGTGGTTTTGAGCAATCTGGACATGCTGGCAAATGGCGACATTGCCGCGCTGGCACGTCGTGCCGGCACCGATTCCGAGGATGTGGCGCGTTGCCTGCGTCTCATTCGTGAGATGAACCCGAAGCCCGGCGAGGCCTATGAAACGGCGCCACTTCGTGTGCACGCGCCGGATGTGATTGTCACGCGACGCAAGGAAGGCTGGGTGGTTGATCTGAACCGGTCAACCCTGCCATCGCTTGTCATCAATGAAGACTACGCCTCGCAGGTTGGCGCGGCCGGAAGAGGCAAGGCCGCCGAGGCCAGCAATCAATTCGTCACTGACGCCATCGGGTCCGCCCGCTGGCTTCGTCGGGCGCTTGAACAGCGCAACAGCACGACGCTGAAGATCGCCGGCGAGATCGTCCGCCAGCAATCGGCCTTTCTTGCCGAGGGCCTGTCGGCCTTGAAGCCGCTGGCCCTGAAGGATGTGGCAGAAGCCGTCGGCATGCATGAAAGTACTGTCAGCCGGGTGACCAGCGGCCTTCTGATGGCGACCCCGAAGGGTTGTTTCCCGTTGAAGTCGCTGTTCAGTGTGTCGCTTGCCACTGATGAAGGCGACGCAAAGGCGGCGGCGGCCGTCCGCAACATGATACAGTCGATCATCGACAGTGAGCCGGCTGGCCGGCCACTCAGCGATGATGCCATCGCCGGCCTCGTTTCGGACCGCGGCGTCAAGCTTGCCCGCCGTACCGTGGCGAAATACCGTGATATGTTGAAAATTCCGTCTTCCTCGGAGCGTCGACGTCGGGCGCGTCTTGCCATGGCCGGTTAGGACCGCCGACGCCTCGCTGCCGGCATCCCGCCGCCGCCGAAAATTGTCCGCCAATGTCACTCGGCGTGTTGCGCTGAGTGACATTATTATGGACGATCCTGTATTATGGACGTTCCTGTCTAGAGAAAGCTTCGAAGGGGGCGGATTTCGGAATCCGCAGGGCGGTCGCTGTTGTCAAAATGCACGATTTTGATGGCAGGCACCGTCGCGCTTGCATGATCCTCGATGGTGTCGTCAGCAAACAGATCCTCGATCAGTTCTTCTCTGCTGTCGGTATATTTGTCCTGCATGAAACCCTCCGGAAATGCTGTTGGGTTTCATGTGCAAGTCCTATGCCAGTGAAGCTATCTGACAGAGAAAATCGCTGTGTGATTTCGGCATTTCGGAAAGAGAGCTGAACAGCCTCTCGGCGGTGAAACGCTGCACGCCGGTTGGCCCCCATGCGACCGCTGACAGCATCCAGGTGCCGCGCGCCAGCACCTCGGGGATGCCAAACAGCTCACCGTCCGTGAATGCACGCATGGTGGTGACTCCAGCCTGATCGACGATGTTGATTGTGCCGTGCTGCACCAGATAGAAATGCGTTGCCGGCTGACCGGCGCGGAACAGGGCTTCGCCATGGAACAGGGTGATGGTGCCGCGATCCGTCATGATGATGTCATCCCGCCAGCCGCCGCTGTGTGACATCCGCGGCAATCGAGCGCGACAACGGAAGCACCAGCTTGCCACCGGTCCTTAACGCCGTTTCCAACGTTGCCCGCCGGATCATGACAAGCTGGCAGTCGGTGATGGCTTCGATGCGCGTTGCGTAATTGTCCAGCGCCAGCGCCTCGCACAGAGAAATTATGTCGCCGGCAACATGATTATATTCTGCAGTGCCGCTTGCCGTGCCATGTTCAAGGCAGAACAGTACCGAGGTCGATTCATCGCCGGCCACGATCATGTCGCCCGGCGCAGCATGGTGGCGCGGCAGCACGTCCCAGTCGATCAGTGGCTTCAGCAGGTCAATCATCGCACATCTCCTGATAATGAAGACGACGCGGCGACAGAAATGTTAGGCGAATCCGCTGTTCAGGGGCGGTTATTTTGGCACATGCCTGTCGCGAAGAAGCTCGATCACGGCGGTGGCATGCTCATCCGACATGCCGAGCCGTTTCTGCATCTCCTCGATCTTCTGCATTTCATCCTCGGTGATCACGCCATCGCTCAGCGCCGCCACGATTTCCGCCTGGAACAGTTCCTTGCGACGGGAAATCTGGTTTGAGAAGGCCGAGGCGACAATACCTGTCAGCAAGGCCACCACACAGACTCCCATCACCGCGGTGATGGCGCCAACAAGCTTGCCGATCGGGGTGACCGGAGACACATCGCCATAGCCGACAGTTGTCAGGGTAATCAGCGACCACCACATCGTTGTCGGGATCGAGGAGAAATTCTCAGGCTGTGCCTGGTGCTCAACGACATACATCAGCGAGCTTGAAGCAAACAGAGCAATGCAGAAAAGATACAGTGCCGCCCCGAATGCACTGCTTTCCGAACGCACCGCCGCAATCAGATCCTCCAGCGCGGTGGAGTAATGCGAGATTTTCAGAAGCCTGACAAGACGCAGTACCCGCAGCCAGCGAAGGTCGACCTCGCCAAGGATCAGCGGCAGCAGGCTTGGCAGAATGGCGATCAGGTCAATCAGACCCGTGAAGCTGAACACATATTCAAGCCGCCGTCCGGCCGCCGAGCTGTAACGGCTTGCGTCATTTGCCGCCATGCTCCAGATCCGCAGCAGATACTCAATGCCGAAAATGGCTACCGAGATCATTTCGAAAGTGAAGAATATCTGACCACAGGCGGCGCTCAGCGCATCGATGGACTCAAGAGATACGGCCAGCAGATTCAGCAGAATCATCGTCGACAGGAACCTGTCGCAGATACGGCTCGTCCTGTCGCTGCCGCTTGACCGGCTCAGGATCTGCAGCATGCGTCTTTTCGTTATTAACGGACCAGACATCACCTCTCCCCGGGGTCCGCGCGCCGGTGCCCGGCCAGGCGCGGAACATCACGACCCATCATAGGCACGACGCTGAGTGCCTGAAAAGGGTTTCAAGGCTGAATAGGAGCGTTCAGCAGCGATCGAGATCCTGCGCCATTTCCGCTGTCTCGATACAGCGGTCGGCAAACCCCATGGCAGCGGCCCGGCCATGAAGATGGTACATGCGCATCAATCCGAAGCGCGCCGCCGCATAGGCAACGGCCTCGGGATCGCGCCGGATACCCGCCACCATGTTGAGCAATGCCTCGACATTGTCGCGTATGGACTCGAGCCGCTTTATATCACCTGCGGTCAGACCGGTGTCATCGGGACCCTGGTGAGGCCTGCCTTTGGCGGTTTCAAGATAGATGACCTCACCCATTCTGCACCTCCGGCGTTGGATCGGGGCAGCGCACCATTTTCGCACTGAAATGATGTGGCGCGCCAGTCACCGGACTTTCGACGAAACGCAACGGTATGATCCTGTTGGCATTGATCCGGACAGCCGTGTTTCTCAGCTTCGTCAGTCCGTCATCGAACTTGCCGATATGTGATAGTCTCATGCCGGTAATGACACGACATCCTTCAAGCTGTGCTGTGGTGCTGTCCATGAAGGCGATCGCCTCGCTGCCTGCGACCGGCTTCGGCGGTTCTGGCGGTTCGGCCGCAAGCTCGGTCTTTGGCGCCAGGACCGAGCCGTTGGGCAGCCTGTTCTCGAAATCAACGACATACATGTTGCAGGCACCAAGCCCCAGCAGCAGTGCGAACATTGCAACTGTCGTCATGGTCCTGAACTTGCTCATACCAGTCTCCGCGGGATGGTTTTGGTCAGGGTGCCGGCAGTGCTGTTCACCGACATCCAGACCTGTATACGACGCTCTGGAGATTCATGTTAGGAAGCAGGTTCGGGAAAAGGCGGGCGGCGCTTCACTGTTCGTCGGTTGCCAGCATCAGTTCCCCGCCGACGCCAATCCGGTGGCCAAGAGCGAAGAATTTCTTTGGATCGATGGATTTGTCGCCAAGTCTGAT
The DNA here is from genome assembly GCA_018624035.1 of Rhodobiaceae bacterium. GTDB lineage: Bacteria > Pseudomonadota > Alphaproteobacteria > Puniceispirillales > Puniceispirillaceae > UBA8309. The sequence goes on along the minus strand of JAAZUU010000033.1, from coordinate 9,567 downwards.
TTCGTAATGAAGGTGCGCGCCGTCAACACGGCCGGTGCGCCCCATCTTGCCAACCACCGTGCCTGGCACGACATCGGCTCCCTTGCGAACGGTGATTGTCGCGAGGTGGGCATAAGTGGTGACGAAGCCATAGGCGTGCCTGACCTGAACAACCTTGCCGAAGGACCCCTTGGTGCCGGCATAGATAACGGTTCCCGGCGCCGGTGCGCGCACGGTTTCCTGCCAGGTGCCGGCAAGATCGATCCCATGATGGAATCTCTTGGTCTTCAGCACCGGATGGCGCCGCATACCGTAATTGCTGGAAATATAGAAATACAGCATCGGCGGCTTCAACGGCACCTTGCGAAGCAGTGACCGGTGGTCCTCGACAGCCATCGCCAGATTTGCGAAATCGGCGGTCTCGACAAAGTGATCGAGTGGGTCCAGTTCCGGCAGATCTGGTTCCGGCAGGCCTATCTCAGACAGGCTTTCACGAATGCCGCGGATTTCGCGCGCCATCGACCGCAACAGCTTGTATTGACGGCTGGCATCGGTCACCACCGGAAGATTGCTGTCCGGATTGAATGGTACAAGGCCGGCTTCATCCTGTTCCGGTACCGCTGGTGGTGGCGCTGTTGTCATCGCAATGACTTCGACCTCATTTTCGGAGGGAGCGCCCTCAGGTCTGACAAATGACATGATGTCAGGGATCTGAAGGAAGCTGGCGGTCACGGCGACATCGGTGACAGTGTCATCATTCTGAAGATCGTGCATCGGTGGTACCGGGATCAATCTGTCCGGTTCCGCATAATTGTTCGCTGGTACCGGTTCCCGGCCAGTGCGCCTTCCGGCAACCGGCGGCGTTGATGGAACCAGTGCCGATAGTGGTGGCAGGGCCACACTGTCCGTGGCCGCCAGAGAAGGCGGCCAGGAAATTGACGGCACGGGGGTTGTCGCGGCTGCCAGTGTGACGCTCGCCTGTTTTGTGTCAGGAATCATCGGCTCGATCATTGGTGGGACCGTTGCTGCCAGCACCGGCACATCCTCGGACGGGAACGCGTCCGGTATATGCGAATCTGCGTCTTCGACGCTCGCCGTTGGGGCGCTGGCCTCGGCTGTGGTGATGGATTCGTTGCGTACCACCTCCACCGACTTCAAACCAACAAACAGGGTCGTGGCGCTGATCACCGTGATCCCGACAAGCCCGACAAAGCCGATGCCAAGAATCAGCGATGGTTTGAGGATGATCTCGACAGGGCCCTTGCGGGTGAGAAACAGGAATCGTGTTTCCTGGAGAAGCCAGTTCTGTCGCCGCACGACCATCGGCCGGTCAGGACTGTTGCTTCGCAGTACCGGCGGCGAAAGGCTTTGCAGCAGTTGCTTCAGGACCCGCGGCATCACCTATCCGAGTTTCTGCCAGATAATGGCGATCAGGCACACATTGGTGGCGAGTTGGCAGGCGACCAGAAACAGCAGCACCTTGTTCATGCCCTGATTGCGGACGTTCAACTGGAAGGACGGCAACCGCAAGGCGTCATCGAGCGCTCCCTTGGTCCGCCGCATTGTTTCCACATCCGGCGTTGGTTGCGCGGCCTCGCGAGCCGCCGCCGGCACCGCCGATGCTGCCGTTGAGGCCGCTGTGACGCCAGGAACCGAGAATTCAGCTATTTCGCCTGCCGGTTGTGACGGAATGACCACATCATTGGCGTCAGCCAGAGCTGACGATACCTCGTTGCGCATATCCTCAATGCGTTTGCGAATGTCGATTACATCTTCAGCCATTACAGCATTCCGGATTTCATTTAACTTTTTGTCGGCCCCGTCGTTTACCATGACAGCTAGACGTCGGGACAAGATCTTACGAATCCGTTAACGACAATATGCGAATTTTGTTACCTTTCCATTAGTGATTTGGTGAGGAAATTTGGCCAGATTTTTTTTCGACGTGATTACAGGAGGATGCCATGTTCGACCGTGACAAAAAGAGCGGTCCCGGTGCCGGTGAAGCATCGCTGATCGACACAGACATGCGAATCACCGGCAGCGTGACGTCGGTCGGAGACATTGTTCTGGCCGGTAGCGTGGAAGGTGAGATCAAGTGTCGGAACCTTTTTGTCGAGGATCAGGCCGTCCTGACGGGCTCGATCGAGGCTGAGGAAACGGTGGTATCCGGGCAGGTGAATGGCGAGGTGAATGCCGAAACGCTTCGAATTACCAATACCGGCGTTTTTGACGGGGTGATCAAGACTGCTGGTATCGAAGTTGAGAATGGCGCGCATGTGACGGCGAAGTTCCGCAAGCGCCGCCGCTAGCATTGAGCGCATAAGGCCAGCAATGGCTTTTTGAATTTGTCAGGATGACGCCCATTCGGGCGAAGCAGGATTTGAAGGGAGAGAGGGATGGACAGAAGCAGAGCGATCATTGGAGCCGATGCGAAATTTGTCGGCACGATTTCTAACGTCAAATCGATCGAGATCGAGGGCGCCGTCGAGGCCGACCTGACAGCGGAAAAGCTGTCGATCGGGGCGACCGGCAAATTTACCGGACAGGTGACAAGTGACCTTGTGGTGATTGGTGGTGCCTATGACGGCATCATGCAGGCAGGCAGCATCTGGGCAACCGAGACAGCACAGATCGCCGGCGAGATTCATTATCAGAGTCTGCAGATGGACCGCGGCGCGGCCCTGAACTGCCGCGTCGTCCATAACTGGCAGGAACCGGTTGGCACCGCCGAGCCGGTCGAGGAGGCCGAGGGCGCCGGAGACGATACGGTCGAGTGACCTGTCGACATGGCGACCAGCCGGACGTGAGGCGAATCAAACCTGAAGCGGATCACGTCTGAGACGAACCGGGGGAAGTGAAGGGCTACACCAGCAACGCCCCGCATGAAGGACATAGTGAAATGAGCACAGCAACGACAATCATTGAAGGCATGGTGATGGAAGGCAAGCTGGACGCGGGCGAGGCCCCGGTCCTGATTGCCGGTCATTTTACCGGCGAGTTGAATGCCGTCGAAGTCATCCTTGACGCAACAGGCGTGTTCAACGGTCAGATCAACGCCCGGCGTGTGGAACTGTCTGGCAATTTCAATGGCAAGCTTGTCACCGAGGAACTGACCGTAGGGTCCACCGCGATAATCGATGGTGACCTGAAGAGCAACGCGTTGGTGATCGAGCTTGGCGCCGAAGTTTCAGGAACGATTGGTCGCAAATCCTGACCGGACGGTTAGATGCCGTCGAATCCGGCCAGTCGGGACTGCATGCTGGCAACGAATCTCTCGACCGGCCTCGAGGCCGTTCGTTCGGTTGTGATCGCGGCGTGACCAAGCGCAACATGCGGCACGTCGCCGGCAATCTGCACAAGTTCTCCCGCCAGAGCGGTATTTTTCAGGACATAGCGTGGCACCGCCGCCAGATGATCACCAAGCCGCAGCAGTGACAGGATCATGTTGGAGGGCAACTCGTTGGCCTGCAGCGCGTCGCTGACCCCGAGCTGGCGAAGAAGCGTCTCCGTGGCTTCCCTTATACCCGTCCCCGGCTGATGCAACGCCCAGCGGGCATGGTTCAAATCCTCGGTAGTGATCGAGCTGCGCCCGGCCAGCGGATGATATCTTGAGGCAAGAATGACGACCCTGCTGTCAAACAGCGGCGCGATTCGGCTTGCCGGCACCTGCGTTGCGATTTCCGGCGGACCAAGAACGACATCAACAAGCCCGTCGCGCAGCATCTCGGCAAGCAGGCCGCTATGCGCCTGGCGCATGTCAAGACGTGTCGCCGGATTGTCGCGGGCGAAATCGGCAACAGGCTGGGGAAGGGCATGCAGGCTCAGCGTCGGCGTGCATCCAACCCGCAACTCGGCTTCATAACCGCGCTTCAGGGTATTGGTCAGGGCGCTGATCCGCCGCTCCGCCAGAACGATGGCGTTCGCTTCTTCAAGGATTCGCGCGCCAAGTGTTGTCGGGATGATCCCCTGACGCGAACGGACCATCAACTCGAACCCCAGCCTGCCCTCCATCAGCTTCATGTTGCGGGTCAGTGCCGGTTGTGTCAGGCCAAGCGTGTTTGCGGCGCGGGTAAAGGATCCCGTGCGAATGATCTCGTGGAACTGCAGCAGATGGCGGGGGTCAACGGAACGCATGCCACAACATACCAAAAGCTGATGAAAAAGGTGAGAGGAATAACGCCAGACTATCTGTTTACGGGGGCTGGCGTCGAGGGTGACAGCGTGGCACTCTTTGCTGGTGATGGCATCCGGGGTCGTTTTACAGGAGGCAGAACATGGCTGGGTACAGGGTGATGGGGCGGTCGGTGGCCGGGTCCTTCTTCGTTGAATGCCTGCTTCGCGAGGCCGGCATCGATTATGAATTCATCCATGTCTCGCGCGGTGACAGCAAATCCGGAGACTTTGCCGCCATCAACCCGCTGGCGCGGGTGCCGGTACTGGTTCTGCCGGACGGACGCAACATCATCGAAACGGTCGCCATCTTCATTCATCTGGTTGAAACATCTCCCGCGCTGGCGCCACCCACAGGTACGACCGCGCGCGATCGCATGTGGCAGCATCTGGCAGTTCTGGCGACAAGTCTCTATCCGGCGTTGCACCGGTTCCATCATACCTATTACTACGCGCCAGAAGAGATGTTTGATGGCGTGCGCGACAAGGCGCTCGAGGATGGTGACAGGTGGTGGGACTATCTGGAAAGCCAGCTCGACCCATTTCTTGGCGGGGCGTCACCCGGGGCGACCGATTTCTACATGTTCATGATGACCAGATGGGTGCCTGACCGTGACCGAATGCTGGCAGGCAGACCGCGGCTTGGCAGTTTCATCGAGCACATGCGAGCTCACCCCACTGTCGATGCTGTCACGCAGAGCCATGGTCGCCCAAGCGGTACCTGACCGCACAACCGGAACAGGAGTTCTGATGTCATGATCCAGTCGCTCGTTTTCGACAAGGACGGAGTCATTCTCGATCTCGTTGGAACCTGGTTTCCGGTCGTCGAGGAACTGGTCGACTATACGCTCGCTCGGATGCCGGCGGTCAGCCGTGACACTGTCACCCGCACCGATCTTCTTGCCGCTGTCGGGGTGGAGGAGGCGACCGGCCATATCGACCCCATGGGCCTGTTCGCGATGGGATCATTCACCGATATCCGGGCCGCCTGGCAGAGGCTGATGCCGCCGGGGGGAGTCGATCTGCAAACGGATGAACAGTATCACGCCGAGTCAAAGCGGCTTGTCCGCGAGCTTGCGCATGGCAATACGGTGCCGAAAGGCGATGTGGTGACTCCGCTGAGGGCGCTTGCCGAATCCGGCTTCCGGCTGGCACTGCTGACCAATGACAGTGAGGACTCCGCCCGCCAGAGCCTTGATGAGCTTGGCATCAGATCACTCTTCAATCCGATTGTCGGGGCTGATTCCGGACATGGCGGCAAACCGGAACCGCACGGACTGCTGCATTGCCTTTCCGTGCATGGAGCCGATCCGTCACAGGCCTTGATGATTGGCGATACCGGGGCCGATTTCGGGGCGGCGGTGAACGCCCGCGTTGCCGATTTCATTTGCATCGCCGATGATCCGCAATATCGGCCACATCAGGATGTGAAGGTCGGCAACGTGATTCCGGGACTTGCCGAACTCCCGGACCTGCTGGCACGACATGGTTACCTGCCGCGGTCATGACGCCGGCACCCCGGCTGGCGAGCTGCCTGATGGAATACCCGGTCCCCGATGATCACTCGATCATCGTCATGTCTTCTTCAGGTTCATCTTCCATCGGTTGCGACTGGGCGGCGGCGGCGGCGGTCAGGAAATCCTTCGCCGGGCCAATTTTCGGGTAAAGCTCGGCCTCGATATCCGTCTTCGGCTTGAAGCTGCCCATGATGATTTCACGCTTAGCGATGCCAAACAATCTCGCATTGTAAAGGTAATGCTCGATGATCTGATCGATTTCCTTTGATACCTTGGCCGCGTCGACCTGGGTAATATACTCGTTCTCGATGCCCTTCTTGATTTGCTGACCTGTCTGGCTTTTCACCGAGAAGAAGGTCCGCTCCAGCTGGCCCAGCTTGGCTATGGCGGCGTCATTGAGTTCAAGCTGCTGGTTGAATGTCAGTGGCGGCAACGGAATGATGACCTTGCTGTTCGCCTCATCATGATGAACGGTTTCGAACCCCTTTTCCGTCTTGATGATCTCGATCAGGCGCTCTGTAACTTCCTGATTCAGCGACACAACCTCAACCCGATCAATCAGCGCGGTCACTTCGATATAGTCCAGAAGGCGACGGTTACGCTTGTTGATGACGATCCGATCAGCGTGAAACATGGTGCCATATTCATCGGTCGAGCCAAGCTCGAACATTTCCTTCACATAGGCGACAAAACGGTCACGTGCTCGCGATTCAAAGGAGTCACTGTAACTTTTCAGTTCGTCTTCGGCTTCGAAAATGAACTCTGAGAGCTGTTTTTCGTCCATTGGCACCACTTCGCTGGAACTGCGTAATCAAACCCACACGATAAAAATGAACAGGCGAAGTATCAATAGAAGAAATGCTCAGGATGCGCTGTCGCCTGTGGCCGCCATGGTTCCATGGAACTGTTGGATCCGGCTAGTCCTGCGATTTTCTGAAGGCCACCACATAATCGGCGACTTTTTTGGACCTGTCGGGCCGGTATTTGCACTGCATTTCCCCGGCGCAGAAGGCCCCCGCATCGTTGTAGATAGCGACGTAGGTGCGATTGGCACCAGCATAGACGCAAATCTGTTTCTTCTTGTAGGTCTGGCGGGTTGCCAGACGGCACACTGTCATGCGCGGCTTTTCAATCAAACCGTTCCAGAGTTTTTGCATCTGTTTGAAACCAAGGCCGAGACCGGACCCGTTGTCGGCATGAGCGCCGGCAGGCACCATCACCATGGAAGCCATCATCACTGCGTAGATAATAAGGTGCTTCCCGAGAGGTCGCGTCATCGCTGCGTCAGTCTGCCACAGGGGCTTTGGGGTTGTCCAATGGGATGATCGTTGCGTCATTACAGTATGGGCAAATCCCGCGGATTGATTGCAAAAACAACGTTCTCGACCCTGAAAAAGTGTTGCTGTGTGGGGGTGAGTCTTCACAAACCGAATTTCTGTTAATATGTGAATAAACGTTCCAACTTGTCGATGTGGCCTCTGATGACTCCTCTGGCTCTGTCTGCCGGGAAACCGGTTCGCAGATGGCACGCGAGTTCGGCTATTGCCGAAATCAGTATGATCAGTGATGATTTGGCTGGTCCTTGCGCGCGCCGACGGGGCGCATAACAGGATCGCTGGGGAAAACGGGCTGTTGATGGAAGCAGCCAATCATGAAATCAGGTCTGTCATGCATTTTCACGGCATCTACACGCCGGCCATTACGCCGCTGGCGCCCGATATGTCGATCGACTGGGACGGTTTCGTCGCCATCCTCGAGCATCTGATCGAAACCGGTGTCCATGGCATCGTGGTCGGCGGCACGACGGGCGAATATTACGCCCATTGTGCCGAGGAACGGATTGAATCGCTGCGGCGAGCGCAGGATATCGTCGCCGGCCGCGTCGCCCTGATCGGCGGCACCGGCGCGGTTCGGACCGAGGATTCGGTGGAATTGGCGCTGGCCATTCGCGAAATGGGGTATGATGCCTTGCTGGTGACAACGCCGCCCTATGCGCAGCCGACCCCGCGCGAGAACGCGCTTCACGCGCTGGCCATCGACCGCGCCGCGAATCTGCCGATCATGCTGTATAATTACCCCGGACGGATGGCTGCCGAGATGAGCGGTGAATATCTCGACCGGGTGGGACGCAGTCCGAATTTCTGCGCCATCAAGGAAAGCTCCGGCGACATCAACCGGGTCCATATGCTGGCCCGCGACTATCCGCATATCCAGATGAGCTGCGGGATGGATGACCAGGCGCTGGAATTCTTTGCCTGGGGCGCGCAATCATGGGTCTGCGCCGGCTCGAATTTCGCGCCCGAGGCGCATCTGGCACTGTGGCAGACCTGTGTCGTGGAGGGCGATTTCGCGTTGGGACGCCGCATCATGTCGGCCATGCTGCCATTGATGAGGACGCTGGAGCAGGGCGGAAAATTCCTGCAATGCATCAAATATGGCTGTGCTGTCCGCGGCCTGCCTGCCGGCCCGCCCCGCGCCCCGCTCCGTGATCTGAACAAGGATGAAAAACGCAGCCTTGCACAGGTGATTTCAGTGATGAACCGCACCATCGACGGGCTGATGAACGAGGCGCACGGCGCCAGAGGAGGCACCTGATGTCCGAGTTGCTGACGCATGATGAGTACCGCGCTATCGCCGCCGGTCTCACCCCGGCGACGACAGCCTTTGTCGATGGCTCGTTCCGGCGTGCCAATAGCGGTGCCACCTTCGACAGCGTCAACCCGGCCACCGGTGATGTTCTGGCGACGGTGGCAGCCTGTGACGGATCGGATGTCGATTTCGCCGTCGGCAAGGCGCGCGAGGCGTTTGATGACGGGCGCTGGCGGTGCCTTCATCCGGCCGAGCGCAAACAGGTGCTGATCCGCCTGGCGAAATTGCTGCGCCGCAACCGGCATGAGCTGGCGGTTCTGGAATCGCTTGATTCCGGCAAGCCTGTCCGCGATTGCGCGACGATCGACCTTCCCGAGACCATCACCACGCTGATCTGGCATGCCGAGGCGATCGACAAGCTGTATGACCAGACAGCCCCGGTCGGCGAGGACGCGCTTGCGCTTGTGGTTCGCGAGCCGATCGGTGTCGTCGGCGCTGTGTTGCCATGGAATTTCCCACTTCTGATGATGGCCTGGAAGATCGGACCGGCGCTTGCCGCCGGATGTTCGATGATCGTCAAGCCGGCGGAACAGACCTCGCTGACCGCCCTGCGGGTCGCCGAGCTGGCAATGGAGGCGGGCCTGCCCGCCGGGGTGCTGAATGTCGTCACCGGCAGCGGCCCCGATGCCGGCGCACCGATTGGCCTCCATCCCGATATCGACATGGTGTCCTTCACCGGTTCGACCGAGACCGGGCGACGCTTCCTGCGCTATGCGGCGGATTCCAACCTGAAGAAGGTGGTGCTGGAATGCGGTGGCAAGAACCCCGCCATCGTCATGGATGATGCCGAGAACCTGGACCTGGTCGCCGAACATCTGGTGAATGGCGCTTTCTGGAATATGGGCGAGAATTGTTCCGCCACCTCGCGGCTGATTGTTCATGAGAATGTGCGTGAGGAACTGATGCCGAAAATTCTGGCGCGGGTCCGCGACTGGCGGATGGGTGACCCGCTGGACCCGGCAAACCATCTTGGCAGCCTGATCGATGATGATCATTGCGCCAAGGTCAGCGGCTATCTGGCCGCCACCGGAAAGGGCGTGACAAGGCTTGTTGGTGGAGATGTCGAGGGCAATTTCGTCAGCCCGACCATCCTCGACGGTGTCGCACCGGGCAGCAGGCTGGCGACCGAGGAGATTTTCGGCCCGGTCCTGTCGGTGATCACGGTGAAAGGCCTTGATGAGGCCATCGCCATCGCCAATGACAGTGATTACGGACTTGCCGCCGCGGTTTTCACGGCGAATGCCGGGCG